>CAZENI010000213.1:0-7406 GCA_964513055.1 uncultured Opitutus sp.
GGTGAGCAGTTCTCCTACAACAGCTACCACGTGACCGGCTGCGACGCCGTCGCGAACGGGAGTTTCCATGGTGCCGACGAGTTCGGCGGCCGCGTGCACGTCATCCTCCCGCCGTTCGACATGAACATTCCGCGGAGCTGAGTTTTTCGTTCTCGTTCTTCTGCGCGCTTTTTGTTCTTTGTGACCGTTCATGAAGCTCACAGACCTGAACCGCGATGGCGGCATTGGTGCCAATTCGCTGTTCATCCAGCTCGGCGATCTCAACATTCTCGTCGACTCCGGCCTGCATCCGAAGCGCGTCGGTCGCGTCGCCGCACCTGACCTGAAGCCGCTCCGGGGCGTCACGCTCGATCTGATCATCATCACGCACTGCCATCTCGACCACATTGGCAGCCTGCCGGTCGTGATGCGCGAGCACCCGAACACGCCGGTCATCATGACCACATCCAGCCGGATGCTGATCGAGCGGATGCTGCACAATTCCGCCAACGTCATGCTCCGCCAGAAGGAGGAGGAGAACATCCCGGAGTATCCGCTCTTCACGCACGACGACATCGACCGGGTCGGCAAGCGCATGATCGGCCTGCCCTTCGGCCACGCGAAGCACTTCCGCGGCTCCCGCGACGAGATCGAGGTGATCTTCCACCCGGCCGGTCACGTCGCCGGCGCGGCGGCGGTGGAGATCCACCACAAGCACCGCCACATCTTCATCACGGGCGACGTCCTCTTCGAGAACCAGCGCACGCTCGCGGGCGCGAAGTTCCCCGCCGGTCATTTCGACACGCTGATCATGGAAACGACGCGCGGCGTCACCGAGCGCCCCGAGGGCAAGGAGCGCGTCCACGAGATCGCGCGCCTCATCACCTCGATCAACGACACGATCCAGCGCGGTGGCTGCTACCTCATCCCCGTGTTCGCCCTCGGGCGCATGCAGGAGTTGTTCGCCATTCTCCACGACGCGCGGAAATTCGGCCGGCTGGTGGACTGCCCGATCTACACCGGCGGCCTCGGCGTCGATCTCGCGGACTATTTCGACGACATCGCGCGCAAGACGAAGCACGTGCAGTTCAACCGGAACATCCTGAAGGAACTCAAGGTGAAGCCGACGCCGCGCAAGATCGCCGCGGGCGAGGACCCCGGCACCAACGGCCTCTACATCGTCAGCTCCGGCATGATGGTGGAGCGGACGCCGAGCTACGCGCTGGCCTCCGGCCTGCTGGGCCAGGCCCGCAATACCATCGGCTTCGTCGGTTATTGCGATCCGGATACCCCCGGCGGCGCGCTGCTCGGAGCGCACCCGGGCGACGACTTCCTCTTCAAGGCGGTCAACGTGAAGGTGAAGATCAAGGCCCGCGTCGAGCGCTTCGAAATGAGCGGCCACGCCGACCGCGAGGAACTCGCCGAGTTCGCGATCCAGACCCAGGCCCGCTGCGTGGTGCTCACGCACGGCGATCCGCCGGCCCGCGCCTGGTTCGCCCAGAAGCTGACCGAGCTCATGCCCAAGACGCGCATCCTCGATCCGGTGCCGCTGCAGACGTATCAGGTTTAGGGCGCCCGAAGCTGGGAGTTTAAGCAGGAAGCCAAGTAACCAGGAATCGGACCTCCCCCGAATAATTCAAAGAGCAGGAATCCAGTTTTTTACTTCCTGGTTTCCTGGCTTCTGAATTCTCACCTCCGCATCTGATTTCCTGGTCTCCTGCTTCACTCCTCCATCAGCGCCCGGAGTCGCGTGCACATCGCCGCGCCGCCCGCGACATAGACGATGCGCTTCATTTTCAAGTCGAACGTGCGCAACGGTAGCTGCTCGCCGTTGAGGAAGTGCACTTCTCCTCCCGCGGCGCGCACGAGCGGGATCGCGGCGGCGAGGTCCCAGATCTTCACGCTGTAGTCGACGCATCCATCGAGGATGCCAGCCGCGACGTAGGCCAGATGCAGCGTCGCGCTGCCCAGGCCTCGGATCTTGAAGTTCGCAATGATCCCGCCGGCCATTGGCACGAGCGTCTTGTCGAACGGGCTGTGAAAGCCGATCAGCGTCTCGCGTGACGGCGGCGCGACCCGCACCTGCATGGGCCGCTCCCCGTCGAACGCCCCGAACCCCGGTCCGCCGCACATCAGGGTCCGGCGGCTCAAATCGTAGACCACGCCGTAGATCGGCTCGCCCCGCTCGCAGAGTGCGAGCGCGATCGCGCAATGCACGATGCCGAGTGCGAAATTGTTCGTGCCGTCGATCGGATCGAGCACCCACGAATACCGCGCCGTGACAGCCAGCGGCGCATCGGTCTCCGCCAGCTCTTCACTGAAAAACTGATCCCCGGGAAACTGCGCGGCAAGCTCGCGAAAGATGCCCTCGGAGATTGCCACGTCGACGGCTGTGACACGGGAGCCATCGGACTTCCATTTGCTCTCCGCGCGCCCGAATGCGCCGTGCAGCAGTTCGGTTTGCGCGAGGACCGCGCGTTTGGCGGCAGCGATGCGATTCAGCAATTCGGTCGAAGGCATTGGGAAACCGCCAATTCGCGCGAATCGGCGCTGAAGCTCAAATCATTAGCGCCCATGAGCGGTGATCGGCGGTTTCTTCCTCTCCTCACGAATAGTCGTAGAGCTGTGGATCGCGGCGCGGCGGCGTGCGGCGGATGCGGAAACGATGTCGCTGCTCCCTCGGGCCGGGCTTGGCGCCATCTGCACCTGGCCCCATGCCTTCGCCATAGGGATCGTCCCCGCCCGCGCCCGCCCCATCGTCGCCGCCGAGTTGATCCTCCAGCGAGTCCGGATCCGCCCCCTCCTCGAGTTTGCGCACCACCTCCTCCATCTCGCCGTCGATCTTCTCGCCCGTGAGTTCCGACATGCGGCGCATCATGCGCGCCATTGCCTTGGGGTCATTCTCATCCACTTCCGAAAACTCGCTCTCCATCGCACCCATCGCGGCTTCCATCCGGGCATCCTCTGCCGGATCGCCGCCACCAGCCCCGGCTGACGGCGGCGCCGCGGCCGGCTCGTCCTTTGCGCCGCCGCTCGTGATTGCGAAGGCCGACACCACCTTCTTCATGCGATACTTCGCGTTGTCGGGACACTTCGGGGTCAGGGCACCCTGCGCCAGCGTTTTGGCGTAGAACTGGTAGAGCGTGTGATTGTCCGGACAGTAATACTCGTAGATCGGCATGGTCGAACGGCGGGAACTAGGTTTGTTCGCGCGGTTTGGCAAGCTGGTGACCGTGCTGCACGACGCTCGCGCGGCCGCCGAGGTTCAGCTTGTCGAGCACCCCGGCCAGTCGGCGTCGTTTCTCGTCACCCTCGGCGAACATCTCCAACTGCACCGCCGCCTCCTCCACCGTGGAGAACCGCACGCTCACGAGGCGCAGCGGCCGCCGCTTCGTCCAGGCCTCCCGCAGGAGCGGCGCGACGAGCGGATAGAATGGCGTCTCGAGATCGGTCGCCGTGGCCAGACTGCGGCCGTGGGACTCCTGGGAAAAATCCGGGTAGCGCACCTTCACCGTCATCGTGCGCACGCGTTTCCGATCCTCGCGCACCTTCGGCAGCAGCTCGTCGACCATGCGCTTCACAATGCGCTCGATCTCCGCGAAGTCGCCGATGTCGCGCCCGAACGTCTCCTGCTGCGAGTAACTCTTCGCGTCCTCGTGCTCCGTGTGCACCGCTCGCTCATCCTCGCCGCGCGCCATCGCCACCAGGTCCGCCCAGCCCTGGCCAAACGCGGCCTGCAGTTCGCGTTCGCTGCGCTGCAGGACGTCGCCGATGACCTTGATGCGGTGTTCTCCGACCAGCGCCGCCTCCGTCTTGGCCCCGACGCCGGGGAGCTTGCCGATCGGCAGCGGCGCGAGAAACGCCGCCTCGGTCCCCGGCGGCACGACCACGAAACCGCGCGGCTTGCGCAGCTTCGACGCGATCTGCGACACGAGTTTGTTCGTCGCCAGGCCGAACGAGACCGGAATCTGCAACTCCGCCCACAGCCTCGCCTGCAACCCCCGCACGCGCGCCTCGACCTCCGCGCCGGTGCGGAGGCCGCACGGCGCGAGGTCGAGGTAGCCCTCGTCGATCGAGTTGCGCTGCACCAGCGGCGTGAGCGTCTCGCAGAGGTCAAACATGCGGTGCGACACCTTTCCGTAAAGCCCCGCGGTGTGCGGCAGCAGGATGAGGTCCGGGCACACTTTCAGGGCGCGCTGCGTCGGCATCGGCGTGTAGACTCCGCACGCGCGCGCCTCGTAGCTCGCGGAAGAGATAATCCCGCGCTCGCGACCTCCCACCGCGCACTTGGTGCCCCGCAGATCGGGCCGCAGCGCCAGCTCGCACGAGACGAAGAACGCGTCGGCGTCGAGGTGGACGATGGTGGGAAGTTCGCGGATCACGGGCGGGGCGAGTTCAAGCAACGCGCCGCCGCTCGCAAAGGCAAAACCGCTCCCTCCGGTGGACCTGCGCCCACGCGCGGCCCGCAGGGCGTTCAAAAAAAAACGGCGGGCGGCGAAGATATTTACCGACTTTGGGCTGGCCACTCCCCGGCGGGCCGCTTGCTTGGAGGGGCTTCGTCTTGGTTTCCCCCGCTCTATTCTGACTTCGGTTTCATGATTCTGGTCGCGATCTTCTCCGTCATCGTGCTGCTGATGTGCTGGCTGTGCTACAGCGGCGACTGCAACAACTGATTACGGTCACCCTCCGCACTTCGGCGTTGCCGAGGACTGCTCCCTTCCCAATCTCGCGCGCATGGGACGTCAATGGCTCCACGCGAAACGCGCAATCGTCAACCTGAAGAAAGGTCAGGTTGTCCAGAAGCTCGTCAAGGAAATCACCGTCGCCGCCAAACTTGGCGGTGGTGATCTCGAGGCGAACGCCCGGCTCTTCGCCGCGGTGGAAAAAGCCAAGAAAGCCAGCGTCACGCGCGACGTCATCGAGCGCGCCATCGCCAAGGGTTCCGGCGCCGGCGGCGAGGCCGCCAACCTCGAGCACGTCGTTTACGAGGGCTACGCGCCGCACAAGGTGCCGCTGATCATCGAGGTGATGACCGACAACCACAACCGCAGCTCGAGCGACATCCGCGTCCTCTTCAAGAAGGGCCAGCTCGGCGGCGCCGGCAGCAACAAGTTCCTCTTCGACCACGTCGGGATCGTGGAGGCCCACCATCCGGACGCAAAAGCCGATCTCGAAGCGGCCGGCATCGAGGCCGGCGCCAATGAATTCGAGCCGCTGACGCACGCCCAGAACGACGACATTCCCGAAGGTCACGCCGGCGCACGCTTTCTCACGGAGCGCACCGCCGTCCATGCGGTCGCGACCTGGCTGAAGCAGAACGGCTGGGCGGTCACCACCGCCGAACTCGGCTACATCGCCAAGATGTATCCCGAACTCGACGACACCCAGCGCGCCGAAGTGGGCGAGTTTCTCCAGGCGATTGAGGACAACGACGACGTCCAGCGCGTCTGGGCCGCGGTGAAGTAAGCCGGCACCTGCCCGAGCCTCCGGTCCGGCGCCCGCCCGGCGCCCGTTCACCCGCTTCGCCGGCGATGCCGCAAAGGCATCGGCCGCGAGGCTAACGAAGTATTTCTGCGCGGCCGCGCGATCGGCGATACTGCGCGCATGAAACCACCGCGCCCGCCCGTCGCCGCGCTCCGTGTGCTCCCCGCCCGGCGCGCCGCGCCCCGCCGGCGGAGCGAATGCCTCGTGGGTCGCACGCTCCTCGCGGTCGCCCGCCAGCGCAGGGGCCTCGACGCCCCGCGCTGCCAGCTCGTCTTCGCGCACCTCGACACCGCGCTCGCCGTGCAGGGCGCGCTGCACCGCGCGCTCGCCGCGTATCGCCTGAGCGAACTCCAGTTCGCCGTCCTCGTGGCGTTGTTCGCCCTCGATCCCGAGCCCGTCACCCCGGCCGATCTCGCCGGCTATGCCGCCGTCTCGCGGGCCGCGATCACGGATGCGCTCGTCCGGCTCGAGGCCCTCCAGTTCGTGGTGCGCACGCGCGATTCGGGCGATCGCCGCGTCCATCACCTGCAACTCACGCCTGGCGGCCGCGCGACGGTCGACACGGCGCTGGTCAGCTACCTCACCGCCGCGGGCGAGGTCGCCCGCTACCTTGAGCCCGCGGCGCAGGCCGAGCTGCTCGCCGCCTGCCACCGCCTCCAGCGCGGCGCCTACGAACTCGCCGCCTCCTGAATCTTTCCGTCGCCATGAAAACTCGCGTTCTTCTCACCACGCTCGTCGCCCTCGCCGTTCTCGGCGGGATCTTCGGCTACAAATATTTCACCCTGCGCCAGCGCGCCGCGGCCATGGCCGCGATGAAGCGTCCGCCGGCTGCCGTCACGACCGCGCCCGCCACCGCCCAGACCTGGGGCGCCACGCTCTCGGCCGTCGGCACCGTCGAGAGCTTTCAGGGCATCACCCTGCGCAGCGAGATCGACGGGCGCATCGTCGCGCTCGCGTTCGATTCCGGCGCTGTCGTCAAGGCCGGCGACGTCCTCGTCGAACTCGAGGCCGACGCCGAGCGCGCGCAGCTCAAGAGTCTCGAGGCCGCCGCGAAGCTCGCCACCGCCTCACTCGCGCGCGCCCGCGACCTCCGCGCCACCAACACCAACACCGCCGTCGAACTCGAGGCCGCCGAGGCCACGCAGGCGCAGGCCCTCGCCGGCGTCGAGGGCATCCGCGCCACCCTCGCGAAGAAGCGCATCGTCGCACCGTTCTCCGGCCGCCTCGGGATCCGCCAGATCAACATCGGGCAGTTCCTCAACAAGGGCGACCCGCTCGTCTCCCTCGAGGCCGTCCACCCTGCCTACGTCGACTTCGCCCTGCCCCAGCAGGAACTCCCGCTGCTCCAGCCCGGCCTCCCGGTCCGCGTGACCGTCGACGCCTTCCCCGGCCGCACCTTCCCCGGCCGCATCGAGGCGATCAACCCGCGCGTGAGCGATACCACGCGCAACGTCCGCATCCGCGCCCTCGTGCCCAACGCCGACGAACTCCTCCGCCCCGGCCTCTTCGCCCAGGTCCTCGTCGAACTGCCCGCCGCCACCGCCGTGCTCGAGCTGCCCGCCACCGCCGTCGTCTACAGCCCGTATGGCAATTCCGTCTACGTCGTCACCGAGAAGACCGGCCCGGCCGGTGCCAAGCAGCTCGTCGCCGAACAGCGCTTCGTCACCACCGGCGCCAAGCGCGGCGATCAAATCGCGATCGTGAAGGGCCTCGCCGCCGGCGATCAGGTCGTCACCGCCGGCCAGATGAAGCTCCGCCACGGCGTGCCCGTGACGATCAACAACTCCGTCGTTCCCGCCAACAGCCCGACGCCGAAGCCCGCGCAGAGCTGAACCGGCTCACGTGCCGGACGCCACCGGCCCGCCCGCCCCCATGAAATTCACCGACCTCTTCATCCGCCGCCCCGTCCTCGCCACGGTGGTCAATCTCTTCCTCCTGCTCGC
>CAZENI010000213.1:7416-12694 GCA_964513055.1 uncultured Opitutus sp.
CCGGTGGACCGCCTGGAGTTCTTCCGCGAATACCTCTTCCTCCTGCTCGCCGGCTACCAGGCGATCAAGGCGCTCACCATCCGCCAGTATCCACGAACCGACAACGCCGTCGTCACCGTCAGCGTCGCCTATCCCGGCGCCAACGCCGACCTCGTGCGCGGCTTCGTCACCACCCCGCTCGAGCGCGAAATCGCCTCCGCCGACGGCATCGATTACCTCGAATCCTCCAGCCGCCAGGGTTTCGCCAGCATCTCCGCCCGGCTCCGGCTCAACTTCGATCCCAACGACGCACTCACCCAGATCACCTCCAAGGTGAACAAGGTCCGCGGCGAACTGCCCGCCGGCGCCGAGGATCCCGTCTTCGACGTCGCCGTCGGCGAGACCACCGCCTCCGCCTATCTCGGCTTCTCCAGTGACACGATGGACGCGAACCAGATCACCGACTACCTCGTCCGCGTCGTCCAGCCCAAGCTCTCCACCGTCAAAGGCGTGCAGAAGGCCGACGTGCTCGGCGCGCGCACCTTCTCGATGCGCATCTGGCTGAAGCCGGAACGCATGGCGGCCCTCGGCCTCGGCGCCGCCGAGGTCCGCGCCGCGCTCGCCTCGCAGAACGTCCTCTCCGCCGTCGGCCAGACCAAGGGCTCGATGATGACCGTCTATCTCACCGCGCAGACCGACCTCAATTCCGTGGAGGGTTTCCGCAACATCATCATCCGCGAAAAGGACGACGAACTCGTCCGTCTCAGCGACCTCGCCGACGTCGTGCTTGGCGCCGAGAACTACGACAGCTCCGTGAAATTCTCGGGGCAGAACGGCGTGTTCATCGGCATCTTCGCCCTGCCCACCGCCAACGCGATCGACGTCATGCGCAACGTCCGCGCCGTCATGCCCGAGATCCAGGCGCAGCTCCCCGCCGGATTGAACGCAAAGATCGTCGCCGACTTGACCGAGTTTATCACCGATTCGATCGATGAGGTCATCAAGACCCTCGCCGAGGCGATGTTCATCGTGGTGATCGTGATCTACCTGTTCCTCGGCTCCTTCCGCTCCGTCTTCATCCCCATCGTGGCGATTCCGCTCTCCATCGTGGGCGCGTGCACGTTCATGCTCGCCCTCGGTTTCTCCATCAACCTCCTGACCCTGCTCGCGATGGTCCTCGCCATCGGCCTCGTGGTCGACGACGCCATCGTCGTCGTCGAGAACATCCACCGCCACATCGAGGACGGCCTCGCGCCGCTGCCGGCCGCCGTGCAGGGCGCCCGCGAGCTCATCGGCCCCGTCATCACGATGTCGATCACGCTCGCGGCCGTGTTCGCGCCGCTCGGCTTCCAGGGCGGCCTCACCGGCGCGCTCTTCCGCGAGTTCGCGTTCACCCTCGCCGGCTCCGTGCTCATCTCCGGCTTCGTCGCGCTCACGCTGACGCCCATGATGTCCTCGCGCGTCCTGCGCCACAACCCGAACCCCCGCGGCTTCGAGCACTGGCTCGAGGTGGCCTTCACGAAACTGCAGACTGGATACGAGCGCCTGCTGCACGCCGTGCTCGAGACGCGCCCCGCCGTCGTCATCGTCTCCGTCCTGATCCTCGCCTCCATCCCCCCGTTCTTCCTCTTCTCGCGGAGCGAGCTCGCACCGTCCGAGGACGACGGAATTATCTTCCTGCAGGCGCAGGCCGCGCCCAACGCGACGATCGAGCAGACGGAACTGTTCGCCGACCAGGTGTCCGCCATCATCCGCGACCACTACCCGAACGAGACCGCCGAGATCTTCCAGCTCAGCGGCTTTGGCGGCTCGCCCAACACCGCCTTCATCGGCTGGCGCCTCAAGCCCTGGAGCCAGCGCAAACGCACCGCGGGAGCGCTGCTGGCCGAGATCCAGGGCCGCATCGGCTCCGTCGCGGGCGTCAACGCCGCCGCGTTCCAGCGCCCCGCCCTGCCCGGCTCCACGGGCGGCCTGCCGGTGCAGTTCGTCATCGGCTCCACCGAGGCCCCGCAGCGCGTCGCGGAGGTCGCCAACGAACTCCTGCAGAAGGCCATGGCCAGCGGGCTGTTCGTTTTCGGCGACACCAACCTGAAATTTGACCAGCCACAGGTCGACATCGTGATCGACCGCGAGAAGGCCGCCGCGCTCGGTGCCAACATGCAGCAGATCAGCGCCGACCTCGGCTCGATGCTCGGCGGCGGCTACGTCAGCCGCTTCGCGATCGAGGGCCGCGCGTATCGTATCATCCCTCAGGTGACGCGCCTCGCCCGCCTGAATCCCGACCAGCTCAAGGACTATTACGTCTCCACCACCAAGGGCGGGCTCGTGCCCCTCTCGACCTTTGCGACGCTGACCGAGTCGACGCAGCCGCGCGAACTGAAGCGCTTCCAGCAGCTCAATGCCGCCACCCTCTCCTTCGCGCCCGCGCCCGGCGTCTCGCAGGGCCAGGCCCTCGAGTTCCTCGACGCGCAGGCCGCGAACTTCCCGTCGGGCTTCACCGTCGACTATGCCGGCACCTCCCGTCAGTTCGTGCAGGAGGGCAGTTCGCTCCTCGGCACCTTCGTGCTCGCCGTCCTCGTCATCTTCCTCGTCCTCGCCGCCCAATACGAAAGCTTCCGCGATCCTCTCATCATCATGATGGCGGTCCCGCTCTCGATCGCGGGTGCGATGCTGTTCCTCTTCCTCGGCCTCGCCACGCTCAACATCTACACGCAGGTGGGCCTCATCACGCTCGTCGGCCTCATCACCAAGCACGGCATCCTGATCGTGGAGTTCGCGAACAAACTCCAGGAGGAGCAGGGCCTGTCGATTCGCGCCGCCGTCCAGCACGCGGCGGGCGTGCGCCTCCGCCCCATCCTCATGACCACCGCGGCGATGGTGCTCGGCGTCATGCCGCTCGTCGTCGCCAGCGGCGCCGGCGCCGCGAGTCGTTATTCCATCGGGCTCGTGATCTCGACCGGCATGGGCATCGGCACGCTCTTCACGCTCTTCGTCATCCCGACGTTCTACACCTTCATTGCGCACGACCGGCGGCGCACCGCGCCCGCGGTTGAACCGGCTCACGCGGCGCCCGCGGCCGCCCTCGCTCCCGTGCATTGATTCACCCGTTGCGTGATCCCGCGCGCGCCCGGAAGCCCGTTGCCTCCGCGCGATTTCCTTCTAGGGTGGGCCCCTCCATGGAGCTCCGCCATCTCCGCTATTTCCGGGCCGTCGCCGAACTGCTGAATTTCAGCCGCGCCGCCGAGCGCCTGCGGGTCGCGCAGCCCGCTCTCAGCCGCCAGGTCCGCGCGCTCGAGGAGGAACTCGGCACGCCGCTCCTGGAGCGCAAGCGCGGTGTCCGGCTCACCGACGCCGGCCGGGTCTACTACGCCCACGTCTGCAAGATTCTCGCGCAGGTCGACATCGCCGCGGCCGCCGCGCACGAGGCCGCCGGCGGCACCGGCGGCGAGTTGATCATCTGCAACGACTGGCGCCTCGCGGGCCAGTTCGTGCCCGGCGTGGTCGCGAAGTTTCATCGCAAGTTCCCGCGCGTCGAAGTCACCCTCCGCGATCTCCGTTTTCCCGAGCAGCTCGCCGCGCTCCGCGCCCGCCGGGCCCATCTTGGCTTCGTGGTGCGCGCCGTGCTCGGGCGCATCGGAGAACTGGAGACGCTCCTGGTCCTGCGCGCCCGCCTCATGGCCGTCGTGCCCGCCGAGCATCCGCGCGCCGGGGCGGCCGCCATCGAGCTGGCCGACCTGGCCGACGAGCCCTGGGTCACGCTCGATGAAAAGGAGGCTCCAGGCTACCGGGCGTTTCTCACGCAGCTCTGCCGGTTGAGCGGCTTCGCGCCGCACTTCGGCCCGGCGGCCGCCACGCCCGAGGGCCTGATCGGCCGCGTCGCGTCCGGTTACGGGGTCGCCCTCACACTCGAGGCCAACGCCCCGCATCACAACCAGCTCGTCCGCGTCCTCCCGCTCGACGTCGACCCGATCGAACTCTGCGCCGTCTGGCACCGCCGGGAGGAGTCCCCGCTGCTGCACGCGTTTCTCGACATCGTCCGCGAGCAGACCGCCATCGGCCCGGAACGGCTCCGGGCCGTCCTGCCCTCCCCTCCCCGCCGGCGCGCCCACGCCGCCTGAACGGCGATCCCGCTCACGCCTTCCGCCACACCAGCTCGCGCGAAGGCTCGCGGCCGTGCCCGGTCAGCACCATGCGGTCCGCCAGGATCCGCGCCGTGGCAAACGCGCTCGTGTCCGCCGTCTCCACCATGCCGCGCAGCGTGAGAAACGGCACGCCCTGCCGCACCGCGAAATGACCCGCGTGATTGTGCCCGTTGATCCACGCCACGACGTGCGGCTGCCGGTCGATCACCGCCAGCACCGCAGCGGCGTTCCAGAGATTGTGCACGTTGTCGGGGAAAACGGGATGGTGCGCGAACACGATCACGCGCTGCCGCGCCGCCCGCGCCGCCGCGCATTCGCGCTCGAACCACGCGAGCTGGCCGCGCCCGATCGCGCCGTTCCACGGTTTCGCCTGCGGCAGCTTCGCCGCCGTGATCCGCGCGAGCTCCGCCTCCGCTTCGCTCCGCGCCGCCGTGCCGGCCGCGTGCGCGTAGGTGCTCACGTCGTTGGTGTCGAGGATCACGAAGCGATACGCCCCGTGGTCGAACGCGTAGTGTCGCGCGGTCAGTCCCAGCCGCCGGGGCACGTCCGCCTTCTCCGCCTCGAGCACGTCGAAATCGTGGTTGCCCAGCAACTGGTGCCACCGGTGCCGGCTGCGCGCGAGTGGGCGCAGGATCTCCTCGAAGCTTCGCCACTCCCGATCGATCAGGTCGCCAAGGTGCGCGCAGAACGCCAGCTCGCGGCCGTTGCAGTGGTCGACCGCGGCGCCGAGCCGCTCGATCGACTGGCGGTAGAAACGCGTGCCCTTCGCGTCGATGTCGGCGTATTGTGCGTCCGCGACAAGGCCGATCTCGAAGCCCTCCGCCGCCGCGCCGCGGCTGACAAACGGCGCGCCCGCCATTGCGGCGGCCGTGGCCCTGAGGAAACGACGACGGGTGAGGATCATTTGCGTGAGGTAGGAGCCCCCTTGCGGGCGATGGGACAAGGCGCCGGAAGGCGAACAGAAGACACCGTCGCCCGCAAGCGGGCGCCTACAATCTGGGCAACCAGCCATTGAAACGCATCCACTGCTCGCACAACCGCGGCCACTCCGCCGTCGGGCCCAGCTTCGGATCCATCCCGGAGCCATGCGGCCCGCGCGGATACAGGTGCAACTCGATCGGCGCCTTCGCGCGGCGCATCGCCTGGTAGAACAGCAG
>CAZENI010000214.1:0-12651 GCA_964513055.1 uncultured Opitutus sp.
CCTGCCACTCGCTGCCGTCGGTGAAGAGCGTGCGCGGCAGCAGGAACGTCCCGAACACCCAGTCGAACACCGGCAGCGTGAAGAAGCCCGAGATGGCCTCGTTGCAGTCGATCACGGCGTGGTGCCGGAGGTGGAAGCTGTAGACCTTGCGCCAGAGCCAGCCGGTGCGGGGGCTCTCGATCAACGGTGCCCAGCGCTCGAAGGACCAGTGCTCGATGGCGTGAAAGATCTCGTAGAGCGCGAGCGAGAAGGCCAGGGCGGAGAAGCCGGCGAAGAACCACGGGAAGGCGGGCAGCAGCCACTGCAGCACGGCGAGCAGCGGCGTCATGCACCCGGCGAAAACCGCGAGCGTATACCACGGGAAGAAGGAGGCCTCGCCCTGCTCGGGGGTCGTGACCGGATAGATGTTCTCCACGAACGGCACTTCGCGCCCGGCGGACGTGTAGCGTTTGCCGATGCGGGTGAGCGAGTGATGCAGCGTGTGCTGTTTGTAGAAGCGGCTCAGGAACGGCACGACGGGCTTGTGCAGCACGTAGCGGTGAAAGACGTATTCGACGAACGCGTTCAGCAGGTGAATGACGAGGAACGCCGCGACAAAGTGCCAGGGGCTGGCCGCGAGCTGGGCCGCCCAGACGGCATCGGGGGCGGCGAGTTTCAGGAGTCCCACCAGACAGGCGAGGGAAACAGCGACGGTGAACAGGAACAGCGGGAGCGAAAAACGCTCTTCGACCTGCTCCCGGGAAACTGAGGTTTCGGACATGGGGCAGCGTCCCGTGGAGTTCGGCGGGTGGCAACGCCCAATCCGTGAAAGTCCGGGGCAAAATGATTGAACGCAGATCGACAGGCCCGGCGCGGCGGCCTTACCTCGCGGGCGTGTCCGCCCGGCCGCGCATCTCCGTCGTCCTGCCCGTGCGCGATGCGGCGGCGACCGTCGCCGCCTCGATCGCGAGCATCGGTGTGCAAACGTGCGGCGACTGGGAGTTGATCGTGGTCGACGACGGTTCGACGGACGGGACGGGCGGCGTGGTGGCGGAGTGCGCGCGGCGGGAGCCGCGGATCCGGGTGGTCACGCAGCCGCGGAGGGGCGTGGCGGCGGCGTTCAACGCGGGGATCGCCGCGGCGCGGGGCGAGTTCGTGGCGCGGATGGATGCGGATGATGTCTCGCATCCGGAGCGGCTGGCGGCGCAGGTGGCGTGGCTCGACGCGCCGGAGCAGCGCGGGATCGGCGTGGTGGGATCGCTGGTGGAGTTCGGCGGCGATCGGGCGGCGGGCGCCGGCTACGCGCTGCACGTCGACTGGCTGAACACGGTAGTGACGCCGGAGGCGATCGCGTTGAACCGCTTCGTGGAGTCGCCGCTGGCGAACCCGAGCGTGCTGTTCCGGCGCGAGCTCGTGGCGCGGCATGGCGGGTGCCGCGACGGGGATTTCCCGGAGGACTACGAGCTGTGGCTGCGCTGGCTCGATGCGGGCGTGCGGATGGCGAAGGTGCCGCGGGTGCTGCTGACGTGGAACGATGCGCCGACGCGGCTGACGCGCACGGATGCGCGGTATGGGCCCGACAAGTTTTTCGCGATGAAGGCCGAATGGATCGCGAAGTGGTTATGGCGGGAACTCGGAGGAGGTAATTCAGAAGCCAGGAAACCAGGATCGGTTCATGGCTTCCTGGCTTCTGAATTAAATCTGGTCCGACCGATTTGGGTTTGGGGCGCGGGGCGGCACACGCGGAAGCGGGCGGCGCACCTCGAGGCGTGGGGTGTAAGGATTGCCGGATACATCGACGTCGACGCGAAGAAGACGGGGCGGAGGATCGGCGGGACGGGGCGGCCGGTGATTGCGGCGGAGGCTCTGCCGGCGGCGGGGGAGATTTTCGTGCTGAGCTACGTGACCTCGCGCGGGGCGCGGGACTACAACCGGGCGCAACTTGGCGCTCGCGGGTATCGGGAGGGTCGCGATTTCCTGCTCTGCGCGTGATCCCGCCATGCCGTCCTCCGAAACCGAGAAACACACCCGCCTGAAGTCCCTGGCGCTCGCCTGGGCGCAGGCGAACGGCTTTCCGATCGCAGGGTGCGAGGTGCGCGTGCCGAAGAGCGGCTACCGGGCGGATGTGGCGGCCTGCGGGCGCGGCGGCGCGGCGGGTGGGGGGCGCACGGCGGTGTTCGAGTGCAAGCAATCGCGGGCGGACCTGCTGAAGGATGCGCACGCGGAGGAGGCGACGCGGGCGCGGCTGGCGGAGCTGGCGGCACGGCGGCGCGGGCTGGAGGAGATGCTGGCGGTGCACCGGCCGGATCTGCGGCGCGGGGAGGCGCTGTGGGCGGAATACGACGCGTGGGATTTCTCGGGGCTGGAGCATCGCGCGTATCACGGCGTCTTGGACGAGCTGGAGACGGTGCAGCGCCGGGTGCTGCGCGGGACGAAGTTCTCGAAGATGTTCCGCTACCGCTGCGCGGATTTTTTGTATCTGGTCGTGGAGGAGAACATCTTCGCCGAGGCGGAGATTCCGGCGGGCTGGGGGCTGCTGGTGCGGGGCTCGCGATCGGAGAGCGAAGGCGGCGGGGACACGTTGCGCCTCGCGCGGACGCCGGCGGCGCTCGAGGCGGGCGCGGGGCAGCGCGCGGCATTGCTGGAGATGATCGCGCTGGCGGGCACGCGGGCGACCAACCGCGTGGCGGGTGTGGTGCCGGTGCCGCCGCCGTGGGCGGAGGCGCGCGAGGATGCGGGAGCGGCGGAGCAGGGTGTGGAAGAGGGAGGAACGTGCGATGCTGGCTGAGCCGCAGCGCACGGTGGAGTGCGCGGACGCGATCCCGTGGATGCGCGCACGCGGCGTGATCGCGGGGGCGTGCGCGGTGACGTCGCTGCCGGACGTGTCGGAAGTCGGGATGGCGCTGCCGGCGTGGCGGGCGTGGTTCCTGGAGGCGGTGCGGCTCGTGGTGGCCGCGGTGCCGGCGGAGAGCGCGGCGATTTTCTTCCAGAGCGACATCAAGCGCGACGGCGCGTGGATCGACAAGGGGGCGCTGGTGACCCGGGCGGCGGAGGATGCGGGGGCGCGGATCCTGTTTCACAAGATCGTCTGCCGGCGGCCGCCCGGGATGCTGACGTATGGCCGGCCCGGTTACACGCACCTGATCGCGGTGTCGCGGACGATGGCGTGCCCGGACGTGCTGCCGATCCCGGATGTGATCGCGGATGCGGGGCCGCAGAAATGGGTGCGCGCGATGGGCGTGCCCGCGGCGGCGCACGCGGTGCGTTTTGCCAGGGAGCAAGCGGGGGCAACGGTGGTGTTCGATCCGTTCTGCGGCGTGGGCACGGTGCTGGCGGTGGCGAACGCGCTGGGGCTTGACGCGCTCGGGGTGGAGAAGGCGCGGAAGCGCTGCGAGCAGGCGCGGGCGCTGCAGGTGCGGGCGGACGAGCTTTAACGGGCGCTCGCGACGGCGGTCGGGCGCGTCGCGTCCTCGAGCCACCGGAGATTCGCCGTGCGGTGGTCGCGGCGGCTGAGGTAGTAGCGGGGCGATTGGAATTCGAGCCAGCGGTTGCGGTCGGTGTTGAGGCCGACACGGGCGGCGTGGCGCTGGAGGAGGGCATCGACGCGCTCGATCGGCAGGAGTTGGTGCGAGAGAAAGGCGTCGGGGGTATCGAGGGCCGGGAGCGCGCGTTCGGTCGCGAGTTCGGGCGAGGTGCGCCAGGCCGTCCAGACCTGCGGGTTCAGGCGGGGCGCCGCGGTGAAGCCGATGAGGCAGGCTTGGTTTCCGGCGCGCCAGAGCGAGACCGCGGGGAACGCGGCGCGCGCGGTGGCGAGGATCGTGGCGATCTCGCGGGGCGTGAGGTGATGCAACTGAACCCACTGGACGAGGACGCCGCCGGGGGCGAGGCGCTCGCGGGCGAGGGCGTAGAACTCGCGCGAATACAGGTTGGTCGCGCCGGCGAACCAGACGGAGGTGAGCTCGATCTGGATGGCGTCGTAGCGCGCGCGGGTGCGGAGGAGGTGGTTGCGGCCGTCTTCGAGGTGGACGGTGACGCCGGGGCGGTCGAAGACGCCGTGGTTGAGGTGGGAGAACTCGGCGCGGGCGGCGGCGAGATGCGCGGGCGAAAGCTCGGCGATGTCCACGTGCGCGAAACCGAGGCGGGCGACGATGGACGCGGTGTGGCCGGAGCCGGCGCCGATGACGAGCGCGCGATTTTGCGCGGGGGCGTGAAGCGCGGCGATAAGGCCGAAGGCGACCTGGGCGGGGACCTCGCCGGCGTCGTCGGCGTCGAACTTGCCGTTTTGCAGGAGGGTTTTGATCGGGGCGGGGCGCGCGGGATCGCGTGAGGGCGTGGCGACGACGGTGACGAAGCCGGCGCGATAATCCTCGGCGAACGAAACGAGCTTCGCCGACGGATCGAGCTGCGGCGCGAGGTAGACGCCGAAGCCGCGCGTGAGCTCGAGCCGGTCCCAGCGCGGGAGCAGGCAGAGCAGGGCGACGCCGCCGGCGAGCGGGAGGAGCGGCGGCGAGCGCCGGAGGGAAAACGGGAAGGAGAGGCCTAGAGCAGCGAGGCCGGTCAGCAAGGCGAGCGCGAGGAGCGTGCGCTCGGCGCCGAGGGCGGGGAGCAGGGCGAAGCCGGTGACGACGGCGCCGGCGACGCTGCCGAGGACGTTGGCGGTGCAGAGGCGGCCGACGTGCGCGCTGTCGGCAGCGGCGCGGAGCAGGCGGGGGAAAATTTGGCCGAGGAAAAACGCCGGGGGGAGGACGAGGGCGGTGACGACGGCGAGTTTGAGGAGTTCGCCGGACCAGAAGGAGCGGAGGTCGAGGACGGCACGGAGCGTGGCGAGGACGCGGCCGGCCCATGGCCAGAGGGCGTTGGAGAGGGCGAGCATGAGGGCGAGGGCGCCGACGACGGTGGCAAGGGAGGAGGGGGACGAGCGGTCGGTGCGGCGCGCGGCGAGCGCGAGGGCGAGGAGGATCGCGGCGAGGAGGATCGTGAAGGAATACGTGCTCGCGCCGCAGACGGCGCTGATGAGGTGAAACCAGGTCACCTCGAGCGCGAAGAAGGCGAAGCCGGCCGCCGCCGCGGCGGCGGAAGGACCAACGAGCGAGTGCGGAAGACGGCGGGATGGAGAGACGCAGGGACAGGGAGACGGAGCGAGTGGCGGTGAGGGCGCGGCAGCGGGCAGGCCGGACCAGAGCGCGACCCCGACGAAGAGGCCGAGGATGGCGATGGCCCAGAGCGCACCGGTGGCACCGAAGAAATTGAAGAGCAGCGGCGGCGCGGCGACGGTGAAGGCAAACGCACCGGCGAGGTTGAGCGCGTAGTAGCGCGGCAGCGCGGTGTCGCGCGCGGCGGGCAGGCCCGCGAGCACGGCGGCGAGCGTGGGGAGCTGCGCGCCCATCGCGAGGGTCGGGGGCAGGATCCACAGAATCGCGATGGCGGTGCGCGTGGCGGCGAGCGCACCCGGGCCGGTGCCGGCGTCGGCCAGCCAGGCGCCGAGCGCGCGGTCGCAGGCGAAGAAGGCGGTGGCGACGAGAACGGCCCAACCGGCGATGAAAAGCTCGAGGAGCGCGAGGCGGCGCGGGGCGCCGGCGGTGCGCTTGGGGCAGAGCCACGCGCCGAGGGCGAGGCCGGCGAAGTAAACGGCGAGGACGATCGTGGCGGCGGGGCGGCTGGCGCCGAGCAGGGTGGAGAGAAATTTCTCGGAGACCTGCTCGAGGATGAGCGCGGTGCCGCCGGTGCAGAAGACGGCGAACGCGAGCAAGCGCGCGGTGGCGGCGGGCGAGTTGTGAGTTGAAGGCTGAACGTTGAGAGAAGGAGAAGAGGGGGTGAGAGCGGAGCGCCGAGAGCTGACACCCGGAGCGGCGGGAGCGAAGAGGCGGGCGCTCAGCCACACGGGCAGGCCGGCGATGACGAGGACGAGGGGCCAGGCGAGCCAGGGGGAGAGCGGCGCGCCGCGGCCCCAGAGGACGAGCGCGGCGAGGGCGGTGGCGAGGGAGAGGCCGAGGGCGAGCGCGCGGCGTTCGAGCGTGCGGCCGGTGGCGGCGAGCGGCGGCAGGGGCGCGGCACCCGAGGGCGGGAAGCGCCGCACGCCGGCATTGGCGAGCGCCCAGCAGAGCACGGCGAGGGGAACGGCGGCGATGAGGTCGACGACGTAGTGGACGCTGAGCGTGAGCGTGGTGGCGATCTGCACGAAGCCGAGGGGCAGCCACCACCAGAAGAGGCGGCGGCGGTGGCTCCACGCGGCGGCGAGGACGACGAGCGAGAAGGCCGTGTGCAGCGAGGGCATGGCATTGCGCGCGACGTCGGGGTGGAGGACGGGGCGGTCGGGACCGGCGACGATGGCGGCGCGGAGGGCGTCGAGGCCGGCCTGGCCGGTGGCGAACGTGGCGGGGCCGGCGACGAACTCGGGGTAGGCGTAGCAGGGGCCAATGGCGGGCGCGCACCAGTAGCTGACCTTGCCGAAGAGGCTGACGAGGAGAATGGCGAGGAGGCAGCGACGGAGCGAGGCGGTGGCACCGGCGAGGTGCAGGCAGCCGGCCACCGCGGCGAGGAAAAAGCCGAGGAGCGGGTAGCCATAGTCGGTGGCGACGCGGACCCACGTCGTATCCGCCACCCAGGGACCGATGATCTCCGTGGCATGGAAGCCGAGCGAGAGATCCATCCGCAGGAGGACGGGATCGATCACGGCGGGACTGAAGCGGTAGATGGCCGTGAGCAGATATCCACCGCCGAGAAGGGAGAGGAAAACCGCGCACCAGTGACGGGCGACAGCGTGGGCGGCGGCGCCGAGATCGCGCCAGCGCACGAAGCCGGCCGCGGGCAACAGCACGGCGACGAGGCTGCTCAGGGCGATGACGGCGAGGACGAGCGCCTGCAGAATCCAGCCGGTGGCGGAGGCGTTGACGCGGGCGTAGGTGGCGAGGAGGCCGGCGGTCGCGAACGAGATGCTCCCGAGCCAGGTGAAACGGAGCGCGCGGCGCGGACGGGCCGGCGCGGCGCGGAGGAGTTTTTCCGTGAAGATCGCGAAGACGACCGTGAGGAAACCGACGACGAAGGAATCGGAGAGGTGGTTGTAGGTGGTGCGCAGCGGCGACCGGAGCGAGATGCTCGTGGTCGCGAGGATCACCGCGACGGTGGCCAGCACGAAGGTGCCGACCCAGAGATCGGGGCGGCGGCGGAAGGGGGCGCAGGCGGCGACGAGGGCGCGCAGGCGAAGTCCAGCGGGTGGACGAAGGGAGGTGTCGCGGCGCGCGAGGGCGGAAGGAGCGGACGGGGCGGCGTTCACGACTGGCGGCGGAGAAGACAGGGACGGGCCAGGAGAACGAGGAACGATTACGAGGAACGAGAACGATTTTTTTGGCGGCGGTGGACGAAGGCGCCGAGGAGAACGGCGGCGCCGGCGAGGGCGGCGTAGGTGCCGGGCTCGGGGATGGCGCTGGCTACGGCGGTGAGCTGCAGGGTGTTGCCGGAGAAGCCGAGGCTGTAGCTGAAGCCGGGGACGGTGGTGCCGAGCGTGAAGTCGCCGACGTCGAAATTCGAAAGTGTGGTGCCGCCGGTGGTGAAGTCGAAGACCGTGTAGGTGCCGGCGGTGAAGTCGTTGGCGCTGTTGAGCAGATTGAGCGTGATGCCGCCGGTGCCGGAGGGGCCGGTGAGGGTGCCGCCGGTGAGCACGATCTTGTCCGTAAAGACCCCGGGGTTCAGCGCGACGTTGAGTATCGACCCGCTCGAGAAAGTGAGATCGGAAGCGAACGTGACCGCGCCGGCAGAGCTCCCAAAGCCGTAGGTGGCACCGCCGCCAACGGTCAGCGCTCCGAGCACGGTGCCGCTGCCGCCGCCCAGCGTCTGCCCCGCGCCGAGCGCGAAGCCGGACACGGCCGAAACATCGAAGCTGGCACCGGCACCGGTGAATCGAATCGCGGAAGTGCCGGCGAGGCTGCCGGTGGCGGCGAGCTGGAGGGTGCCGCCGTTGATATAGGTTGGTCCGGTGTAGGTGTTCGCAGCGGAGAGCGTGGTGGTGCCGCCGGTCTGTTGGGAAAGGCTGCCCGAGCCGGCGAGCACGGCGCCGACCTGGCCGCTGTAGGCGGTGAACGTGTTGGCGACGATCGTGCCGTTGGTGACGGTGCCGCCGTTGAAGATGGCCGAGGCCAGCGTGAGCGTGCCACCGCCGAGGTTGTCGGTGGTGCCGGTGTCCCAACTCATCGAGGAGCCACCGCTGCCGGTGGAGCCGGTGGAGCCGCTCGAGCCGGTGCTGCCGGTGGAGCCGGTCGAACCGGTGCTGCCCGTCGAGCCGGTGCTGCCGGTGTCGCCTTGGGCGTGGGCGCACGGGAGCAGGGAGAGCCAGGCGAGGAGCGACGCCGTGAGGACGGCGGCGGCGCGAAAGGGCCGGAGCGAGGGAGGCGAACTCATCGCGCGAAAAAGCCGCAGGCAGGCGGAGCGGGCGATCCGGCAGGGGAACTAGTGCCAACGCACTATGGACTCGACGGCCGCGGGCGTTCGCGGCGTGTTCAGCGAACATCCATGGCTTCCATTCCGGAGCAGGCCGCAGGGGATCTCGTGCGCGAGGCACGGCGGCTGCGTTTTTCGGATCCGGCTCTGGAGGCGCGCTTCCGCGAGGAGCGGCTGGCGGCGGGCGAGGTGCGCGCGCGGGTGATGGCGCTGGTGGCGATGGTGATCGTGGGCTTGAACGGCTGGAGCGATGCGCGGGCACTCGCGCCCACGATGCCGGCCGTGCTGGAGGAGGACTTGCGGCTGCGGTTTTTCGTGATGGTGCCGGCGTTCTTCGCGATCGCGCTTTCGCCCGCGCTGCGCGGGCATGCGCGGCGGGCTGACGAGGTGAACGCGACGGCGATCGTGGCGGTCTGCTGGGCGAATGCGCTGATCTACTGGCATGTGGCGGTGAACGCGACGGGGTCGGCGTTTTCCGGCCAGGTGCTCGGGTCGGTGCTGCCGATTCTGGTGATCGCGGTCTTCGGACTGCCGCTGGGCTTTCGCGCGATGCTGGTGATGGTCGGCGCGACGGCGGCGGGCATCGTCGCGTGGTTTTCCCTGACGCTGGGGCCGGACTACGCGCGCGGCGTGAACTCGCTCGCCACGAGCCTGCCGCTGATGTGCGGGGCGGCGGCGTTGCTCGGCTGGTGGCGCGAGCGCGGGGAGCGCGCGCTGTTTGCGCAGCGCGAGCAGGTGCGGCGGCTGGCGGACGAGCTGGGTCGGGCGAACGCGGAGCTCGCGCGGGTGAACGCGGAGCAGACGACGTTCATGGGCATCGCGGCGCACGATCTGCGCGCGCCGCTGGCGACGGTGCGGGGCTACGCGGAGCTGCTGCAGGCAGGCCGGTTGCCCGAGGGCGAGGCGAGGGAGAACGCGCTCGGCGAAATCGCGACGCAGTCGGCGCGCATGCATGCGCTGCTGAGCGACTATCTCGGCGCGCACGCGGCGGCGGGGCGGGCGGAGCCGGCGAAGGTCGCGCGCCTGGATCTGCAGGCGAGCGCCCGTGCGGCCGTCGCGCGGCACACTCCGGCGGCGGCCGCCAAGACGCAGACGCTGGCGCTGGCGGACGCGACGGCGAGCTGGGTGCAGGCGGACGAGACCCGGCTCGCGCAGGTGGTGGATAATTTCGTGGTGAACGCGCTGAAGTATTCGCCGCGCGGCGCGACCATCCGGCTCGCGGTGGAGGCGCGCGGCGCCGCGGTGCGGCTGGCGGTGCGCGACGAGGGGCCGGGCCTTGGGCCGGAGGAGCAGGCAGGGCTGTTCCGGATGTTCGGCCGCGGAAAGGCGAGGCCGACGGGGGGCGAGGCCAGTCACGGACTCGGGCTCGCGGTGGCGAAACGCCTCGCCGAATCGATGGGTGGCGCGGTGGGATGCGAGAGCGTTCCCGGGCGCGGGGCGACCTTTTGGATCGAGTTGCCGGCGCACGAGTGAATGCTCTCTGACGACCGTGAACGGACCAGCCCACCCCAAGCCCGTCGTGCCGATCGCCCTCGTGGAGGACGACCGGCCGTTTCGCGGCTACATCGCGGCCCTGCTCAGTGCGACGCCCGGGTGGCGGGTCGTGCTCGAGGCGGACTCGGTCGAGGATGCGCTGCGCCGCAGCGCGAGTCTGCGGCCGCGCGTGCTGCTGCTCGACATCGGCCTGCCCGGGCGCTCGGGCGCGGAGGCAGTGGGGCAGTTTCTGCAGGCCTGGCCTGACGTGAACGTGGTGATGCTCACGGCGCTCGAGGGCGACGACGTCGTGCTCGAGGCCATCCGGGCCGGCGCGTGCGGATACGTCCTGAAAGGATCCTCCTCCGACGAGTTGCTGGCCGCGGTGGCGGACGCGCTGGCGGGCGGCGCGCCCATGTCGCCGTCGATCGCGCGACGGGTGCTGGCGCTCCTGAGGTCGTCCCCGCCGGAGGCTCCGAAGGTGGCGGAAGCTCCCGGGGGCGTGCTGCCGCTCCTGACGCCGCGCGAGCTGGAGGTGGTGGCGCTGGTCGCCGACGGCCTGAGCGACAAGGAAATCGCGACCCGGCTCGAGACGGCGGTGCCCACGGTGAAAAACCACCTGGCGAGCATTTATGGGAAATGGCGCGTGCGATCACGGACCGAGGCGGCGGTGCGGTTTGTGAAGGTCGCGGGGAAGTAGCAGACGGAGCCGGGCGCCGGCGCGCGGGGGCGGATTGGACATTCGGACAATCCTCGCAACGGTGGGAGGCATGCCTGAGACCACGCCGCCGAACACCGCCGATGCCGGGCTCGAGGTGCGCACGCACTTTGTCCGCCACCGCAACGCGCTCGTGGCGCGCGCGGACTTCGGCGAACTCTTCGTCGACTACTATCTCCACCTGGGTGCGAACCAGATCAAGGTGGCGCCGGAGCACGATGCGCTGTTCAAGCGCGCGCTCGCGGCGTTCACGCTGCACTCGGCGTCGCGGCCGTGGAAGGAGCTGACGGCGTGGACGATCAATTTCCAGCAGCCGCTGGTGAACCTGTTTCTCACCGGCGACAACGAGACCGGCGCGATCACGGGGCGCGTGTTCGACGAGAACGTGAAGGAGGGGCCGGAGAGCCTGTTCTACGCCGACGTGGTGCGCGGCGGCGGGCCGAAGCGGCGGAGCGCGGTGACGTTCGACGGCAGCGATCCGCTGGGTGCGGCGGAGAAGTTCTACACGCAGAGCGAGCAGCGCGGCGCGCGTTTCTTTCAATTGGGCGAGGAGGAGTTCGCGCTGGTGACAGAGCATCCGGACTGCGATCTGGCGTGGTTCGCGGCGCTGGACGCGGAGCAGGTGCGGGCGCTGGCGGAGCGTGAGACCCTCGCGCTGATGGAGCGGCGGATTTACCGGTGGCACTGCGGCTGCAACCAGGAGCGGATGATGGAGGTGCTGGCGCCGACGATGCGGCAGGATCCGGAGGCGTTGTTCGGCGACGACCCGAAGCTGGAGATCCGGTGCCCGCGGTGCGGGGCGCGGCATGCGATCACGCGGGAGGCGCTGGAGGCGTTTGTGGCGAAGGTCGGGGAGGGATGACCACTGATGGGTTTCAGCAAGGGCTGAAACTTGGGTTTGAGCTGCGGCTAATCGCCTTCGCGACAAAAATGGGCCGGCCAATGGCCGGCGAGTAATGCCGCCATTGGCGGCCCGATATGCCACTGGAGGCGATTAGCGGAGGGGATTTTGAAGTTTCAGCCATTGCTGAAACCCATCAGTGGTTCTCAAGATATCCCTCCGTGCGCGAAATCCTTCATCACATCTGGGCCGGGCTCTCGACGGCGTCGGCGCTCGACCAGATCAATCTGTTGCTGGGGGTGACGGGCGTGGTGTTGATGGTGCGGCGCACGCTGTGGGCGTTTCCGGTCGGGATGATCGCGGTGGCGCTGCAGGGCGTGCTGTTCTTTCGCACGCGGTTCTATGCGGACGCGGCGCTGCAGGTTTTCTTTTTCGCCACGCTCGGCTGGGGCTGGCGGCACTGGCTCCGCGAGCGGGGCGCGGCGGCGGAGCTGCCGGTGACGCGGCTCGCGGGCCGGGGCCGGGTGGTGGCGGTGATCGCGACGCTGGCGGCGACGGTGGCGTGGGCGCTGGCGGCGCGGCTCTGGACCGATGCGATCATGCCGTGGCGCGACGCGGCGATCGCGATGCTGCAGGTGACCGGGCAGATTCTGCAGGCGCGCAAGAAGGTCGAGTGCTGGCCGTTTTTCACCGCGGCCAACGTGATCGCGATCCCGGCGTATTGGAGCGCGGAGCTGGCCTACACGGCGTTCCTCTTCGGCATTTACCTCGGGCTGGGGCTGGCCGGCTGGCGCGCGTGGGCGCGGGAGTTGCGCGCATGACGGCCCCGCGGCGCATCGTGGTGACCGGCACGGAGTCGACCGGCAAGACGCAGCTCACGCAGAAGCTCGCGGCGCATTTCGGCGAACCGTGGTCGGCGGAGTATGCGCGGACGTATTGGGATGCCCATGACGGCATCACCGCGGGCGATCTCGACGCGATCGATCGCGGGCAGGTGGCGAACGAGGAGGCGGCGGCGGCGCGGGCGCGGCGGGTGGTGTTCTTCGACACGGACCTGATCACGTGCGTGCTGTGGAACGACCTGCTGTTCCCCGGCGCGTGCCCGGCGTGGGTGCGCGCCGAGGCGGACCGCCGCGCGCGGCAGGCGGCGCTGTATCTGCTGTGCGATGCGGACGTGCCCTTCGCGCCGGATCCGCAGCGGTGCTTC
>CAZENI010000215.1:0-1695 GCA_964513055.1 uncultured Opitutus sp.
CGCGGCGTGCCCGCGGGCTGGCTCTACACGACGGCGCGGCAGATCGCGGCGCAGACGGTGCGGACGGAGCGGCGGCGGCGCGCGCGCGAGCAGGCGGCTTTCATGATGACGGCAAACGAAGGCGCCCCGACGCCACCCGAGGACTGGGAACGGCTGCGTCCGGTGTTGGAGGATACGATCGACGATCTGGACGAGGCGGATCGCGTGGCGGTGGTGCTGCGTTTCTTCGAGGGGCGTTCCTTCGCCGACGTGGGCGCGCGGCTGCGCTTGACCGAGAACGCGGCGCGGATGCGCGTGGCGCGTGCGCTGGACAAGCTGCACGGCCTGCTGGCGCGCCGCGGCATCCACTCGACGACGGCGGCGCTCGGCGTGGCGTTGACGGGCCACGCGGCGGTGGTCGTGCCGGCGACACTGGCGACGAGCGTGACGGCGGCGGCGCTGGCGACCGGGGCGGCGGGGGCCGGCGGCGCGGGTGCGTTGCTGGGATTTATGAGCATGACGAAACTGCAGGTGGGCGTCGCGGCGTTGATCGCCGTGACCGGCACGGCGGGCTACCTGATCCAGGCGGAAACGGCGGAGCGGCTGCGGCAGGAACTCGCGGGGCTGAGCGCGCAGGTGCGGCCGCCGGCGGAGCTGGCCGCGGAGCGGGCGAGGCTGGAGGGCCTCGCCGCGGAGGTGGCGGCGCTGCGCGCGGACGATGCGGAGTTCACGCGGCTGCGGGAGGAGGCGGCCGCGTTGCAGACGCAGGCCCGGGCGCGGGCGGCCGCGGTGGCGGCGGTTGCAAACCGGCCGCGGTTACCGGCGGATCCGAGCGGCATGCAGTATCCGGCCAACGTGGTCGACGTGCAGCCGAAGCCGACGCGTCAGGCGCCGCCGAAATATCCCGCGGCGTTTCGCACCGGTGGCGTCCAGGGCGAGGCGATGCTGGAGTTGCTGGTGGATGCCGAGGGTGAAGTGAAGCGCGTGGTCGCGGTGACGGCGACGCACGGGGAATTCGAGGCGGCGGCGGTCGAGGCGGTGAAGCAGTGGAAATTCGAACCGGGGCAGAAAGGCGGGCAGCGCGTGCAAACGCTGGTGCGGCTGCCGATCAAGTTCACGTTGGGGACGGAGCAGCAGGCGGCGACGTGGTTCTGATCATGCAACGGAAAACAAGCCGGGCGGGCGTGGCCGTCGTGGGGGCGTTGGTCGTCGCGGTGGCAGCGCTGCTGACCTGGCAGCAACGGGGCGTCGCGGCGCTGCGACAGGAAGTCGGGGCGGAGCGGGAGCGCGCAGTGGCGTCGGCGTTGCAGGCGGCGGAACTCGCGGGGCGGGCGGCGCAGCAGCCGCCGCCCGGGGAACTCGCGCGGCTGCGTGCCGATCACGAGGCGCTGCGGAAACTGCGGGCGGAGATCGAGAGCCTGAAAGTCGCGGCGAAAAGCACGACGAGCCGGCCGGCGCCGGTGCCGACGGCATCGCCGGTCGTGCGGGCGGCGGATGGCGCGGCCGAGGCGACGTTTGCCCCGGGCCGCGTGGCGAAGGCGGAGGAGTGGACGAACGCGGGTCACGCGACGCCGGCGGCGGCGTTCGAGACGCTGTTGTGGGCGGCGGCGGGCGGCGATCTCGAGGTGCTGGCCCGCAGCCTGGCGTTCGCGGCGGGGGAGCGGGCGCAGGTCGAGGCGGTGTGGCGCGAGGTCTCCGCGGCGACGCGGGCGGAGT
>CAZENI010000215.1:1705-12612 GCA_964513055.1 uncultured Opitutus sp.
CGCCCGAGCGGCTGTTCGCGGCCCTCACGGCGAAGGATGTGCCAATCGGGAGCGCACAGGTGTTTCACCAGGCGGTGTTGAAGCCGGGGGAATGGGGCGCGCCGGCTGGGGCCGAGCGGGCGGTCGTCGCGGCGCGCATCATGGATGCGGAGAAGAAGGGGAAGACGATCGCGTTTCAACTGGAGCGGGCGGATGATGGCTGGCGCGTGCTGCTGCCCGCCGCGGCGATCCGTCAGTATCGCGACGCGCTGCGGGGCGCCGCGCCGGCGTCCGGCGGAAAATAGCCGCGCGCGCGGAAGGGGCGCGGCGGCGGGCGGGCGATTTTTTTGTGCGATCGGGCGGGCGGCGGGTGCTAGGATATGCACCGCCATGAAAGACGACACCGAGCTGCTTCAGCAGTATGCCGACCACGGCGCGGAGGAGGCGTTTGCCGAACTGGTCCGGCGGCATGTGAACCTGGTGTATTCCGCGGCCCTGCGGCAGTTGAACGGCGACGCGCACCTCGCAGCCGATGCGACACAGATCGTATTCAGCGATCTGGCACGCAAGGCGGGCGCGGTCGCCGGTCACCGCGTGCTGGCGGGCTGGCTGTTCACGAGCACCCGGTTTGCGGCGGCGAAACTCGTCCGCACGGAGCGGCGCCGCCAGGCCCGCGAACAGGAGGCCCAACGCATGCAAGCACTCTTCCAGGATGATCCCGCGGCGCGACTCGACTGGCAGCGCGTGCGGCCGGTGCTCGACGAGGCGCTGGGCGAGCTCGGCGCGGGCGATCGCGAGGCGATCCTGCTGCGCTTCTTCGAGGGCCGCGACTTCGCCGCCGTGGGCGCGAGGCTGAACGTGGCGGACAACACCGCGCGCATGCGCGTCGAGCGGGCGCTGGAGAAACTGCGGGCTCGGCTGGAGCGGCGCGGGGTGACGTCGACGAGCGCCGCGCTGGCCATGGCGCTGGCGCAGCAGGCGGTGGCGGCGGCGCCCGCGGGGCTGGCCGCGACGGTGACGGGCGCGGCGCTGGCGGGTGGCGGCGCGGCGGCCGCGGGGGGCGCGTGGGGGTTCGCGACTTTTATGAGCATGACCAAACTGCAGTTGGGAGTCAGCGGGGCGCTGGCGGTCGCGGGGGCGACGGCCTTCGTGTTGCAGGCGGAGGGGACGTCGGCGCTGCAGGACGAGGTGGCGGCGCTGCGGCGGGAAAACACGGCGGTCGCGGCGCTGCGCGCGGAGAATCTGCGGCTGGCGCGACAGGCGGCGGAGGTGGCGGAATGGCGGCGCGACGATGCTGAGCTGGCGCGGCTGCAGACCGAGGCGGGAACGCTGGCGACGCGGCTGCAGCAGATCGCCCGGACCGAGGCGGCGCGGCCGCCGGCCGTGGCCGTGGAGCGGCCGGTGCTCGATCAGGCGCCGCGGCCGGTGTTTCAGGCGCGGCCGGAATATCCGGTCGAGCTGCGAAACAGCGGCGTCACGGGCGAGGTGATCGTCGACTTCGTGGTCGATGCGGGCGGCAACGTGAAGGAGGCGCGCGCGCTGCGTTCGTCGCACGCCGGGTTCGAGGCGGCGGCGGTGGCGGCGGTGGGCGAGTGGAAGTTCGCCGCCGCGCGCAAGGGTGGCCGGGAAGTGAGCACGCGGCTGCAGGTGCCGGTGGTGTTTGGCATCAAGGGCGCGGCGCCGGGGACCGGAGCGAGTCTGAGCGAGGAGCAGCGGGGAGCGGCCGGCGTCACGACCGTGTTGCTGACGCCGTTCACCGTCATCTGGACGCCGCCGGCCGGGGGGAAGTGAACATGAACTCCCTGCGCTGGGCCTCGATCCTTCTGCTCGCGCTCGCGGGCGCCGCGGGCGCCGGGGTGGCGTGGCAGCGTCAGTCGGCCGCCGTGCTGGAGGCGGAGCTGGCGCTCCTGCGCGATGAGAAGCGCGAACTGCTGCGACTGCGCGATGATAACCAGCGGCTGCGAAAGGCAGAGCTGCCGGCGGCGGTGATCGAGCAGCAGCGCGCCGATCACGCGGCCCTTGTGCGCCTGCGGGCGGAGATCGAGGCGATGCGGACGCGGCTGGAGAAGCGGGCGCCGTAGCGCCGGCCGAGCGTGGAGGCCGCGGCGGTCCGGGATTGCGGCGCGGAACTTTTCGGGCAGAACCGTTACCGACACTCGCATGAAGCGCGCCGGCTGCCAGTCGATGATCCTGAGTCTGTTCGTTGTCATGATCGTGCCTGGGGCGAGAGCAGCGGCGGAGCGGGCTTCGAGTCCGACGAGTCCGATTGAGTCGCGGGAGCGAGTGATCTCGCCGCGGGTCGCGGGGATGCTGGCGGCGGCGGCGCCGAAATTCGCGGCGTCCCCCGCGACGGCGACGCCGGACGCGGCGGCGACTGCTCCGGTCGCGCGGGAACGAATCGCGGCCGATGGGCGACCCGCGCCGGCGAATGGCATCGTGCGGCTGCCGGACTATGTGGTGCGCGAGCGGAAGCCCGCGAAGCTGCCGGAGCCCGAGGAGGTGATGTCGCCGCGCGCGCTCGAGCAGATCGCGATGCAGCGCTTTCTGGGCGATGAGCAGGGACTGGATCGGGCGCTCAGCGTGCTCACGCCGGTGCATCTGTGGCGGAAGATTCCCGTGCTGGGGAAGGTGCCGTTCGGCGGCTTCCAGACGAACGAGGATCGGGCGATGGGGATGTATCGGGCGGCGCAGATCAAGGAGCGCTGGGAATATCTGCTGTCGCCGGAATTCAAGCCCACGCCGGCGCCGCCGCCGGCGAAGTAGCGGCGTGCGCCGCGGGCGTGGCGCGGTTTTATTTTGTCCGCTCTCCCGCCGGCCGGCTGCTATGAGACGAACCCCTGCATGATCGAAGATGCCGAGTTGCTCCGCCGTTATGCCACGGATCGGTCCGAGGAGGCGTTTGCCGAGCTGGTGCGGCGCCGCGTCGATCTCGTCTACTCGGTCGCGCTGCGCCGGGTGGGCGGCGACGCGCACCTCGCGCAGGATGTCACGCAGCGGGTCTTCGCCGATCTGGCGCGCAAGGCGCCCGCGCTGGCGCAACGCGCGGTGCTGAGCGGATGGCTGTGTCGCAGTGCGCACTACGCCGGGTGCGAAGTCGTGCGCGGCGAGCGCCGGCGGCGCGCGCGGGAAGAGGAGAGCCAAGCCATGCAAGAAACCTCGTGGAGTCCGGCCGAAGACGTGGATTGGAACCGGGTGCGACCGCTCCTCGACGAGGCGCTGGGCGAGCTGAGCGAACTGGATCGCGACGCGATCGCGCTCCGGTATTTCGAAGACCGGCCGTTTGCGGAGATTGGCGCGCGGCTGCGCCTGAGCGAGGAGGCGGCGCGCAAGCGGGTGGACCGCGCGCTCGACAAGCTGGGCGCGGCGTTGTCGCGGCACGGGGTGACGTCGTCGACGGCGGCGCTGGGCGTCGCGCTGGCGACGCACGCGAGCGTGGCGGCGCCGGCGGGACTGGCGGGCAGCGTGACGGCGGCGTCGCTGGCGGCCGGGGCGGCGGCGGGTTCGGCGGGCGCGTGGACTTTCCTGGGGCTGACGGCGGCGGGAAAAATCAGTTTGGGGGTATTGGGGGTCGTCACGACCGTCGCCATCGGCGCCGCCTGGCAGGAGGCGCGGGCCGCCCGCGAGAGTCAGGCGGCGCTGGTGGCGATCAGCCGGCAGCAAGGGGAGCTGAGAGCGCAGGCGCGAGCGCTGCGGGCCGAGCTCGCGGCGGCCAACCAGCGGGCGCAGGCGGCCGAGGAGGACAGCGCGCAATTGCTGAACGCGATCGCGTCGGCGCGCCGCGGGCTGGCCGGCGAACCGGGGACGGGAGCGGCGGCGGGGGACGCGGCGCGCGAGATGATCGAGGCGCGTTACAAGCGGGCGCAGGAACTCGCGCGCGAGGGAAAAGGGGGAGGCGGCGCTCGCCGAGCTGCTGTGGTGCTATGATGTGGGGATGGCCCGCGACAGCCGGTATTCCGGCACGCGGCTGAGCGTGTTGCTGGGCGACATCGTGAAGCTGGCCGCGCAGCATCCACCGGCTGCGGCGGCGTTGCGCGAGCGGCGCGAGCGCGCGGAGGCGGCGCTGCTGGCGGAGCAGGGCGACGGCGGCGCGGCGCACGAGTTTTCCAGCATCAACCGGGCGCTGGGGGAAAACCCGCGCACGCTCGAACTCTACGACCGTCTGCCGGCGAACGATCCGCGGCGCCGGCGGCTGGTGCTGGCCGGGGCCTACCAACTGCTGGTGGATGTCCGGCGCTACCCCGACGCGATCCAGGCGGTGCCGTTCGAGCGGATGGTCCCGTGGTTCGAGCGGGAGTCGCGACCGCCGAATGTGGCGAACGAGACCTACCCCGAGATGGCGTTGAAGCGCCATCGGCGGATCGTGGTCGGGGACGCCGCCAAGAACGTGGAGGTGCTGGCGGGGGCCGGCGATCTGGTGCACGCGCGGGAGTTTGCGGCGCGGGTGCTGGCGTTCGACGGCTCGAGCGAGACGCGCGAGCTGCTGCAGCGTCATGCGGCGCGGGCGGGCCAGCCGGGGCTGCTCGACGCGCAGGACTAGCGCGGACATCCGGCGCAGCGGCGAGGCCGCGTGTTTTGTTGTCCGGTCCGGGCGGGCGTGCCTGCTAGAAGAGTGAACCCGCCATGATTGAAGATGCCGAACTGCTCCGCCGCTACGCCACGGAGCGATCCCAGGAAGCCTTTGCCGAACTCGTGCGCCGCCGCGTCGATCTGGTGTATGCGGTGGCGCTGCGGCAGGTGGGCGGCGATGCGCACCTGGCGGAGGATGTGACGCAGAAGGTGTTTGCCGATCTGGCGCGGAAGGCGGCGACGCTGCTCGACCGACCCGTGCTGAGCGGGTGGCTGTATCGGAGTGCTCAATATGCCGCGAGCGACGTGGTGCGATCCGAGCGGCGGCGCCGGGTGCGCGAACAGGAGACGAACTTTATGAACGAAGCCAACGCATCCGCGGACCCGGCGACGGACTGGGATCGCATCCGGCCGCTGCTGGACGAGGCGCTGGGCGAATTGAACGAACCGGATCGCGACGCGATCGCGTTGCGCTACTTCGAGGGCCGGGCGTTTGCGGATGTGGGCCGGACCCTGCGACTCACCGAGGAGGCGGCGCGGAAGCGCGTCGAGCGCGCGCTCGACAAGCTGGCGGGGATCCTCGCGCGACGGGGCGTGACCTCGACAACGGCGGCGGTCGGGGCCGCGCTCGCGCACCAGGCGGCGGTGGCGGCGCCGGCGGGCCTGGCGGCGAGCGTGACCGGGGCGGCGATCGCGGCGGCGGGCGGCTTCGCGACGACGGCGGGGGTGGTTTCCTTTATGGGCTCAACAGCAATGACAGCGGGGGCGGGAGTCCTGGCGGCGCTGGCCGTCGGGGCCGCGGTTTATCAACTGAACGTCGCGCAGCAGCGCGGCGCGGAGCTGGGCGTGCTGGCGGGGCAGGGCCAGGCGCTCGCGACGAAACTCACGGCGATGGAGGGGCGCGCGCGCCAGGCCGAGCAGCGCGCCGCCGAAGCCGAGGCGGACAACGCGCGGCTGCTCGAGGCGATCCAGAGCCAGAGCGCGGGGAAGGCGGCGGTCGCGCGAACGGCGGCGACGGTCGAGAGCGTGCCGGAACCGCTGACGCATGACGTGGTGCAGGCGCGCTACCGGCGGGCGCAGGAGATGGCGCGCACGGGCGATCCGGCCGAGGCGCTGCGCGAGTTGCTGTGGTGTTTCGACACGGGGATGCCGCCGATCGCGGGCTTCGGCGGCGTGAGGATGAGTTTTCTGCTGAGCGACATTGCGAAGCTCGGCGAGCGTTACCCGGAGGCGCTGGCGGCGCTGCGCACGCGGCGCGACGCGGCGGAGAAACGGCTGCTGGCGAGCCAGACCGACTACGATGCGACGGCGACGCTCTCGGCGATCAACCGCACGCTGAAGGAGAACGCCCGGTCCATCGCGCTGCTGGATCAGCTGCCGTCCGGCGATCCGCGGCGGCGCACGCTCGCGATGTCGGCGTTCGACGATCTGCGGGAGATGAAGCGCTACGGCGATGCGGTGCAGGGGATTTCGTATGTGCAGATGCAGCAGCGTTTCGACATGAACATCGTGGAGCGTCCGTTGCCGGCGGGCGTCGCGGATCCGGAGCGGCTGCGCAAGGTGCAGCGCGACTATGCCCTGAGCAGCGCGGCGAAGAATGTGGAGGTGCTCGCCGGGAGCGGCGACCTCGAGCACGCGAAGGCGCTCGCGGCGCGCGTGCTGGCCTTCGATGGATCGCCGGAGACGCGCGCGCTGCTGCAGAAGCATGTGGAGCGGGCGGGGCAGCCGGAGCTGTTGCGGGTGCCGCCGAAGAGTTGAGTGTGGCGTCTCAGAGGCGTCTAAAAAAGGCCCCGGCTCGGAAGGTAGCAGCCCGGTTGCGGGCGATTTCGCCGGCCTGTTCGCTCGGTGACGCCGCTCCCCATCGCGCGCAAGCGCGCTCCTACCGCAGGCCTTTTTCGCCGGCGTCTCAGGAATTCTGCGTCATCGCGGCGGGTGTCGCGGAGCGGCTCGGCACGGGACCGCCGGGACTCGGGAGCCCCCCCACCTTTCGGGGCGGACCGGGCGCTTGACCCGGGGTTTAACGGGCGCACATTGCGCGCATGGGTTCCGAATCCCCCGAAGCCGGCGCTCCGCAGACCGTGCTGTTTGCGCGGGTGAGAAAGTATGTTGAGAAGCGGCCGTTCGTGCCGTTTCGGATCGTGACCACCAGTGGTCGCGCCTACGACGTTCCCACGGCCGATCACGTCGGGGTGCTGCCGCTGACGCGAATGATCCTCGTCGCCGACGATGCCGGAGGTTCGACGGATATCTTCGCCCTGCACGTCGCCTCGATCGAGCCGCTGCGGCCGCGTTCGCGGCGGCGGGCGGCTTAAACGGCGCGCGCGGCGTCCACGGCGAAAATTTCCACGGCCTCGGCGCGGCCCTTGACCTGGACGGCGCCGAGGGAGCGCGTCGCGACGCGGGAGGGCTCGCGGAGGGCGGCGAGGGTGGCGGCGCTGGTGATGATGTTGGTGCGGAAATCCGCCTTGCGCGTCTCGGACTGGAGGCGGGAGGCGACGTTCACGCCGTCGCCGATGACGGAGTAGTTCAGGCGGCGATGGGAGCCGATGTTGCCGGCGACGACGCGGGCGGTGTTGATGCCGACGCCGATGGCGAGGGGCGGGCGGCCCTCGGCGGCGAGCTCGGCGTTGAGGCCGGCGAGGGCGCGCTCCATGGCGAGCGCGGCGGCGAGGGCGCGGTCGGCGGCGTCGCCCTGCGCGACTGGCGCGCCGAAGAGAGCCATGATCGCGTCACCGATGAACTTGTCGACGATGCCGCCCTGGCGCTCGATCTCGGCGCTCATGCGGTCGAGGTAGCGGTTGAGCAGGGCGACGAGCTCGGGCGCCTTGAGCTGCTCGCTCATCGTCGTGAAGCCGCGCAGATCGGCGAAGAGGATCGTAACTTCGCGCTCCTCGCCGCCGAGCGCGGCGCCGTCGCGCAGGAGCTGGGCGGCGACCTCGGGCGAGACGTTCTTGTCGAGGAGGTCGCGCACGCGATCGCGTTCGGCGAGGCCGCGCGACATCTGATCGAAGGCTTCGGAGAGGCGGCCGAGTTCGTCGCTCCGGTAGCTGGTGTTGCGCACGGAGTAGTCGCCGGCGGCGATGCGGCGAGTGTGGCCGACGAGTTCGACGATCGGCCGGGCAAGGCGGTGGGCGAAGGCGCGGCTGAGCAGCACGGCGAGGACGAGGCTGCCGAACGCGACGCCGAGCATGACGTTCTCGACGAAGCGCGCGGGGCGGAGCTTCTCGTCGAGGGAATACTGCAGGGCGAGCGTCGCCGAGAAGCCGTCGCCGGCGACGAGCTGGCGTGTGGCGACGAGGGCGGTGCCGGCGGCGAGGGGCACGGGCGTGCTCATCTTGGTGCCGCCGAGGCGCGGCAGCTCGGCGGCGAGGGCGCGCGTCATCGCCGCGGGCAGCGTCGACGCGAGCGGCTGGCCGCGCTGGTCGAAGAAGGTGACGTCGATGCCGGTCTGCTCCTTGAGCGTGCGGGCGAAGGCGGCGTCGATTTTGAAGCCGATGACGAGCCAGGCGACGACATCGGGCGCGCGGACGGGCGCGATGGCGAGGGAGTGGAGCTCGCCGTTGATGTAGCCGTAGGAGGTGGCGGTGGGGATCGGGCTGGGGTCGGCGTCGGCGCGGGCGGCGAGCAGCGCGTAGGCGTTGCCCGCGGCGGCGGCGCGCGTGGTGGAGGCGATGATGGTGGCGTCGAGGGCGAGCGCGGTGACGACGTCGGCCTTGGTCCAGATGCGCAGGCTGGGCAGCGCGGACGCGAGGGTGGCGGTGTCGATGTCGCCGGCGAAGAGCTGCTTGAACGCGTAGTCGCGGGCGGCGGTGCCGGCGGCGGCGGCGAGGAGCTCGTTGCGCTCGGCGACGACGCGGGCGAACGCACCGGCGGCGCGCTGGAGTTCCTCGTTGATCAGCGCCTGGGCCTGGCGGTGGTGAGCGATCGAGACGATGAGATAGGTGGCGATCTGCGCGGACGCAACGACGAGCACGAACAGCACCAGCAGCTTGGCGCCGAAACTTTTGGGTCGGAGGAACACCGCCGGGGAAACGCGCGTCGCTCCTACTTGTAGCCGCCAGGTCCGGATTCCGGCGCGCGGCGGATGCGTTTGTCGGGCCGGAGCACGACGGAGATGACCTGCATCGCGGTGTCGTTTGCCGCGATGACCACCTCGCGCGTCACCGTCTCCTTCACGCGTGGGTGCCAGACCTCGAGCCGGTAGCGGCCGGCGGGCACGCCGGGGAGGGTGACGGCGCCGGTGGCGGGGCTCTTGGCGAAATGCGGTGTCGCGAGGACGACGACGTAGGCGAGCATCCAGTCGTGGATGTTGCAGCCGAGGGGCACGATGCCCGGCTGGTCGAAGAGGATCGTCTCCTTCGGTTCGCCGCGGTAGCGCGGGATTTCGAACGGCTTCACCTTGGATTGGGAGAAGACGTGATGCGCGACCTTGTCCTGGTTCGGGAAACTGACGCGGGTGCCGGTGACAATGGCGGTGACGTAGGGCTGAAAATCCTCGTCGTTCTGCACGATGACGACCGGCTCCGCGGGGGGCGTCACGACCGGCGCAGCGTCGAGCGGGGTGAGCGAGGCGACGGCGTCGGCGACCGGCGCGCCGGCGGGATCCTTGATGTCGACGCGGACGCTGCCGCCGGCCGGGGCGGCGAAGGTGCAAGGCGCGAGGAGGGTGCAGAGCACGAGGAGGGCGGCGCGCATGATTAGAAGCGGTGCAGCAGTTGCACGGACCAGAGGTCCTGGCGGTATTTCACGCCAATCTTGTTGACCGAGAAGAGACTCTCGTAGCGGAAGGGCAGCGAGGTGTTGCGGCCGAGGGCGGGAGAGAGCTCGAGCCACCAGAAGCTGACGTGTCCGGTAACCCGATACGTGACCCAGCCGGGGCCGAAGGCATCGGTCGGGGCCCAGGAGACGGTGTTGTAGTAGTCGGCGACCGCGCGGCCGAGCGCGCTGGAGAGGGCGCGCGACCAGACGCCCGGCGAGGCGTTGGCGGTGAAGTCGCCCCAGAGGCGGCCGTTGCCGTGCGAGAGCTGGAGCCAGGGCGTGGCATCCCAGGCGATCGTGGCCCACAGGCGGTGGTGGCGCGTATCGAAAATGCTGCTGCGCGCGGTGTGCTGCTGCCAGTCGCCGATGGCGGCGACGCGCCAGGCGGAGGTCAGGCGCTTGGCGAAGCGGAGGCCGGCGGTGGCGGTCCAGCCGTCGTCGCCGTCGAGCCGGGCGGCGCGGTGACGCAGGCCGGCGTCAAAGGAGAGGACGGGCGCGGAGGGGCCGAAGCCGAATTTCTGCCGCGCCTGCGCGGAGGCGCCGGCGGTGACCGCATCAAGCGCGGTGTATTTCGGCACGCGCTCGAAGCCGGCGCCGAGCTCCGCGGTCGTGACGAGTCCCGCCGTCCACTGGCGGAGCACTCCGCCGGCGAGCTTCACCTCGTGGCGGTGCGCGTCCTTCCAGTCCGAAGCGGAGGACGCGCGGGTGATGTTCTCCGCCCAGGTCGTGACGGTTTCCATGCGGTAGCTGACCGCGTGGACCGGGAGCGTGGGGAGGAGAAGGGAGGCCCAGAGCGCGAGGCCTCGGGGAAGGGTCATACGGTGCGCAGTAAGCGCGGCCGGAGCGATTCCGCAACGTTTCTGTGGGCGTTCAGAACTGATGCACGAGCGAAACGGCGAGGAAGTGATTCTCGAACGACAGCGGCTGTCGCTTGGTCGTGCGCCATTCGTAGCCGACCATGACCGCGGAGCGCTCGTCGAGGGCGCGCACGAGCGCGAGGCGCGCGCTCCACGACCGGGCGTCGATGCGGTAGGCGCGCATCGTGCGGTCGAAGCTGTCGACATCGAGCTGGTTGGGCGCGAGCGCGGCGAGATCGGCGCGCGGCCCGGTCGCGTAGCTGACGATGTCGCCGTCGCGGAAGCGCACGCCGACCGTGAGGCGGGTGACGTCGTTGAGATCGCGATCGAGTTCGAGCGCGGTCTCGCTGGCGGTGCGATCGTAGGTGCCGTAGCGGGCGTCGAACCACGCGACCTCGTGGGCGACCGTGCCGCGGGTGAGGTTGTTGAAGCGTTTGCGGAGCGCGACGCCGAGGCTGGCGGCGACGCCGCGGCGCCCGGTCTCGCGGGCGACGACGGCGTCGGCCGCGCCCTCGAACGAGAGGGTCGGGGCGAGCGCGCTGCCGCCGAACCTGTGCTCCCACGCGGCGCGGCCGCCGGCGGCGCCGAGCGCGAGCGCGCGGTAACGGGGCCACCACTCGGCGCCGAGGTGGGTGCTGAGGCGGAGCGCGTCGTCGCGCCCGAACGGGTAGCGTTGCGAGGCGAGCAGGTCGGCCTTGAGCAGGAGCGAGTCGATCTGATCGACGGACTGATCGGCGTGGGTGGCGT
>CAZENI010000216.1:0-12588 GCA_964513055.1 uncultured Opitutus sp.
CCTCGTCGCCCTCCTTCAGCTTGGAGATGTCGCCGAGGACGACGCAGCCGACCTCATCCTCTTCGAGGTTGAGCGCGATGCCGATGGCGCCGCCGGGGAACTGCACCATCTCGTTATACATCACCTCGGACAGGCCTTCGATCTTCGCGACGCCGTCCGCGACCGTGCGGATGTTACCGGTGTTCTTCTTGACCGCCTTGCTGGAGAGCCGGGCGATCTGTTGTTCAATTTGTTCGAGGACGGTGCTCATCGGAGAGAGGGTTGCGGGAGGGAGCGTATCAAAATTTATCAGACGGCGCTGGCGAGGGTCGCGAGCTGGCCGCCGACGGAGGATTCGTAGACGTCGTCGCCGACGCGGACGCGGAGACCGGCGAGGAGCGCGTCGTTGCGCTTCGGCACGCCGGCGACGGGCCGGCGGTATTTCTTCGCGAGGGCGGCGGCAATATTCGCGAGCACCGCGTCGTTCACCGGACCGGCGTGCTCGATGATGGCCTGGCCGCGGGCGAACTCGGCGGCGATCAGGCGCTGATACGCCTTGAGGATCGCCAGGGTGCGGGCCGGGCGATGCTTCTCGATATATTGCAGCACTCCGGCCACGCGGTCGGCGGACAGCGTGCCGTCAGCGAGGCTCAGCTTGAAGAACTGGCGGGCGAGCTGCTGGACTTGTTTTTTGCCGGAGGCCATGGCGCGGGCGAGAAGCGGGGAGCTATAGATCTAGAGCGGAGAGCGGAACCGGCTCAGACGTTGGTGAGCTCGCGCGCGGCGGCCTCATTGTAGGAGGCGCGATCGGCGTCGGTGAGTTTCTTGGCGAGGACGCGCTCGGTCGTCGTGACGACGAGGCGGGCGATCTCGGTGCGGGCGGCGGCGAGCATCTTCTTGTGCTCGAGCTCGATCGCCTGCTGGGCCTTGGCGAGGAGGTCGGCGGATTTCACGGTCGCCTCCTGCGTCTGCTTGTCGAGGAACTCCTTCGCGGTCTTGCGGGCGTCGTCGACGATGCGGGAGGCCTCGACGTTGGCCTTCTTGACGATGGCGGCGCTCTCCTGCTGGGCGGCGGCGAGCTTCGCCTGCATCTCCTCGGCGTATTTGATGCCGGATTCGATCTTCCGGGTGCGCTCCTCCATCGTCGCCGTGACCGGCTTGATGCCGAACTTGTAGAGGACGAACAGGACGATCAGGAAGCTGATCACCTGCATGACGATGTATTTCGGCTCGAGACCGAAACGTTCCGGAATGCCGGGCTTCGCGGCGTGTTCGGCGGCGGCGGCGAGGAGGAGTGGCAGCGTCATGGCGGGAAAGCGGGATGGCAGCGCGGGCGGGCCGCGCTGCCGGTGAAATCAATTAGCCGAGGAACAGCGCGAGAATGCCGAGACCTTCGGCGAGCGCCATGCCGATGATGGCCTGGACGAGGACCTTGCCGGACGCGCCGGGATTGCGGCCGACGGCTTCGGCGGCCTTGAAGCCGATGAGGCCGACGCCGATGGCGGCGCCGAGGAGGCCGAAGGCGCTCGTGAGATTACCGGTAACGCCAGCGGGAGCCGCGGCGGCTTGGGCGAGGATGTCGATCATGGTGGTATTTTCGTGTGGTTGCGGTTTCCGCCGTGCGCGCTCAGGGCACGCTCCCGGCGGGAGAGTCTCAGTGCGGCGCATCCGCGCCGTGCGCGTGCTTGTCGTCGTGGCCGTGATCGCCGCCCTCGTGATTACAGAGGAGTCCGATGTAGACTGCGGTCAGGAGGGTGAAGACGAGCGCCTGAATCACGCCGACCAGCAGCTCCATGAAATAGAACACGAAGATGAAGCCGGTGCCGTGCAGGAGGTTTTCGCCGCCGAAGACGTTGCCGAAAAGCCGCACCGAAAGCGTGAACGGGCGAATCACGATCGAGAACACCTCGATCAATCCGACGATCAGGAAGACGAGTGAGAGAATTGGATACAGCCAGCCGGGCGTCTCGGCCTTGTCGGCCTTGTTGCCGAAGAGGTCCTTGAAGATCAGCGCGGGGCCGGCGAACTTGAAGACGATGATCGCCCAGGCGCCGAAGGAGATCGCGGCGAGCGCGATCGTGCCGTTGAAGTCGGCGTTGTGCGGGCGGATGAACGGCGTCGTGAGATGAAAATGTCCGTCGACGTCATGGCCCCATCCCATCGTGCCGACGCCGGGAATGAGGCCCATCCAGTTGTGAAACAGGATGAACACGAAAAACGTGATCAGGATGGGAAACGCCGTCGGAAACGCGGCCTTGCCTACGATTGGCTCGAAGATGTCGCGGAGTCCTTCTAGAAGAGACTCGAACACTGCCTGGCCGCGCGAGGGGACGACCGAGGGTTTTCCGACGAGCCAGCGAATCAGCACCACCAGCAGGATCGAAATGACCCAGCCCGTCACCATACTGTTGGTGATTGCCCAGCCGTTGCCGAAATCGATCAGCTTCGCCGCGCTCGGAGCTACGCCCTCAGCGGCAAGCGGCGTGAGGCCGCAGACGAAGGCGATGAGGAGTGTGGCGAGTTTGGTGACCCTGGACATGCGCGGGCGATACGGGTGGAAGAAAAGAAGCGGAGAACAAAGTCCAGCGCCCCACCCTCCGTCAACCTTCGAAATTGTGCCGGGAAAAGCGGTCCCGGACAAATTAGCCGCGGCGGATTTTGGCGGCGTTGAACTTATGGCCGGACCTCCCGCAACCGCGCCATCAGCGAATCGAAACGCTCGGCCCGCTGCTGGAAAACGGTCTCAAACTCGAATGGCCAGGCCTCAGCACACGGCTCCCATTCGCGCGAATCGCGCACCACCGCTTCTGCTTCCTCAAAATAAGGACGGTGGTCGGTGCGGAAATGAAGCCGGCACGAGGCCGTCGCGCGGGCGGCGACCGCGGCCAGGAATGCGGGCTGCAGCACGCGGTGCTTGTGGTGCCGCGATTTCGGCCAGGGGTCGGGAAACAAGACAAACAGTCCGTTGATCGACGCCGTCGCGGGCAACGCCTGCAGGAACAGCCGGGCCTCGGCCCGGATGAAGTGGAGATTGGCGAGGCGCGCGCGGTCGCGCTTCCGCAAGGCACGCTCGATGCGCTCGCCCACGAGATCGATCCCGATGCAGGTCTGCTGGGGATGCGCCTGCGCGTAGGCGGTGAGAAAGTGTCCGTGACCGCAGCCCACTTCCCACAGGAAAGACGATGACACGGGCAGGATTCCCTCCAGTTGCTGCTGCACGTCGAGCCGGCGCTCTGCGAGGGCGGCAGCAAAGGGGTGATCGGCGTCAGTCGGTTGCATGGGCATCGTGCGAGGATTCAGCCTGGGCTCCCCTGCCCTCCCGAGCGGCTTCGAGCCAAATCATAAGGATGCTGATGTCGGCGGGATTCACGCCACTGATGCGGCTCGCCTGCCCCAGGGTCATCGGTCGGACCTCCGCCAGTTTGAGGGCGCTCTCCTTTCTTAGACCTCTGATTGCCAAATAGTTAATCGACGCATCGAGCCGGATTTTTTCGACGTGAGCAAATCTCTCGATCTGTCGCTCTTCACGTGCCAGATAGCCCTGGTAAGCAATGCGATATAGAACTTCATCGCGAAGTGCGCGCGTCTCTGCCGCCAAGGCGGTGGGTAACGGTGCGCCGGCGCGATCGCGCCGGACGCCATCCGCCCAAGTCCCCTGCCCCCCTGATGGTCGATCGCGCTCCAAAGTGGCGATCCAGTCGTGGATTGCCCGCCGCTTGGCCTCGATCCGCGCGCTGCGAGTGGCCGAAATCAAGCCGTGTGTCCGGGCGAGGTGAGCCAGGCGCAGTTCCGCGCTGCCATGATTGAACAGGAGGCGGTGCTCGGCGCGGCTGGTAAACATCCGATACGGCTCGCGCGTGCCCTTGGTCACCAGGTCGTCGATCAGGACTCCGATGTAGCCCTCGTGGCGGCCAATGAGCAGCGGCGGTGCGCCGCGGGTCTTGTTGACCGCGTTGACCCCCGCGACGAGCCCCTGCCCTGCCGCCTCCTCGTAGCCGGACGTGCCGTTGATCTGACCGGCAAAGAACAAGCCTTCGACCTTCTTTGATTCCAGCGAGGGATAGAGCTGGGTGGGGGGCGCGAAGTCGTATTCCACGGCGTAGGCCGGGCGCAGCAACACCGCCTTCTCCAGTCCCGGGATGCTGTGAACCAGGTCGACTTGCACATCGAAGGGCAGACTTGTTGACAAGCCATTCACATAAAACTCGTTGGTCGTTCGGCCCTCCGGCTCGAGGAAAAGCAGGTGCCGCGGCTTGTCCGCGAAGCGCACGAATTTGTCCTCAATACTTGGGCAATACCTTGGTCCGACGCCCTCTATCTCGCCGCTATACATGGCGGACTTCGACAGATTGCTCCGGACAATCTCCGCCGTCGCAGCCGTGGTGTAGGTCAGCCAGCACGAGACTTGTTCACAACCCGGCCGCCACCCTAACCGCTTCTCGCCGGTATGTTCCACGTGGAACAAATCGACGGCATCACGCGTGTCGTGGAACGCAAACAGCGTCGGCTCTGCATCCCCCTTCTGCTCTTCCATCGCCGTGAAGTTGATGCTCCGGCCCAGGAGCCGCGGTGGCGTCCCGGTCTTCAGGCGCTGGAGCTCAATCCCGGCCTCCTGGAAACTGGCCGAGAGCGTGCGTGCACTGAAATCCCCCAGTCGCCCACCCTCGTTCTTGTTCTGCCCGATATGCATCAATCCCCGGAGAAAGGTCCCGGTCGTCACCACGACCGTGAGCCCCCGGAACTCGAGGTCCAGATTCGTGCGACAGCCCACCACGCGGCCGGCTGCGAAAATCAGGCCGGTGACCGTCGCCTGAAAGATCTGCAGCCTCGGCTGCAACTCCAGCGTGTGCTTCAGCCGAAACTGATACGCCTTCTTGTCGCATTGGGCGCGGGGCGACTGCACGGCCGGACCCTTCGACTCGTTCAGGAGCCGGAACTGGATTCCGGTCACGTCCGTGTTGATCGCCATCTCGCCGCCCAGGGCATCGATCTCCCTTACGATCTGCCCCTTGGCTTGGCCGCCGATGGCCGGATTGCAGCTCATCTGGGCGATCGTATCGATGTTCCCCGTCAGCAGGATCGTGTTAGCCCCCATGCGTGCGGCTGCCAGCGCCGCCTCCACGCCGGCATGGCCGGCACCGCATACAATCACATCATAGGGCTTGCCGTCGTTAAACATGGTCGGGCGTGGAGAAACCGCTGGATCTCGCGCAGTCCGGGGATCGGCGCAAGCGCGCTATTTCCCGATGCAGAAGGTCGCGAACAACTGATCGAGCATCCGCTCATTGTCGATCCGCCCGGTAATCTCCCCAAACGCCGCCAGCACTTCCCGGAGATCGCTCGCCACCAGCTCCACCGGGCCGTCGTGCTCCAGCCTTACGTCCGCCGCCTGCAGGCAACTGCGCGCCGATTCCAGCGCCCGGGCGTGGCGGACGTTGATCGCTATCAGGTCGACCGGATCCTGACGACAGGCCTCCGCTGTCTTCACGATCCGCTCCCGCAGCGCCTCGATGCCCATACCCGTCAACGCGGAGACCCGAACCCGCGGCCAGGTCGCAGGGTAGGGGTCCGCACCCATCCGCTCCATCAGGTCGCACTTGTTGAAGACGAGAATGACGCGTTCCGGGGCGACCGCGGCGAGCTGCGGATAGGGTAGGGGAGCCGGCGCGTGTTCAGCTAGATCGACGACCAGCAACACCACGTCCGCCTCCTCCAGCTTCTCCTTGGTCTTGGCGATGCCGAGTCTCTCGATCGTCCCGGGCTCGGGATTCAAACCCGCGGTGTCGATGAACCGAATGCAATGCGGTCCAATCAGGACCCTCTCTTCGATGAAGTCTCTCGTCGTGCCCGGTTCGGGACTGACCAAGGCCCGCTCGCTCCCCACGAGCCGGTTGAGCAGGCTGCTCTTCCCGGCATTGGGCGCACCGGCCAGGACGACCTTGACCCCATCCCGGAGCAGTTGTCCGTAGTGCGATGTCGCCAGTAACCTGTTTGTTTCCAATACTATGCGATGAATAGAGGCCCGAACGAGGGCGCGATCCTCGGGCGGCAGATCCTCGTCAGGGAAGTCAATGTAGGCCTCCACCCGCGCCAGCACGCCCAGGAGGTCGTCGACCAAAGGAGCCATCCTCCGGCCCAAGCCACCGCGCAACAGGACCTGCGCCGCCGCCAGCGCCCCTTCGCTCCGCGCGTGAATCAGATCCATCACCGCCTCCGCCTGACTCAGGTCCATCTTCCCGCCCAGGAAGGCGCGCTGGGTGAACTCACCCGGCTCCGCCGCCCGGCAGCCGCGGGCCAGCAGGTCCTCCAGAATCTTCTGCGCGATGAAAGGGTTCCCGTGGCACGAGATCTCCAGGGAATCTTCGCCGGTATACGACGCCGGTCCGCGGAAGAACGTGAACACCACGTCGTCGATCAACCGGCCGTTGCGACTCCGGTAATCGCCATGCCGGGCCGCCCGCGGCACCGGCGGGGCGCCGCCCAGCGCCGCGGCGAGCGCCGCCGTATCCGGACCGCTGACACGCAGCACCGCGAGCGCGGCGGTGCCCGCGGGCGTGGCAAGGGCGGCGATGGTGTCGGCGGGGCGCGGCATGATCGGCCGCCACGCTTCGCGCGCGCGCGCGCCAAGTCAAACGCCCCGCCACGAGCCCCGCGGCCCCCGCTCAGCGCGGACTCACCACCAGGGGAGTCACGCGCGTGCCATCCGCGACCTTGTCCCCCGGATACACGACCACGTGATCCCCGGCCCGGAGGCCGTCGATCACCTCGGTCTGCACGCCGTTGCTGCGCCCGGTCTTCACCTCGCGCAGCCGCGCGCGCCCGGCCTCGATGCCAAAGGTCTGCCACCCGCCCGCGCGCTGGAACAGCGCCCCGGCCGGCGCTCGCAGGGCGTCCGCCTTCTCCCAAATCACGATGCGTGCCTCCACGCGAAAACTGTCGCCAAGGGTGGGCCGCCGCTCCAGCGGATCGAGGAAGTCCGCGATCACGTAGACGCGCTGTTCCTCGACTCCCAGCGCGGAAATCTTCGTGAAGGCCGAAGGCTCCACCAGGCGCACGCGCGCGGTCAGTGCCGCCGCGCCGCCCCATTGCTCGAGCATCACTCGCGCACCCGGCTCGATCGCCACGCCGTCCCGCGACAGCACTTCGATGCGCACCTCAAGATCGGTCGGGTCGCCGATCTCCAGCAGCGGGAAACCGGCGGGAACGACCCGCGCGCTCTCCTGCAGCACACGCAGGATCCGGCCGTTCACCGGCGCCGTGATGACCAGCGGCTCGGCGCCCCCGGACGGACGGCCCGCCTCCGCCGGCGCCCCGCGCTGCAACAGCGCGCGGGCCTGCTGCAGCTCGAACTCCGCCACCTTGAAACCGAACTCCGCTGCCCGCTCCTCCTGCGCCGCCGTCTCGGACCGCATCTGGACGGCATCGAACTCCTGCGCCGACACGACCTGCTCGTCGCGCAGCTTCCGCATCCGTTGCAAATCCGCCGCAAACATCCGCGCGGCCGCGCCCGCGCGCTCCCGCTGCGCCCGCGCCGCCTCCCGCGCCGCCTCCGCCCCGCGCACGCGCGCCTCCGCCTGCGCCTGCATCCGCGCGTCCAGAAAATCCGCCCCGCTCGTCTCGAGCACGGCGAGGACCGTTTTGCCCGCCTCGACAACCGCGCCCGCCTTCCAGTCGATGCGGCGCAACTGGCCCGCCACCGGCGCCGAGACCAGATAGCGGTTCTTCACCCGCGTCATGCCCTCCTCGTCCACCGTGACCACTAGGGGCCCGCGCGTCACCTGCGCCACCTCCACGGGCACCGCCCGCGGCCAGAGGCCGACGACGATCAGCGCGACCAGCGCCAGGCCGCCGAGCAGCGGCAGCCGGCGGCGCCAGGCGGGCGATCCTGTTTTCTGGGCCGGGACGGCCGGGCGGACGGAAGCGGGTGTCATGGAAAATCAGATACCGTTCAATCGAGCGCCTTCAGGGCGCTCGCCAGGTTGATCGTGGCGATCTTGCGCGCGGCAAACAGCGCCGACGCGGCGGACGCGGTCGCCACGATCAGCACCGCGAACGCATAGTTGGCCGGCGTCAGCACGAGCGGCAGGCGGACCGTCTCCGTGTTGACCGAGCTCAGGATGCCGCGCGCGAAGCCCGAGCCGAGCACGAGGCCGAGCGGCAGCGCCACGAGCGTGAGCAGCACGAGTTCGCCCACGAGCACGGCGCCCACCTCGCCGCGGCTGAAGCCCAGCACGCGTAGCGTCGCCAGCTCGCGCGCGCGTTCGGAGAGCGAGATCCGCGCGCTGTTGTAGATGATGCCGAAGGCCACGATGGTCGCGAACAGCATGTAGATTTTCTGCAGCAGGCCAATGCTCTCCGCCGTCGTCTTGCGGAAGCCCTCGCGCAACGAGTCCTTGATGATGCAGCCCGCCAGCCGCGGCGTGTTCTTCACCGCCGTCAGGAATTCGGTCCAGTGGGCCTTGTCGACCACGACGTGCGCGCCGCTGATCCGGTCGCCCTCGAGCAGGAGGCGGTTGAGGGCATGCAGTTCCATGTAGGCCGCCATCCCGGCAAAATCCTCCGCGAGCCCGACGATCGGCACGGCGATCTCCCGCTCCCGCCCCTCGAGCACGCGCGCGACGACCTCATCGCCCGGCCGCAATTGCAGGACCTCGGCCAGCTTCGCCGACATGATGATGCCGCGCGCGGGCAGCGTGAGCTGCTGCGGCCGCGCATCGATCACGCGGCTGAGCGTGCCTTGCGCCGGCAGGCCCTGCAGCGCGAGCCGCCGCGTGATCGGACCCGCGCGCAGCTCCACCGGCACGAAGCGGAACGGCTCGGCCCAGACCACGCCGGGCAGGTGCCGGAAATCCGACAGTGCCCGCGCCGGCCCCGGCTCCACCAGCGAGAGGGTCACGGTCTGTCGCTGCACGATGTCCCACTGAAAATCGATCACGTAGGCGATCCCGTCGCGAAACGAGTTCGGCACAATCAGGATCGCGGTCGCCAGTGCGAGCGCCAGGCACGTCAGCCCGCTGCGCACCGGCCGGCGCTGGATGTTGCGCAGCGACATCCGGAAAGAGGCGCTGAACCAGCGCGCAATGCCGAGCCGCTCCACGAGCGCCGGCCGGAAACTCGCCGGCGCCTCCGGCCGCATCGCCTCCGCCGGCGGCAGCCGCACCGCCCGCCGCACCGCCCCCGCCACGCCGACGAAGGCCGCCAGCGCGCTCACGATCGTCGCAGCCACGAGCACCTGCGCGTCGAGCAGGAAATCCAGCCGCGGAAACCGAAAGAAGAGGTGATACATCCCCACGAGCTTGTGCCCGAGGAAAACTCCGCCGCCCGCGCCGACGGCGACTCCCGCCACCACGATCGCCAGCGAGAATTTGAAGTAATGCAGCCCCACCTGCCGGTTGCTGAAGCCGCACGCCTTCAACATCGCGATCTGCTCGCGCTGCAGCGCGATCTGACGGCTCATCACGGAATTCGTCATGAACGCCGCGACGCTCAGGAACACGAGCGGGAACGCGACCGACAGGCCCTGCAGCACGCGGATTTCGTCGTCGACGCGCCGGTGCGACGGATGGTCGATCCGTCCGTAGGCGCCCCGCGCTCCATACGGCGCCAGCACGCGATCGACGGCGGCGATGACGTCCCGCTCGGACGCGCCCGGTCCCAGCGTCAGCGCGACCGAGTTGAACGCACCATACATCTGGAACACGGTCGCGAGCTCCTTGTAGGGCATCCAGAAAACGCCGTAGGTCTTGTTGTCCGGCAGCGCGGCGTTGGGCGGCGCCTCGAAGACAAACTCCGGCGACAGCACGATGCCCGAGAGCCGGAACGTCTCCTTCGCGCCGTTGAGCACCGCGGAAATCGTCGCGCCCGGCTTCAGCCCGTGCGCGCTCGCGAACGCCTCGCCGACCGCGAGCTCGCCCACGCTCGTGCGGCCCGCCGGCAGCCGGCCGGCGCGCACATACAGCCGGTTGAGCACCGGTTCGCCCCGCTCCGGCAGGGAGTGGATCAGGCCCACCGCCGGCTCCGGCAGGCCGGGGACATCGAGCGTAACCTGAATAGCGATACCGGTCTCCACCGCCGCCACGCCCGGGATCGCGGCCAGTTGCTCGCGCACGCTGTGGGGCGCCCGCTTCAGCCGGGCAAACACCTGCGCGAACCGGTGCTCCTCGTAGTAGGTGTCGCGCGTCGTCTCCAGCGAGAGGATCAGCGAACGCGTCATGATCATCATCGCGAGCCCGCAGGCCATCACGAGCGCCACCGCCAGCGCCTGCGACTTCAGCGCGCGCAGATCGCGCAGGAGCTTCACGTCGAGGAGGCTCATGCCGGGAAGTCCGAAATCGGAATGCCAAAGTCCGAAGGGGACGAATCTTCGCCAGCAAGGGGCCATTTCGTCTTCGGCGTTTTCACTTTGGAGTTCGGCGTTCGCACTTCGGACTTTTCCTCACCACGCCAGATCCCGCACCGAGCCGCGGCGCGGGTTTTCGCGTGTCGCGACGATCCGTCCGTCCGAAAGCGTGAACACGCGATCGGCCATGTCGGCCAGGATCGCGTTGTGCGTGATGATGACCGCCAGCGTGCCGAGGTCGCGGTTGATGCGCTCGATCGCTTCGAGCACGGTGATGCCGGTGCGCACGTCGAGCGCGCCGGTCGGCTCGTCGCAGAGCAGGACTTCGGGGCGCTTCGCGATCGCGCGGGCAATGGCGACGCGCTGCTGTTCGCCGCCGGAAAGCTGCGCCGGAAAATGATCCATGCGATCCGCGAGGTCGACGAGCGCGAGCGCCTCCTCGGGCGCCATCGGCGCGCGGCAGATTTCCGTGATCAACGCCACGTTCTCGCGCGCCGTGAGACTCGGGATGAGGTTGTAGGCCTGAAACACGAAGCCGACGGCGTCGCGCCGGAAATCCGTCAGCGCCGCCTCGTCGAAGCCAGCGAGATCGGCGCCGCGGTAGAGCAGGGTGCCGTGCGTCGGCGAGTCCAGCCCGCCGAGCTGGTTGAGCAGCGTGGATTTTCCGCTGCCGGACGCGCCCAGCAGCACGATCAGTTCGCCCGCATAGAGGTCGAAGTCGACCCCGGCGAGTGCTGTCACCGCCGCCGTGCCCTCACCGTAGACCCGCGCCAGCTCCCGCACGTGAAACAGCGGCTCGCGATCGCGACGGAGCGCGTCGGGCGACAGGTAAGGGGAGGCGGCGGCAGATGACATGACGGCTGGGAGCCGTCGAACTAACGCGCCTTCGCGCTAGGCGGCAACGCGCAATCCCCGATCGTCTCCGCGCCGCCGCGCCCGCCTCAGGGTCGCGGCGCGAGATCGAAGATCGGCTTGGGCGCCTCGATCGGCTTCAGCAGATCGCCGGGCCGCAGGGCATCCGCCGGCCTCGGCGCATCGACGGGCTTCAAGCTATCCGCCGGCTTCAGCGCCGCGGCCGGATTGGACGGCCCGGCGGGCTTGGCCGGCTCGCTCACGCCTTCGAGCGGGGTGGGCGAGGGGAGGTAGTCGCTCACTCTCTTCCCGGCAAATTCCTGCTCGATCTCACCCGCGCGCCGCTCGCCCCGCGCGATCCAACTGGGCTGATTCTTGATCTGCGCGCGCAGGCTGGCCTCCGCGCTGGCATCGGCTCCGCGCTGCCGCGCCACGATCAGCCAGCCGAGCGCCTCGCCGTAGTCGCGCTTCACACCGCGCGCACTCGCATACGCCGCCCCGATGTTGAAGAACGCCTCCTTCTCCCCGCCCGCGGCCGCCGCGCGAAAATACGCCAGCGCCCGCTCCGGATCCTTCACGACTCCCGCTTCGCCGTGGCCGAGGAGCATGCCCATCCGGAACGCCGCGCTCGACTGGCCGCTGCGCGCCGCCTTCTCCAGCAACTCGACGGCCCGCTTCTCATCCCGCGCAATCCCTTCGCCCCGTAACAACATCTCGCCGAGCTGCGCCTCGGCCCGCGGATTTCCTTTCGCGGCCGCCTGCTGCAGCTCCTTCATGTCGGCCCACATCCCGCCACCGCCTCCCGTGCGCGACATCAGGACGGGCGCGGAATCCTTCACGGCCTTGTTTTCCTTGGGCGAACTGGCCGCGAACCCGGCCGACGCTGCCATCGCGATCATCAGCGAAAAAAACACGGCGCGTGGGGCGCAAAAAGGGGTGCTCATGGGGATAGGAGCACCTTCGACCGGGAATAATTCAATTCCGTTCCTTGGCGTCCGGCCGCGTCAGGCCGACTACTCCCCGCTTCGGACGAAAGCCGGTTCGGGCAGTGGGTCTACGCCCGTTCGCCCTCGTAGCGGAACGCGTGAGCGTTTCGTCCGGCGACACGAGGTGCAGCGGCGAAAGCCGCACGGCTTCCGCTACAACACGCGACTTTTCCCAACAGCCCGGGCATTCGAGCTGACCCCAGACGGGAGTCACCGTGCCCGCGCCAGGATCCGCGCCCCTTCCGGGGCAACGGCCGGCGGGGCCGTTGACGTTACTCGTTCGCTTCGCCGGTCACGGTCGTGCCGCCGACGATCGTCACCTTTTCGAGAATCGCCTTGTGGATCTTCTCGGCGAGTTCGGGCTTGTCCTTGAGCGCCTGCTTGGCGGCGTCGCGGCCCTGGCCGACGAGATTGCCCTCATAGGCGATCCAG
>CAZENI010000217.1:0-12569 GCA_964513055.1 uncultured Opitutus sp.
CCCGCTCGTCGGCCGGCTCTTCCGCTCGAAGGGCGAGAGTTCGCAGAAACGAAACCTGCTGATCTTTGTCACCGCGAACCTCGTCAGTCCCGGCGGCTCGCCGAAGAAGCAGTCGCTGAAATCCACCCCGGCCAACTCGCTCTTCCAAAATCCCACCATCGTGACCCCCGCCAGCTCCGAGCCGCGCACCCGCAGCGGGACGAAGTAACCCGATCACGACGCACGCCATGAAAACCTTCTTCCGGCGAATTTCTGCCGCCGCCGCCCTGTGGTCCGCGCTGGGTGCGGGCACGGCTGTGTTCGGTGCGCCCCCGCAGAGTGTAGTGATCACGTCCCCGGCGAATAACGCCAACCTGCAGGTCACGTCGACCTCCCCGACAATCTCAATCACTGCCAGCGCGGCAGCTAGCACCGGTTCGGCGGTTGTCTCATCGGTCGACTTTCGGGTGAACGGCGTTTCGATCGGAACGCTCGTCGGCGGTGCAGCGAATGTCAGCCTGACTATGGCCTGGCAGCCTACTGCAATCGGGACCTATACTCTGACTGCGATTGCGGCCGATAGCAGTTCGGGGACCGGTAATACGCTCACTTCGTCACCGGTGACCGTCACCGTGACCTCCACGCGTTTTGCATCCGTCCTCGCTCCGACCGCCAACTCAGCAATTCCCGAGAACTCCCAAATTTTTCTTCGTTCATCGGCTTCGATGTCCGATGGCATCATCAGACAGGTCGACTTCATCCTCGACCCCGGCACGGCCAACATCCTCATCGGGACGGCGACGCAGGCACCTTACAATGTCGCCTATACGGTGACGGCTTCGGTGGGTGCGCATACGTTGCTTGCGAGGGCGACCGCAAGTGATGGCACCACGACGTTCGATTCAGCGACAATCAACTTCAGTGTGGTGACCCCGGTCGGAACCGTCCCGACGGTGAACATTGGCGCGCCCCTCGCGAATGCGTTTGTGGCGACGGGTGCCGCCACAACCGTTACTGCCACCGCCTCGGCCAACAATGCCGGAGGCTTCATTCAGTCCGTCACCTTTTATGCGGACGGCGACCCGATCAGCACAGACACCACTGCGCCATATGCAGCTTCCTGGACGCCGACGACGGCCAAGCAGTATTCCCTCCGCGCCCTCGCCATCGACGACAAGGGCAACACCACGCTCTCCACGGCAGTCACCGTGACGGCGACTGCCTCGTTGCCGACCGTGGCGATCACCGCACCGTCCGCGGGAGCAACCGCCATCAACGGAGTTGCGACCACGCTCACCGCCACCGCGACCCCGAGTTCGGGTTCCGCCGTGACGCAGGTGGAATTTTTCGCCAACGGCGTGGCCATCGGCGCTCCCGTGACGACTTCGCCCTACACGGTCTCCTGGACCCCTGCGGCGACCGGCAGCGTTGCCCTCACCGCTAGGGTTACGGACCAGGCCAGCATCACCGCGACCTCGGCCGCGGTGAATGTCACGGTCATCGCGCCGTCCCCGACCGTCGCCCTCACGGCGCCAGCGAACGGCGCTTCCACGTCGGTTGGCACTGCCACTACAATCTCGGCGACCGCCACGGCGAGTTCGGGGCAGTCGATCACGCGCGTAGACTTTTACGCTGGCACCGACCTCATCGCGAGCGACACCGCGATTCCGTATTCCGTCGTGTGGACTCCGTCCACCGCGGGCGTGGTCAGCCTGACCGCCATCGCAACCCAGAGCGGTGGCGCCACCACCACCTCGGCCGCCGTCTCCGTCACGGTAAACGGCGTGAGCCCCACGGTCGCCCTCAGCGCGCCGACGGCTGGCAGCACTGTGAGCGTCAACGTCGCGACGACCGTTTCCGCAACCGCGACCGCCAGCACCGGCGCGACGATCACGCAGGTCGCCTTCTTCGCCAACGGCATCGCCATCGGCGTGCCGGACACCTCCGATCCCTATTCGGTCTCTTGGACGCCCACGACGACTGGCTCCGTCTCACTCACCGCCCGCGTGACCGACTCCACCGGCGCCACGGTGACGTCGTCGGCGGTCGCCGTGACTGTTTCCGCCGCCCTGCCGACCGTCGCAATGACGGCACCCGCCAGCGGCTCGGTTGCGACGGTCGGTGTTGTTCAGACCCTGTCCGCCTCCGCGTCCACGATCGCGCCCGCGACTATCACTCAGGTGCAGTTTCTCTCCGGCACGACCGTGCTCGGCACCACCACCACGCCGGTCGGCGGCAATTATTCCATTTCCTGGACGCCCACCGCGGCCGGCAACTCCAGCATCACCGCGCGCGCGATCGATAGCACCGGCGCGACCGCCACCTCCACGGCAATCACCGTGACGGCAGTCGTCGGCACGAGCGTGTCCGTTACCGCACCGGCCAACAACTCCGGTGCGACCGTCGGCACTGCGACCACCCTGACCGCTTCCGCCGCGCCGATCCTCGGCGCCACGATTACGTCAGTGTCCTTCTCGTCCACCGTGAACAGCGTCACGTCCGCCATCGGCACTGTGAACACCGCGCCGTTCACGCTCCCGTGGACGCCCACCGCTGCCGGCGTCACGACGATCACCGCGACCGCCGTCGATTCCTTCGGCACGAGCGTCACCTCCAATCCGATCACCGTCACGGCCGCCAATTCCCAGCCGACGGTCTCGATCACCGTTCCCACGGCGGGTTCGATCTTCACCGCCGGGTCGGCCAACAACGTCACCGCGCTGACCGCGCCGGGTTCGGGCGCGACGGTCACGCAGGTTCAGTTTCTCGCCAATGGCACCGTGTTCGCCACCGTGCTCGGCACCAGCGGCGGGCCGGGCTACACGCAGCCCTGGACGCCTCCGTCTGCGGGCAACATCTCCCTCACCGCGCGAGTCACCGACAGCAACGGCAACTCGACCTTGTCGAACCCGGTGTCGGTGACGGTCATCGCCGCGACCACCGGCCCCCTCAGCGTCACGCTCGCCCTCAGCGGTTCGACCACCATCCCCGCCGGCTCCACGCGTGCGCTCACGGCGGTGCCGACGCCCGCCACCAACGTCGACCGCATCGAGCTCCTCTACGACGGCAGCATCGTCGCGAGCGACATCACCGCGCCCTACAACTTCCTCTTCACCGCGCCCAACGACGCCGGCCTGCATTCCCTCCGCGCCCGCGTCGTCGACATCTCGGGCAGCACCGCGGAATCGTCCGCCATTTCCTTCACGATCGGCGGCGGCGGCGGCGTGTCTCCGTTGATCGGCATCAACGCCCCGCTCAGCAATGCCTTCATCGCGGCCGGCGTCGTCACGCCCATCGCCGGCACCGCGACTGATGCCGACGGCACGATCAATTCCGTGCAGGTCTTCATCAACGGCACCGCCCTCGGCAACGCCACGCTGAGCGGCGGCTCCTGGTCTATCAACTGGACGCCCACCGGCACCGGCGTCGCCTCGATTGTCGCCATCGCCACCGACAACACCGGCAACAGCATCGCCTCGCAGCCCGTGGGCGTGAACCTCGCCGACTCGGCCTCGCCGCTGATCTCGCTGTCGCTCTCGCCGCGGACCGGTGCCGCCGCCGCCAGCACCACGCTGCCCAGCGGCGCCGTGCGCAACTTCGTCGCCGACATCACCCCGACCGCCGCCTCCGCCGGCCGCGCCGTCGTGCGCGTCGAGTTCTTCGTCGACGGCACCAAAGTGGGGGAGGACACCACCGTCCCCTACACCTTCCGCTACGTCGCGCCCAACCTGGCCGACGGCGAGCAGTCGCACACGTATGTGCTGTCCGCCCGCGCCACCGACAACGCCGGCGCCGCGCGCGACGTGCAGCTTCCGCTCCTCGTCATCTCGCCTATCGGCCTGCCGCCCACGGTGAATCTGCTCACGCCCACCAACGGCACCTCCGTTTTCCCCGGCAACTCCGTCAGCCTCGCCGCGACCGCGATCGCCAACGGCGGCACCATTTCCTCTGTGCAGTTTTTCGTGAACGGCAACCCCGCTGGCGTCAACGGGGGCAACGCCATCACGGCCGCCCCCTACACGGCCACCTTCGTCCCAACGACGCCCGGCACCTACACGGTCGACGCCATCGCGACCGATGACCGCGGCAACACGAAGATCTCGAACTCGGCCACGTTCACGGCGGCGTTCGCCACGCCGACGGTCGTCTTCACCGCGCCCAATCCCAACGCCACCGCGCGCGCCACGCCCAACGTGCCGCTCACGCTCTCCGCCACCGCCACCGTGCAGAGCGGCACCGGCGCGGCCATCCTCCTCGTGGAATTCCTCCTCGACGGCGTCCAGATCGGCGCCGACACCACGGCCCCGTTCTCGTTCTCGTGGATTCCGACCCCGGCGCAGCTCGGCCAGCACGAACTCACCGCGCGCGTGACCGACACCAATTCGCAGACCTCAGTCTCCAATCCGATCCGGGTCAACGTCGCCAATGTCATTGGCTCGCCGCCCACCGTCAGCGTGTCCGCCTCGCCCATCCCCGGCGGCTTCGGCCTGCAGACCGTGTCGACCGTGAATTTTGTCGCGACCGCGGTCGCCACCGGCGCCGGCTCCTCCCTCAGCAACGTCGAGATTTTCCTGAACGACATCAGCATCGGCCTCGCGACCCGCGAGCAGAACACGAACTTCTACCGCGTCGCCTACGACCTGAGCCGGTTCGATTTCACCACCATCACGCCCATCATCAACGAGACGACTGGCGCGGTGACGTATCCTGTCCGGCTCTACGCGATCGCCCGCGACAGCAACAACAACCAAACTGTCTCGTCGACGACGAACCTCACGATCAACCCGGCCACCAGCGCGCCGCCCTCGATCCAATTGCAGGCGTTGACGCCGACCAACATCACGGCCGGCACCCAGTTCTTTGTGGGCGCCATCCTGAGTGATCCGGATGGCACGGTGACCTCCCTGCAGCTCTTTGCCAACGGCACGGCAGTCTCGACGGTCGGCAATCCGCAGCAGGGCCAGTTGATCACCTACAACGCCAACACTGCCGGTCGCTTCAATCTCTACGCCGTCGCCACCGACGACACGGGCAACACGACCGTCTCCTCGCCCTCGATTGTCGTCAACGTGACCGCCGTCAATGCCCCGACCACGACCATCACCCGGCCAACCGACAATGCGACCACCGCCACAGTGGGCTCGCCCGTCTTTCTCGAGGGCACGGCCGTCAACACCTCGACCACGCAGGTGCCCACGCTGCAGTTCGTCGCCACCGCCGGCGGCGGCGGCCGCCAGGTCATCAACGGCATCCGCGTTGGCAATACGACCACCTACCGCGCCATTTGGACGCCGATCAACCCCGATACCTACACCGTGACGACGCAGGCCTCGGTCGGGGTGGTGCAGGGCACGAGCACCGCCTCCCGGCGCGTCGTGGCCACCGAAGTCGTGGGGCTGCCCCCCAGCATCACCCTGACGCGCGCGCCGGGCGTGTCCGGCGTTCCGAACACGGCGACCACCGCGACGACGTCCGATTTTGCCGCCACCGCGACGGACCCCGACGGCTCGGTCGTGGAAGTGGAGTTCTTTCTAAACCGGAACAGCGTCGGACTCGCGCGCAAGGATCCGCAGGGCAACACCTGGCGTCTCACCGCCTCGTTCGCCGGCCTGCTGCCCGGCGCAACCGAGATTGTGGCGCTCGCGCGCGACAGTTCGGGCAACATCGTCGCGTCGCCGACCACCACGATGAACGTCACCGCGGCGTCCAGCATCGCGCCTTCGATCTCCATCACGCCGTCGACCACCAATCCCGCCTTCAACCGCGCGGTGCAGCTCCGGGCCAACGCGCGCGACAGCGATGGCGCGGTCAACTCCGTGCAGTATTTCGCGAATGCGACCGCCATTGCGACGTCGACCAACGCCGGCGCGCTCTTCCTCAGCACGTGGACGCCGACCGTCTCCGGCACCTACTACCTCTGGGCCCTCGCGACCGACAACTCCGGCATCACGACCGTCTCGCCCACGCTGGAGTTGGTGGTGCGCCGCAACAATCCCGTTCTCGAGAACGCGGCCTTCATCCTGCAGACCTACCAGGACATCGCGAACACCACGAACATCAACCCGCTCGTGTTCGACCAGCTCGACGAGCAGCTCAACAACGGCACGCTCACGCGGGCCGACATCATCGTGAGCGACCTGACAGCGAACGGCGGCGTGGCGCTGACGGAGCTCGCCGGCTTCCAGGCGCCGGTGAACACGCTCGCCACCTACTATGTGCTGATGGGGCAGTGGCCGACGCCAGCGAACTACACCAACTTCCTCACCACCACGCGCAACAACGGCCTCGCCGCGACCGTCGCCGGCATCCTCAACGCCAACGAGTATTTCGCGAAGTATGGATTCGTGCCGACCCAGGCGCTGCTCGATAATCCGACGAGCGCCGTGACCGCCGAGGCGTTCCTCAACCGGTTGCATGAGAGCGCGGGCATCCGGCCGCCCGAGCCACTCGATCGCGTGACGTTCCGCCAGAACAACGTCCTCTCCGCCACGCGCGGCCGCGGCTACGCCGTCGTCGGCCTCCAGTCCGCCATCGCTGAGTTCGTCACCAACACCAACTCGACCAACACCGCGCTTTTCGCCAAGGCCCGCGCGGCGGCACTGTTCTATCAACTCACCCGCCCGCCGGTCACGGTCACCGTCGATGAGATTACCGCGCGCATCGATGCCCTGCTGCGCCTGCCCAACAACACCGCCATCGCCGACGCCGTGTTGAAGGATGTGCTCTACGGCTACCGCTACGTCACGATCACAAAGCACCCGCAGTCGCTCGTCCTCTCGCCCCGCTCCGGTGCGATCTTCAGCGTCGAAGCCTCGGGCGCGCCGCCGCTCGTCTACCAGTGGCTGCTCAACGGCGCCCCGATCCCCGGTGCGACCAGCCCGATCCTGAGCCTGACGAACGTCGATGTCGGCCGCGTCGGTAGCTACACCGTCGCGATCACCAGCAACGCCGCCACAGCGACCAGTGACGCCGCGACCCTCACGCTCTCGAACACGCCGACCAAGCTGGCGAATATCTCGACGCGCGGCGTCACCAGCGGCGGCGCCAACGTGCTCATCGGCGGCTTCGTCGTCGCCGGCACCAACGCCCAGCAGGCCCGCCAGATGCTCATTCGCGTGATTGGCCCGACGCTGGCCAACGCGCCGTTCAATGTCGCCGGCACGCTCGCGAATCCGCGGCTCGAAGTCTTTGCCGGCAACAGTCCGAATCCGGTCCTCACGAACGACGATTGGGGCACGCAGGCCGGCGGGGCCGCGCAGGTCACCGCGATCCAGCAGGCCACGCAGCGGGCCGCGGCGTTTCCCCTCGGGCCGAACTCCCTCGATGCCGTGGTGATGGCCACGCTCCCGCCCGGTCAATATACGGTCCAGGCGAAGGGCCCGGCGGCCAACCCCAACGCTTCCGGCGTGGTGTTGATCGAAGTCTACGACGTGACGCCCAACGCCGCCGCTCCCGGGCGCGCGGTCAACGTCTCGACCCGTGGCTCCGTCGGCACGGGCACCAACGTCCTCATCGCCGGCTTTGTCGTGAACGGCGCCGTCTCGCGCCGCGTGCTCATCCGCGGCGCCGGCCCGACCCTGGGCAATCTCGGCGTCCCCGGCGTGCTCGCCGATCCGCAACTCACGCTCGTCGACCAGTCGACCGGCCGCACGCTCGCGACCAACGACAACTGGGCCTCGGGCGAGGACGCGTCGGTCATCGCCTCGGCGGCCGCGTCGGCCGGCGCGTTTCCGTTCGCCAGCGGCAGCCGCGACGCGGCGATGATCGTGATGCTCCCGCCTGGCACCTACACCGCGCAGCTCAGCGGCGTGGGTGGCGGCACGGGCGTCGGCATCGTGGAAGTGTATGATGTCGATCCGTGACGGGTGGCCGCGCGGCGGCTCGGTTGAAGGTTGAGATTTGAAAGTTGAAAGTCGGGCGGGACGCCCAGCGGCTTCGTCGTGCCGCGGGCCCGCGGGCGCTTGGTTTCGTTCTTTCAACTTTCACCCTTCAACTTTCAACTTCGCCCCATGCCCAAATGGCTCCTCGTTGACGGCTTCAATCTCGCCTATCGCTGTTTCCATGCGCTGCCGGAGCTGACGTCATCGACTGGCGTGCCCACGGGTGCGCTCCACGGCTGGGTGAAGTCGCTGTGGAAGCTGATGGACCTGGAGAAGCCGGATTCCACGCTCGTGTTTTTCGATCTCGGCGAATCGGACGATCGCGTCGCGCTGCTGCCTGGCTACAAGGCCCAGCGCAAACCCATGCCGGATCCGCTCCGCGCCCAGATCGACCCGATCAAGGCGCTGACGCGCGCGATGGGCCTCGCCGGCATCGAGGAGCAGGGCGTCGAGAGCGACGATCTCCTCGCCGCGGAAGCCGTGACGCTCGCACGGCAGGGGCACGACGTCGTGATCGTGAGCAGCGACAAGGATTTCGCCCAGATCGTCGACGAGCGGATCAAGATCATGCTGCCGCCGCCGTCCGCCAACCCGAAGCTCGGCTGGCGCCTGCTCGATGCGGCGGGCGTGCGGGAGAAGTTCGGCGTGCCGCCGTCGCAGATCGCGCACTACCTCGCACTCGTGGGCGACACCTCGGACAACATCCCCGGCCTGGATGGCGTCGGCCCGAAAACGGCCTCGAAGTGGCTGGCTGAATACGGCGGAAGCGTCGAGGCGGTGATTGCGAGGGCGGGGGAGCTGAAGCCGGAGCGTTTCCGCGAGGCGGTGGTGACGCACGCGGAGCGCCTGCGGATCAACCTGAAGCTCACGACGCTGAACCTCGCGCTGCCGCCGGTGAAGCCTGAGTGGCGCACCCCGCAGCCGGAGGAGCTGTTCCGCCTGCTCGATGGCTTCGAGATGCGTTCCACCGCCGCCGAGGCGCGGAAACGCTATGCGGCCGGCGGTGCGGCGGAGCCGGCCCCGGTGGCGCCGGTTAAACCGCCCGTCATGCAGCAGACGGAGCTGTTCTGAATGATCTCATCGCCCTTCCTGAATGGGGAGTCTCCTCCCTGACTTGGCGAAAACCTCATCGGCCAGAGTCTGGGCCGTCTGAATCGCATCCTCCTTCGAGCTGGCGGATAGCCGGAAGCTGTCGTCCTCGGTGAAGTAAACCGCGCCGAACCAGCAACCCTCGTCGAGACTGGCGTAATAGATCTTCACCGCCTGCTGCGCTTGAGCCTGAGACAGCCAGTTGCCCGCACGCCCATTGCGTTTGGAGAAGGGCCACATGGAACGCGTCGGATGTTTCCGCCTTGGTCGAACTGCGTGAATCCGTGGTCTCCCGGGCTGAACGTCAGCGCCCTTCAGCGCTCATCAGCGGTTTACCTTCCCTCGGTCGAGACGCCGCGCGGGTCGAAAATGTAGCCGATCCCGTGCACGGTGCGAAACGCGTCGAGCGACAACCCGTGCGCGGCGAAGAGGTCGCGGACCTTCACGATGTATTGGTCGAGCGAGCGGCTCTTCACGTCGGCGTGGATGCCCCACACGGAGTGAATCAGCGCCTTGCGCGTGATGACCTGGCCGGGGTGGGCGTTCAGGTAGGCGAGGATGCCGAGCTCCTTGCGGCCGAGCTTCTGCGTCGTGCCGCCGGGAAACGAAATCTCGAGCCGCTCCGGCGTCACGCGCGCGCCGCAGAAGTCGAACGGCTCGTCGCTCAGGCGCACGTTCTTCGTCACGTTCATGTCCGTCTTCGCCTCCGTGCGGCGGAGGACGGCGCGGATGCGTGCGACCAGCTCGGCGTAGCTGAACGGCTTCGTCACGTAGTCGTCGCCGCCCATGTCGAGCCCGCGGACCTTGCTGGTCTCCTCGACGTTGCCCGTCAGGAAGATCACGGGGACGGTGATGTCGGAAGCCTTGAGCTCCTCGACGAGCGAAAACCCGGACTGGTCGGGCAGGTTGATGTCGAGCAGAAGCAGGTTCGCGAAGTTCTTTTTGAGAAATTTGACCGCGTGCTGCGCGCGATTACAGACCTGCGTGTGCATGCCGGCCTTCTCCAGATGCACGGCGATCAGCGTCGCCAGTTCGGCTTCATCCTCGACGATGACGATCAGGGGCTTCGGTTCCGTGCGAGGAGGAGGGGTGGTGGGCATGAGTCCGGGCGGCGAGGGCGGTTTTTACAATTGACGGAAGGGATGTCAACTGCCGCGCCCGGGGCGAATCGTAGGCCTGGCCGCGGGCCGGGTTCGACCGGCCGACGGTCGGTTCTTCATGCCCGGGCCACCGGGAATTTGTCTTGAACGTGCCCGCCGCGGGGTGTGCCTTCGGCAGGTGTCCGAAAAAGCACCACTGCTGATGCTCGGGCTGCCGAAGGGCAGTCTCGAAGAGTCCACGAAGAACCTGTTCGCCAAGGCGGGCTGGAAAATCACCACGAGCTCGCGGAGCTACCGTCCCTCGATCGACGATCCGGATCTCGACGGCCGGTTCATCCGGGCGCAGGAGGTCAGCCGCTACGTGGAGCACGGGTTCTTCGACTGCGGCCTGACCGGCTTCGACTGGGTGCAGGAAAACAACTCCGACGTCGTCGAGGTGTGCGACCTGATCTACAGCCGCGCCTCGACCTTGAAGTCGCGCTGGGTGCTGTGCGTGCCCGAAGCTTCCGCAGTGAAGACGGTGGCGGACCTGGCGGGCAAGCGCGTCGCGACCGAGCTCGTGAACACGACCAAGCGCTACTTCGCCGACAAAGGCGTGCAGGTGGAGGTCGAGTTCTCCTGGGGCGCGACGGAGGTCAAGGTGCCCGATCTGGTCGACGCGATCGTCGACATCACCGAGACGGGATCGTCGCTGCGCGCGAACAAGCTCCGGATCGTCGACACGCTGCTCGAGACGAACACCAAGCTCATCGCCAACAAGGCAAGCTGGGCGAATCCGGCGAAGCGGAAGAAAATCGAGACGATCGCGCTGCTCCTGCGGGGAGCGCTCGAGGCGGAATCGAAGGTTGGGCTCAAGATGAACCTGCCGAAGAAGGCCCTCGACGCCGTCGTGAAGGAGCTGCCGTCCCTGCGCAACCCGACGATTTCCCAGCTCAGCTCGCCCGACTGGATCGCGCTCGAGACGATCATCGACGAGAGCGTCGTCCGCGAAATCATCCCCCAGCTCAAGGCCCTCGGCGCCGAAGGCATCGTCGAGTATCCGCTGAACAAGGTCGTTTACTGAGGCGGAAGAAGCAGGAATCCAGGAGACCAGGAATCGATCGAAGACGGGAGTGACTCAGAAGCCAGAAAGCCATGAACCAGAACGGTCCTTTCTTGGTTTCGTGGCTTCTGAATTAATCCCGTCTTGGTTTTCCTCCTGACTCCCTGGTTTCCTGCTTCCCACTTTGCGTCCTCGCGGATTTCCGCCTAAAAATTTCCCATGTCGACCATCACACTCGGCCTCCTGCAGCACGCGTGCGGCAAAGATCCCGCGGCCAACCTGAAGAAAACGCTTTCGCTCACCGAGCGCGCGGCGAAGCAGGGCGCGAACATCATCTGCACGCAGGAGTTGTTTCGCTCGCAGTATTTCTGCCAGGCGGAGAACCACGATTACTTCAAGCTGGCGGAGCCGATCCCCGGACCGAGCACGAAGGCATTTCAGGCCATCGCGAAGAAGCACGGCTGCGTGATCATCGCGTCGCTCTTCGAGAAGCGCGCGTCCGGCCTTTACCACAACACCGCGGTGATCATCGACGCCAACGGCAAGCTGCTCGGCATCTACCGGAAGATGCACATCCCGGATGATCCGCTCTACTACGAGAAATTCTACTTCACGCCCGGGGACACCGGCTTCAAGGCGTGGGAAACCAAGTTCGGGAAGATCGGCGTGCTGATCTGCTGGGACCAGTGGTATCCCGAGGGCGCGCGGCTCACGGCGATGCAGGGGGCGGAGATTCTTTTCTACCCGACCGCGATCGGCTGGCACCCCGGCGAGAAGCAGGAATACGGCACGAATCAACACGGCGCGTGGGAGACGATTCAGCGCAGCCACGCCGTCGCCAACGGCTGCTACGTCGCCGCGGTGAACCGCATCGGCACCGAGACGCCCGAGGGCGGCGCTGGCATCGAGTTCTGGGGCCAGAGCTTCGTCGCCGGCACGAGCGGACAGATTCTCGCCAAGGCGAGCGTCGACCAGGAGGAAGTCATGCTCGTCCCGATCGAACTCGGCAAAGTCGACGTCACCCGCACGCACTGGCCGTTCCTCCGCGACCGCCGCATCGACGCCTATGGCGATCTGACGAAGCGGTTCATCGACTGAATTGGTTGACCACGGATCACTCGGAGCGCCGGATGAATACATTCGGCTTCTGGTTTGAATCCGTGTCATCCGTGTCATCCGTGTAATCCGTGGCTAAGAAAATCTCCTCCAAGAACACTCCTGCGGCGTTGGGTTTTCGCATGCCCGCCGAGTGGGAGCCGCAGGTCGCCGTCTGGCTCTCCTGGCCGCACAAGCGCGCTTCGTGGCCCGGGCAGTTCCGGCCGGTGCCGTATGCGTTCGCCAAAATCGTCGCGGCGATTTCTCGCTTCGAAGAGGTCCGCATCAACGCCGCCGCGAAGCTTCACGCCCGCGCGCAGCGCCTCTGCGCCGCCGCTGGGGCGGACGTGGCGCGCGTCACATTCTACGACCATCCGACGAACG
>CAZENI010000218.1:0-12560 GCA_964513055.1 uncultured Opitutus sp.
CCGCCGACGCCCTCGCCGAGATTCACCGCGCGGTGACGGCGTTTCTGGAGAACCGAAACGTGCGCCACGTCGCGCTGGAGCAGACGATCTACGTGCAGAACATCCGAACGGCGCAAATCCTCGGGGCGGCGCGCGGCGCGGCGATCGCGGCGGCGGCGCTGCATGGGCATCCGATCTTCGAATACCCGCCGCTGCGCGTGAAGCAGGCGGTGGTCGGCGCGGGCCGCGCGAGCAAGGAGCAGATGGCGCGCACGGTGATGGCGCTGCTCGGCCACGGGCGCACGCTGGCGCTCGACGAGGCGGATGCGGCGGGCGTGGCGCTGTGCCACGCCTTCACGTGGCGGGAGTGAATCGCGGCGGAGCGGAGTTCGCTGCGCTCACGCGCCGAGTTACGGCGGAGGGGCGGCGGCGAGCAGGTCGGCGCCGCCGTAGAGATTGAAGGGCGCCCAGTATTGGGCGTGGCGGAAGCCGCCGGCCTGGCCGGCGATGAACTCGCGCTTCACCTTCGCCATCGCCAGGTCGCCCGGTTCGCCGTCCACCACGTGCAGGCGGTAGAAGCGCTGCATGAAGAAGGTGGTGCCGGCATCGTTGACGGGCCAGAGGGAGGCGAGGACGCGGTCGCCGCCGGCGGCGAGGAACGCGCCGGTTAGGCCGACGACGCCCTCGCCGGCGAGGATGGCGCCGAGTCCGGTCTCGCACGCGCTGAGCGTGACGAGGTCGGCGCGCAGCGGCAGCTGCTGGATCTCGGCGAGCTGGAGGAGGCCGTCCCGCTCGGGCGGCAGGTCGGCGGTGTAGTGGCCTTCGTAGGACAGCGCGATGCAGGAGAGCGCGGGGAGATTGGGCAGCGCGGCGCCGTGGACGGCGAAGTGGAGGACGCGCGCGGTGCGCAGCTCGCCGGCCGCGGCGAGGGCGCGGACGTTGCCCTCGTTTACGGCGCGACCCTCGATGATCCGGCTCTGCGGGAGGAGTTCGCCGAGCATCAGGACCTCCGCCTTGGTGCCGGCGAGGTTGCTCATCGGTCCGCCGAAGACGCCGGCGTAGGGGCTGCGGGCGCCGGCGAAGGTCGCCTTGCGCGACGCGGCGAGCATGAGGCTGAACTGCGCCTTCATGTCGTCGGCCTGGCGCATGTCCTGCGGGTAGCTGTTGGGATTGTAGACCGCGCCGCCGAACGCGAGCAGGGGGCGGGAGAACGTCGCAGCCGGCCGGGCGGCAAGCACCATGGTGGTGAGCAGCGACGGGGTGAGCGTGACAGTGTGATCCGCGACGAGCATCTGGCGGTTGCGATTGGCAAGCGTCTCGAACGGCAGATAGGCGAGAAGCCCGCTCGGCGCGATGAGCAGGCGCCGGCGGGCGCCGAGCGCGGGCCGCAGCGGCTCGATCAGGAGGTCGTGCAGGAGGCGCGAAATGGCCGTCTGCGCCTCGAAGCGGGCGGCGATTTCCTCGCTTTTGCAGGTGAGGCACTCGCGGTAGTAGGCGATGATCCCGGCGAGTGTGACCTCGTTGCCCAGATCGTAGCGGGAGGCGTCGACGTCGCGTTTCTGCGCTTTCAGGATTTCGGCGACGGGCAGTTGCTCGAGGGCGAACTTGATCCGGCCGGGGACAAACTCGACACCCTGGATCGCGTCGCGGGTGACGACGATGGCGGCGGGGGGCGTGCGGCTCCAGTCGGCGTTGGCGTAGCTGATGGCGGCAACGCCGGGAGGGAGGCGGCGCTGGAATTCCCGGAGCGTGGCGAGGCGTTGGGCGGCCGGTGTATCGGACGTGTTGTGACCGGGTTGGAGCGTCTCGAGGAGGAGGCGGCCCTTGAGGGATTCGGCGGCGAGGAGAGCGGACCAGGCGTCGCCCGCCCGCAGGTGAGCGGTGACAAGGCGGCGGTAGCTGTCGGCCTGCTGGACGAGGTAGGTGCGGCGCTCTTCGACGGAGGCGGTGGCGCGGGTCTGCTCGACGAGCGCCACGTTGGCTTCGAGGTAGCGGGCGGCGGCGGCGTGGTGGCCGCCGGCGAGGGCGAGTTCGCCGGCGAGGGCGAAAATCTCGCTGCGGAGACGGGCCTCGGGGACGGATTGCGGCGTGGCGTCGGCGAGCGGGGCGAGAAAGGCGGGGGTGATTTCGGCGGCGCGGGAGTTTTTCGCGAGGAGCCAGCCGCGGGCCTGGCCGAGGAGGGAGAGTTTGCGCTCGCCGAGCTGGCGGAGTTTCTCGGCGAGGGCGGCGGCGGTCTGGTAGTGGGCGTCGGCGAGGGCGAAGTCGCCGGTGGCGAGTGCGCAATCGGCGGCGGTGCGGAGGGCGGCGAGAACGGCGGCATCGCCGCCCTCGACCCATTGCTCGCGGGGACGGCGGCGCGAGATGCCGCGGAGGTGGAGTTCCTGCTCGAGGGCCTGTTGGGCGAGCGGGAGGGCGAGGGCGGGGGCGCTGGCCTGAAGGTGGGTGGCGGCGAGTTCTCGGAGCCCGGCGGCGGATTTGTCGTCGAGCCGGCGGGCTTCCTCGAATTTCTCGATCGCGCCGGGGAGGTCGCCCCAGGCGCGACGGTTGCGGGCTTCTTCGACCGTGAGGAGCCGCGCGGTCTCGTTGGTTTTGTCCTGGCGGGCGGTGGCGGCGGTGCGCTCGAGTTCGCGGAGCGTGTCGGAGGCGGCCCGGAATTCGCCCATCGCGCGCGCGATGGCGACGCGGCGGAAGAGGGCGGCGACGCGATCGCGCGGAGTCTTGAATTCGGCGAGGGCCGCCTCGTTGTCAGCGCGGGCGTCGGCGAAGCGGCCGAGGCCGAGACGGATCTCGGCGCGACCGTCGAGGAGCCCGGCACGGCGTTCGGCACTCCAACCGGCTTCGGTGGCCCTTTGGAGCGCGAGGTTGAACGCGGCCTCGCCGTCGGCGTAGCGGCGCTCGGCGATGGTGGCGAAGGCGTCGCTGTAAGCCTGGTCGGCGGGCGACCAGTTGCGCGCGACTTTTTCCGCGAGCTGGCGGGTCGCGGCGTCGGAGGCGAAGCCGGTGGCGGCCGAACCGGCGAGCGCGGCGAGAATCAGCGCAACCGGACGCATATCATTTCTTTTTCTGCTGCTGCGGCGCGGCGTTCTGCGGTCTCGGATTGGCCTGCGCGTAGGCATACTGCGCCGCCTTCAGGAAGGACTGATCGTTCTTCTGGTTGGGATCGAGATTGAGCGCCATGTTGGCGTAGTTCACGGCGGTCTTCCAATCGCTCATGGAGTAGGCGAGCGAGAAGATGTTGGTCGCCAGCATGAGCAGCTGCTTCTTGTCGTTGGTGTAATCCAGTGCTTTGATCAAATGGTTCATCGCCTCGCGCGTGCGGCCGCCTTTCTGGGCGGCGTTGTAGCCGAACATCAGGATCTCGTAGCGACGGCTGGCGTGGGGAGCGTTGCCGGGATCGATGGTGTCGAGGTGATCGACCTCTTTCATGGCTTCGGCGATCTTGCCTTGTTCGGAGAGAAAATCGGCCCGCGCCTTGCGGTATTCGCGCTGAATCTTGATCTCGGTCGGATACAGCGCGACGGCGCGTTCGCCGAGCTCGAGCAGGCGCTTGCGCAGGTCGGGATTCGGGCCCGCGACGAAGCCGCGGTTGCCGGCCCAGAGCGTGAAATAGACGAGATAGGGCTGCATCACGCCTTCGGCGATTTCCTTGTAGCCGAGTTCGAAGCCCTCGACGAAGCGCTTGTCCTTGCTGAGGACGTCGATCTGGTCGACGCGGATCATCGACTGCCAGTAGTCGATCGTGTTGCGCTGGCCGAGCGCGTCGAGCATGGCGGCCTGCGGGCCCCGAAGCGTGGCGAGGGCCTTGAGGCGGGCGTCGTTGTCACGGGCGTCGACCAGTTGCACGAGCGTCTCGCGAGCCGGGTGGAGCGCGCGTTCGGCGGCGAGCGCGGAGGGCTCGGCCTTCGGCGTGTCACCATCGTAGGTGGCCACGCGGGTGCCGTCGGCGAGTTTCCAGCGGTGCACGCCGGACTGGCCGAGGGCGACGGAAACGAGCTCATCGCCGAGCAGGGTGTAGGCGACGCCGCCCGGGCCCGCGGGCACGGCGAAGCGCGCGAGGAGATCGCGGGAGGCGACATCCCAGACGCGCACGACGCCGTGGCGCGTGCCGGCGACGATGGAGGGCGCCTTGCCCTCGACGAGCTGCACCCAGGTGTAGGGATCGCCGTCAATGGTGTAGATCGTCTGCACGTTTTTCTCGCCGGAGTAGTCGTCCAGCGTGATGGCGCCGCCGTAGTGTCCGAACCACGCGACGGCCGCGCGCTTGCCGTCGCCGCCGATCGAGATTGCCAGCGTGGCCAGGCTCAACGGCGGCTGGAGGCGGCGGGTTTTGATGGAGCCGCCCTCGGCGATCTCGGTGTCCAACGAGTCGAAGGTGAGGATGTCGATGCCGTAGCGGGGCTCGCCCGTGCCGGTGATGTTGTCTCCGGCATAGCCATACGCAAGGGCGAGGCCGTCCGGGCTGATGCCGACGGCGGTGATGCGGCTGGCGGATTTGGCGACGCTGAAGGTGCTCTCGCGGCCGGCCCGGGCCATGGCGGGCATGACGCCGAGGCCGTAGGCGTAGCGATCGGCCTTGCTGGCGGCGGCGAGGCGGCCCTCGAGGAACGCGCTCTTGCGCACGGCGCGGAGCGTGAGCTTGGGCTCGGCGGCCGCGGGATCGGTCACGAAGAGGCCGGCGGTGGTGAACACGATGAGCTGGTTGTCCGGCGTCGGGGCGAGCGAGCGCACCGGATCCTCGGTCGGGATCGTGGCGCGGATTTTGCCCGCGGCGGTGTCGCGCACGATGATGGTTTTCTCCGCGGGACTGTAGGCGAACCACGTGCCGTCGCGTGACACGGCGATATCGCGGCAGAGTCCGGCGGGGGCGATGTCGTTCGCCTTGCCGAGCCAGCGGCGGAAGGCGCCCTGGAATTCCTGCATCGCGATCGAATAGGCGATGCCGTCGTTGCGGCGCATAAGTTCGAGGCGCAGCACGTGGCGCTTGAGATTGAAGGTGCCGGGCTGCTCCTGCAGCGAGGACGCGGTCTTGAGCGCCTCCTGCAACTGGTCGGTCGGGGCGTCGGCGAACTGCGTGCGGAACTTGTCGTAGGTCTCGATCAGCGGGTCCATCAGGCCCTCGGTGAGGCCATTCTTGACGCGGTTGGCGATGAAGTGGCCGCGGGCGAGATCACCGAATAGCGGGCCGATGGCGGCGCCCGCGGCCTGGAACTGGGTGTCGCGTTCCTCGGGCGAGCCGAGGGCGCCGGGGGCGCGGGGCTTGTCGCCGACGCCGAGAATCTGGAAGAAGAGCCGGTTCTCGCCGCCGGCGGCGATCACGCGGCGGTTGATCGTGTCGTGGAGGAGCGCGAGGCGCGGCTTGTAGTCGTCGATGGCCTCGACGTCCTTCACGATCTTGAAGACCTGCATCATGCGCTCCTGGCCCTGCGTGGTCAGGGTCGACTTGAATTTCGCAGCGGCGGTGAGCGGCGTCAGCGCGAGGTCGCAGAGCTTCATCAGGCGCTCGCGGTAGTCCTTGAACTCGGGGCCGAGATCGCCGACGGGGTCCTTGTCGCGGCGATCGAGAAACTGTTCGAGCCGGGAGACGATGGCGCTGAGGTTCTCCGCAGTGGCCTCGGTGGGATTCGCGCGGATACCGGCCTTGAGGTTGGCGGTGCGGAGCTCGGCGAGGTCCTTCTGGAGCTGGGTCCAGTAGGCGAGTTCCGCCGGCGTGGGCCGGGCGGCGGATTCGGCCGGGGCGGCCGGGGCTTGGGCGAGAAGCGCGGGTGCGGCGACGACGAGGAGTGCGAGCAGCAGGCGGAGTGGGCGGAGGATCATGGCGGGACGCCGGAGCCCTCGCGCCATGCGGCGGCTCCGGTGATACGAGAACAGCCGCGGCGGCGCGAGGCCGTCAATTCCCGGAGCGCCGTCCTACGCATGTATGCGTAGAAGCGGCGGCCCTACGCTCCGAGGGCGTCAGCCGAGCACGTCCTTCAGGACCTTGCCGAGTTCCTTCTCGCGATAGGGCTTGGTGAGGTAGCCGAGGAAGCCCTTGTCGAAAAACTGGCGGCGCATGTCGTCGTTGTCGTAGCCGCTGGCGACGATGGCGCGGACATTGGGGTCGAGTTTTTTCAATTCGACGAAACACTCCTCTCCTCCCATCCCGCCGACGACCGTGAGATCCATGATCACGGCGTCGTAGCGCGGCTTGCCGAGGTTCACCCACGGCTTGAAAAGCGCGAGGGCCTCTTCGCCCGTCTTGGCCAGGTCGCATTGATAGCCGAGACTCTGCAACATCGTCACGGTGAGGTTGGAGATCATGGGATCGTCGTCCATGAACAGCACGCGGCCGGTGCGGAAGTTCAACGCCATGACCCGGCGTGCCACCTCCAGCGGTTTTTCCGCTTTCGGCAGGTAGACGGTGAACGCGGTGCCGACGCCGACCTCCGTGGCGAGCTCGAGCTGGCCGCCGTGTTTGCGGACGATGGAGAGCACGGTCGCGAGGCCGAGGCCGGTGCCGTGTTTCTTGGTGGTGAAGAATGGATCGAAGATCTTCTCGACGTGCTCGGGCTTGATGCCGCTGCCGTTGTCGCGGACCTCGAACACGACGTAGTCGCCGGCGTCGAGAGAGGACACCTGGCCGGCGGCGAGCGTGAGGTTGCGCGCGGTGATCTCGAGCCGCGCCTTGTGCGGGGGCGGCGGCATCGCCTGGAGGGCGTTGACGATGAGGTTCTGGAACACCTGCAAAATCTGCGCCTTGTCGACCATGACGTTCTCGATCGGGTCGGCGATGTTGAGCGCGATTGAGGCGGAGGAGGCGGCCGCGGCGATCTTGAGCGAGTCCTCGAGAATCTCCCGCGGTGCGCTGACGACCTGGGTGCCCGAACCGCCCTTGGCGAAGGCGAGGAGCTGTTTGGTGAGTCCCTTGGCGGTGATGCACGCCTTGTCGGCGTCGGGCAGGGCGGAGTAGTCCTTGTTGTCGGTCGCGAGCGAGACAGCGCCGAGGATCGTGGTGAGGAGATTGTTGAAATCGTGCGCGAAGCCGCTGGCGAGGAGGCCGAGGGACTCGAAGCGATTGGCCTTCACGAGTTCCTCGGGTGTGAGGGTCATCTCGTCGGGATTGCGGAAAACGATCACGACACCCTGCGCCTTGGCATCGCTGCCGAACGCGGCGCGGGCGGTCCACACCACGGGCGTGGGCGCCTCGCCCTCGGCGGCGGGAGCGAGGGCATCCTCGCTGATCAGCGGCAGCGGCTTGTCAGCGGACAGGGCGCGCTCCACCGGGCCGTCGCCGGGGCGGGCGCTCTGGCGATTCACGAGGCGGAAGACGTCGCCGACGGGCTGGCCGCGCATGGCGGTGGCGGCGACGCGCACGAGGCGCGCGGCGACGGCGTTGGCAAAGATGATTTTGCCGCGCGCGTCGGCGACGATGACGCCCTCGGCGAGGGCGGCGAAGGCCTCGTTGGCGAGCACGACGGGAAGGGCGCCTTCCTCCGCGGCGGCTCCGGCGGGAAGCGTGCAGGCAAAACCGACGACACGCACGAGTTCGCGTTTACGGCTGACCGTGCGGTGGACGCCGAGGAGGGCCGGGACCGGCTTGCCGTCCCTGGCGCGCAGCTTGACGGGCTCGACGAACATGCTCTGCCCGGGGGCGCGGCTCAGCAGCCAGGCTTCGACGCCGGCGGCCGCCTCCTCGGGGGGCAGCGCGGCGGCGAAGGAGGCGGCAGTCGCGGCGAGTTCCCCCTCGTCGTAGCCGAGCAGTGACTCCCAGGCCGGCGAGAACCAGAAGAGCTCGTTGGCGAAATCGAGTTCGAAGGCGGCGAGCGGGCCGCTGTTGCTGAGGTCCTGCAGGCGGGCGTCGTTGGCGACGAGGGAGTCCTCGAGTTCCTTGCGCTCCGTGATGTCGAGGTGAAGGCCGACGACGCGTTCGAGTTCGCCGGTGGCGCTCAACGCCTGCACGCCAAGGCACTGGAGCCAGACCCAATGGCCGCGCTGGTGCTTCATCCGGAACTCGACGCTGAAAGGGCGTGACACCGCGGCGCCGTGCTGCGTGGCGCCGGCGCTGAGCTTGCGGCTGATCTTGTCGGGCGACGCCGAGGAGTCGTCCGGGTGAATCAACTGATGCCAGGTCTCGAGGGTGTCGGGCAGTTCGGGTGCCGCGTAGCCGAGCAGCTTCTTCCACATCGGCGTGAAGTGGACGCGGCCCGCCTTGAGCTGGAGGTCGAAAAATCCGATGCCGCCCTTCTCGGCGAGCAGGCGCAGGCCGGCGCCGAGGTCGTCGGTCGCCGGCGCCGGGGCGGCGGCGGCCACAGCCGGCGGCTGCACGGTGGCGAAATAGCCCGGGGTCGCGCCGAGACATTTCTCGATTCGCACGCGGACGTCGCGGGGGGCGCCCTCGCGGGGCTGGGCGGTCAGCGGGGTGAAGCGATCCAGGGCGCTGGCCAGGACGACGTCCCACTGGGCCTCAAGGAACTCCGGGTCGTTGGAGACGACTTCAAACGCGAAGAGTGAGGCGAAGGCCTCGCCGATCAGTTCGCGTTCGCCGGTCTGCCAGAGAAGGCGGGCGGAGGTGTTGGCACCGGTGACCCGTCCGGCGGCATCGAGGACGAAGACGGCGCAATACTCCGCGGAGCCGGCGCGCTGGCCGCTGGAACCGGAAAAGTTCGTCGACGAAGTAACTGGGTCGTTCACTCGCGTGGCCGAGTGAGCCATTGTTGCACCCTTTTGGCGAGAAAATCGATGTAGGCTGGGTGGTCGTTGGGGCAGGGAATCTGTTGGAACGACACGCCGCCGGCCTCCATGAAGCTGTCGCGACCCTGCTGCTGAATCTCCTCGAGGGTCTCGAGGCAGTCGGAGACGAAGGCCGGGCAGAGCACGAGGAGTCGCTTCTTGCCGGCGGCCGGCAGGCGCTCGAGTTCGAAGTCGGTGTAGGGCCGGAGCCACGGCTCGCCGACCAGCCGCGATTGAAACGAGACGGAGTGCTTTTCGACGGGGATGCCGGAGCGCGCGACCAGCGCCCGGGTCGTGGCGAAGCACTGCGCGCGGTAGCAGGTGGCGTGGATCGGCGTGCACGTGGTGCAGCAGTCCGGGGCCGTCAGGCAGTGCGCATGCGAGGCATCCGTCTGGCGGAGGTGGCGCTCGGGAATGCCGTGGTAGCTGAACAGCACGTGATCGTGGGGCTGGCTCAGATACGGCGCCGAGACGGCGTGCAGCACGTCGATGTAGTCGGCGTCGGCGAAAAACGGCTGGACCTGCTCGACCCGCAGTTTCGGCGCCTGGCGGGCGACCTCCTCGTAGACCTTCACCACCACGGTCTCCCACGACGACATGGCGTAGTGAGGGTATTGGGGAAACAGCAGGACCTCCTCGATGCCGTCGGCGGCGAGTTGCGCGATGACGGAGGCGATCGAGGGATTGCCGTAGCGCATCGCGAGATACACGGGCGCGGCCTGGCCGAGGGTGGCGGCGAGTTTCTGGCGCACGCTCTTCGAGGTCACGATGAGCGGCGAGCCCTCCTTCGTCCAAATCTGCTGATAGGCATGCGCGGACTGAGGCGCGCGGCGGGGAATGATGATGCCGTTGAAGAGCATCGAGCGAAACGGCTGGCGCGGCCGATCGATGACGCGTTCGTCGCCGAGGAACTCGTCGAGGTAGCGACGGACATCGGGCACGGACGGAGACTCGGGCGAACCCAGGTTGACGAGGAGGACGGCGCGTTTCGGCATGGAGGCGGAGATTCGTCGGGGAAACCCCGACGAAGTCAAACGAGCGAAACGGGGCGGTGGATGCGTGCGGGGCCGATGCGTGCGGGGCGGATGCGTGCGGGGCGGATGCGCGGCGCCGGGGACGACGGGAAGACAGGAAGCCCTGAAGCGGATTCAGGATGCTCTGAAGCGTGGCCCGAGGCCAGCCGCCCGCGTTTTTGGAGCCGGACGGTTCGTGTTTGGGACAGGATTGACAGGATTGAAGACAGGATTTTCAGGACCGAACGAGAAGCCCGGAAGATTCGAGCGCGGTGTGGCCGTTCGTCCACTCGCTCACGCTCGCAGCTACGAAAAATTGGCGGAGCGGACCGAGTGGGTTTGGTCAAATGTTCGGGCTCCTTTTCTAGAAGCGGCCGCTCAGGCCGAAGGTGATCGTGGTGCCGGGGATGCGATACTCGGACATCTGGTCGGGGATGCCGCGGTAGAATTGCTGCACTTCGTTGAAGATGTTCTGCACGTCGAGGGAGAAGCTCACGGATGGGCGCCACTGATAGGCGAGGCCGGCGTTGATCGTGTTGCGCGCGCGGGTGAACTGGTTGCGGCCGGGGCTGCCCTCGGTGAAGGCGTTGATGAAGTCGCCGGTGCGGTTGGCGACGACGCGCGCGCCGAAACCGCGGTGGCGCCACGAGAGCACGACGTTGGCGGTGCGCGGGACGAAGCCGGGGACCTCGCCCGTGCGGCGCGTCGCGGCGCCTCCGAAATTGCCGCGCGTCTCGAGGATCGTGAGATTGGTGGAGAGACCGAGGCCCTTGAGGAAGCCGGGGAGGAAGGTGAACTGCTGCTGGTAGCTGAACTCCCAGCCCTGCACGACGGCGGTGCCGAGGTTCGCGCGGGAGAGCAGGGTGAAGCCGGAGTATTCGCCGTTGTAGCCGTTGTCGGCGCCGGGGCCGACGGTGCCTGCTTCGACGTTGTTCACGAAGTAATCGTCGATGGTCTTGTGAAACCAGCTCACCGAGAGACTGCCGACGGGCTCGAAATAATACTCGAGCGAGGCGTCCCAGCTTTCGGCGATCTGCGGACGGAGGTTCGGGTTGTTGATCGTGAGGGTCTGGTTGGTTTCGTTGACGGTCTCGAGGGGCGTGAGATTGCTGAGCGGCGGGCGCCCGAAACTGTTGGACCAACTGACGCGGGACTTGAGGTTGGCGGTGAGATCGTGGGTGAGGTGGACGCTGGGAAACGACTTCGTGTAGCTGCCCTTCAGCTCGCGGCGGTTGTTGGCATAGTCGCGCTGCGCGCTGCCGACCGGGTCGCGGGTTTGATCGGCGGCGGAGCTGCCGAAACGATTGCGCGTCCAGCCGAAGCTCTCGTCCTCCGTGCGCTCGGTGCGGACGCCGGCGATGAAGCCGGTGCGCTTGAACGTGCCCTGCGCCATGAGATAGCCGGCGGTGACGGTCTCGGTGACGCCATCGCGGCCGGTGAACTTCGTCATCTCGCGGAAGTAGATGTCCTCGCGCCAGAGCGACGCGTCGACGGGCACGCGGCCGCGGCTGATGGCGTTGGCGTTCCAGGCGGGGATTACGAGGCCGGTCTTGTGATCGCCAAAGGTCTGGATCGTGGCGTCGGTCGGAAGCTGACCGGAGTGTGTGCCGGTGAAGGTGTAGCGGGTGGTGCTGCGCGGCTGACCGGTGACTTTTTCCTCGCGCAGGCGGAAGCCGGACTTGAGGAAGAGCGGCTGAGCGATGGCGAGTTTGTAGCGGGCGTTGCCGCGGAGTTCGCGGATTTCGTGGGTGTCGTGGTTGTCGGCGAAGTTGAGGCTGTTCGGCCGGTAGCTGGCGGGATTGGCGATGCTCGGGCCGCCGGTCTGAAGGAAGCGCGGGTAAAGGTCGGACGCGGTGCGATCGAGGGTCCAGCCGACGCCGGTCACGCGGTTGACGAGGACGCCGCCATCGCCGCCGCCGCCGTTGATGTGGTCGAGGCTGACGACGGCGTTGTAGTCGAGCTGGAGCGGGCCGAAGGTCTGCTCGGCGCCGAGATCGGCGTGCCGCTGGCGGTGGAAGAAGTGCGACATCTGCGACGTGATATCGATGGTCGAGGCGGCGACGGGCCGGACCGAGGTGATGCGGTTGGTGAAGCCGGGGATGACGCCGGTGGTGGTGGCGTTCGGCACGGTGTTTTGGTTCTGCGTGAAGGCGCGGAAGAGGTAGCGGAGCCGGAAGCGCTCCATCGCGTCGTTGTAGACCAGGTTGAGGGCGAGCTTGGTGTTGGGCGAAAGCCGGTAGTCGAACTTGGCGTTGATGCTCGATTGCTTGCGGTTGTTGTAATTGTCCTGCGTGCGATAATCCCAGACGTAGGCGGGCTGGCTGGTGGTGTTCTGGAAACCGCGCGTGGTGCTGAAGAAGCCGACAGCCTGCTCGCTGTAGAACAGGTTGACGGCGACGGCGAAATTGGGCTCGGCGGCGCCGAAGACGGAGAACTTCTCCTGGTGCGCGACGTTGAGGAGCGGATGGAGCCGATGGTCCTCGCGCATCGGAATTTGCTGGGAAAAGGAAGGGGCGAGCCGCGCGGAAAAATTATAGGTGGTGCGGCGGTTTTCCTTCATGCTGAGGGGCGAGCGGCTCTTGAGATTCACGGTGCCGCCGAGCGAGCCGGACTCCTTGTCGGGCGTGTGGCCCTTGGTGAGTTCGAGGGACTCGAACATCGAGCCGGTGATGGTGTGGATGCGCGTGGCGCGGGCGGCGCCGCCCTGGCTGGCCATGAGCGCGCCGTCGATCGTGATGGTGTTCATCGCGGGGGGCATGCCGCGGATGGTGAAGCCGACGACGTTGCCCTCGTCGGAGAGATTGCCGGCGACGCCAGGGAGGAGCACGGCGAGCTCGCTGGCGTTCATGTTCGGGAGATTGC
>CAZENI010000219.1:0-12548 GCA_964513055.1 uncultured Opitutus sp.
CGCGCGCCTGAACCTCGCGATCGCCGCCGCGCAGCTCACCGCTCTGGTCGCGCTGCTGCTGCTCGCCGGTCGCGTCGCGTTCTGGCCGTGGGTGCCGCTGCTCGCCGTCGCCTACGCACTCGTGATGAACTCCGCCTACCTGATGCTGCACGAGGCGGAGCACGGCCTGCTCCATCCCCACCGCAGCCTCAACGACGCCGCCGGCACGGTGCTCGCGCTGTTCTTTCCGGCGCCGTTTCACCTGCTGCGCCAGGGGCATCTCGGCCACCACGTGCGCAACCGCACCGACGACGAGGCCTTCGACTACTACTTCGAGCAGGACAACCGCGTCTGGAAGTTCTGGGCGTTCTACAACATCCTCTGGGGCGGCTTCTGGCTCTGCATCGCCCTCGGCAATCTCCTCCTGCCATTCCGGCCGCGCCTCTGGTCCCCGAAGGCCGCCGCGTTCGATCGCCCCACCGAGGCGCTGATGGAGTCGCTGAATCCGCGCTACGACACCCTCATCCGCATCGAAGCCGTCGCGCTGCTCGCGCTCCACGCCGCGCTCATCCTGCTCGCGGGCGTGCCGCTGCTGCATTGGGCGACGCTGCTCGGAGCCTTCGGCATCACGTGGTCGTCGATGCAATACATGCACCACTACGAGACGCCGCGCGACGTGCACAAGGGCGCGCTGAACCTCCGCACCTGGCGCTGGCTCGACACGCTTTGGCTCCACCATAACTGGCACCAGCGCCATCACGAGCAGCCGCACGTGCCGTGGATTCACCTGCCCCGGCTGGAACACGGGCCCGACGCCCCGCGCGAATCGATGGCGCGCGCCTGGCTCCGCCAGTGGCGCGGCCCGAAGCCCGCCACCACCCGTATCCGCAATCCCCATGCGCGCCGACCGATCCGCTGACGGGCTGCGCCGCGCGATGCGGGTGCGCCGCGTGCACCAGGCCCCCGCCTTCTCCGGCGGGGAGAAACTGCTCCTGCTCGCGCTCAACGCGTGGCCGCTGCTGCACGTCGCCGGTCTCGCCGCCTGGCTGCTGCTCCCGCCTTGGTCGCTCACGCTGCGGATGGCCGCGGCGCTCGTTTGGTTGCTCCTCCTGCCGCCGCTCGCGTGCCGCCTCGTCGTCGGGCGCGGGCTGCCGTCCGGCGAAATCGCCGTGCCCTCGCGCGACTTCTTTCGCTGGTGGACGACCTGGCAGCTCCAGATGGTCTTCAACCGCCTCCCCTGGATCGACGAGGCACTGCGGCTGGTGCCCGGACTCTACTCCGCGTGGCTGCGACTCTGGGGCGCCCGGATCGGCCGGCTCACGCTGTGGTCGCCCGGCGCGCGCGTCTGCGACCGGCCGCTGCTGCGCCTCGGCGCCGACGTCGTGATTGGGATCGACGCCCGGCTGGTCGGCCATTTCGGCGGCGTCGACGCGCAGGGCCGCGCGACCTTCACGCTCGGCACCATCTCGCTCGGCGATCGCACGACGCTCGGCGGCGGCGCGCTGCTTGGGCCCGGCGTGGCGCTCGAGTCCGACCAAGTCACCGAGGCGCTCTTCCTCGGCGCCCCGTTCACCCGCTGGCGTGCCGGCGAACGCGTGTCCGACCCCGCCGCCGCCCCTTTTTCCCCGTCTCCACCTCCATGAATGCGTTCCTCCCTTCCTCCGCCCAGCGCCTGCTCCGCGCTGCCGTCACCGCCCTCTGCCTCCTGCCGCTCGCCGTCCGCGCCGCTTCGCCCGCGGAGGAAAAGCTCCACGCCGAACTGCGCGAACTCCGCGCCGTCTACGAGAAGGCCATCGCGACCGGCGACCTCTCACCCCTCGAACCACTCTTCGCGCCGGATTCGAGCGGCGTCGCCGTCGACAACCAGCCGTTCAAGAACTTTGCCGAACTGAAGGGCATCTACGACCGCTTCCGCGCGCAGTTTCCCGGCGTCGTCTACAAGATCACGCTGCAGCCCGAGCTCAGCCAGCTCTACGGCGACATCGCGGTCGCCCACGGCACCGCCGAGGAATACGTCAAGACCGCCGACGGCGAATTCCCCTACCCCAGCCGCTTCACCGTCATCCTCCGCCGCACCGACCAGGGCTGGAAACTCGTCCGCTCGCAGATGACGATGGACCCGTTCCGCAACAGCGTCGTCCAGCACTTCCTCGCGCGCACCAAGCTCTATTTCGGGCTCGGCGCACTCGTCGCCGGGGCGCTGGCGGGATTCATCCTCGGCCGCATCTCCGCCCGGCGCCCGGCCGCGGCACGCGATCCCGCGACCACCGCAGCATAGATCACCCACGACACCGCCACGTCGGCCAGCGCGTGCGCGCCGTTCGCGACGCAGCTCGCCGTCACGGCCACCGCCCACGTCCAGCCCGCCACCCGCGCCCCGCGTCCCCGCGTCGCCAGGACCGCCGCGCAGAGCAGCGCCCAAAACACGTGAAACGACGGCAGCGACGCGGCCGCGAAATCCGCGCGCTGCGTTTCCCACGCGAGCAGCCGCCCGGCGAGCGACGTCGGCTCGAACGCCCGCGGCGGCGAACCCGCCGGCACCAACCAGAACAACAGCAAGCTGATCGCCAGCAGCCACCAGAGCTGCAGCGCGTAGCGCCGCAACGCCGCGCGGTCGTGGACGATCCACGGCACCACGCACGGCACGAGATACACGGTCACATAGATCCACTCCGCCGCCTCGATCACCGGCCAGCGCCGTTCGAAGGCGAAGCGCACGTCGATCATCCCGGGCGGCGGCCCGCGCCACACCGCGGCGCCGAAGCCCACCGCCCACACGCCGTAGATCAGGAGATGAATCGACAGGCGCTCCGTCCACGTGGGCGGCCGCGCCCGCGCGTCGTCGCCCCGCGCGAGAATTGTCGGCCAGCGCAGCAGGCCATGTGCGACCGCCGCGCCGGCGAGCGCCACCGCGCCCGCCGCGCACAATGCCGGTCCCCACGGCGAAGCGGCAGCGGGGAGATGAAATGGCATCGCCCGAGCGAAAGAAATCCCGCGCCGAATTTCAACTTGTGCGTTCCCGACCCGGCGCGACACTCCCCCGCGTGACCGCCGCCCCGCCGAGTTCCTCCGCCACGCGCCGCCTGCGGGTCGTGCTGATCTCGCCGAAGGGGCCGCTCTACCGCCACCGCGGCGGCATCTGGAAGAAATCCCTCCGCTACCAGCCCCTCACCCTCACCACCCTCGCCGCGCTCATTCCGCCCGAGTTGCCGGTCGACGTGCGCTTGATCGACGAGGGCATCGCCGACGTGCCGCTCGATCTCGAGGCCGATCTCGTCGGCCTCACGGTCATCACCGGCACGGCGATGCGCGCGTATGAACTCGCGGATACGTTCCGCGCCCGCGGCATCGCCGTCGTGCTCGGCGGGCCGCACGTGACCCTGATTCCCGCCGACGCGCAGCCGCACGCCGACGCCCTCGTCGTCGGCTACGCCGAGGACACCTGGCCACAGCTCCTGCGCGACTTCGCCGCCGGCGCGCTCCAGCCGCGCTACCAGCAAGCGCCGGATCTCGAAATCGGCGGGCGCCCGTTTCCGCGCCGCGATCTGCTGCCGGGCGCGCACTTCCTCACGAACAACGTCTTCGAGGCCACGCGGGGCTGCGTGCACAGCTGCGATTTCTGCGTCGTGCCGACGGCGTGGGGCCGCAAGCCGTTCCAGAAGCCCGTCGCCGAGGTCATCGCCGACATCCGCCAGCACGGCGCGCGCAAACTGATCTTCGTCGATCTCAACCTGATCGCGCACCGCGGCTACGCGCTTGAGCTCTTCACCGCGCTGATCCCGCTGCGCGTGCAGTGGTATGGCCTCGCGACGGTGCTGCTGGCGGACGATCCGGAACTGCTCGAGCTCTGCGGCCGCAGCGGCTGCCGCGGCCTGCTGATGGGCCTCGAGTCGATCTCGCCCGCGAACCTGCGGCACAGCCGCAAGGGTTTTAATTCACCGGAACACTACGGGCGCGTCGTCGAACGCCTGCACGCCCACGGCATCGCCCTGCAGGGCTGCTTCGTCTTCGGCCTCGATGAGGACGAGCCCGACGTCTTCATGAAAACGGCGGAGTTTGCCGTCGAGGCGCACATCGACCTGCCGCGGTTTGCCGTGGTCACGCCGTTTCCCAACACGCCGCTCTACCTGCGCCTCGAGGCCGAGGGACGCCTGCTCACGAAGGACTGGTCGCTCTACGACGCGCAACACGTCGTCTTCCAGCCGGCGAAGATGAGCGTGCGCGAGTTGCAGGAAGGCGTGGAGACCGCGTGGAAACACGCCTACAGCGTCCGCTCGATCGCGCGCCGCATCCGGCATTCGCCGGCGCCGTGGCCGGTGAAGCTCGGCACCAATTTCGGCTACCGCTTCTACGCCCATAACCTGGCGCGCTTCTACAATTGCGACTGGATCATCGGCCACGCGCCGGCGCACGCGCCCCTGCGGCCGGTCGGGGCGCAGGCATGAGAGTCACGCTCATCCACCCCTGCATCGGTCGCCATCGCGGCGATCGCAGCTACATCCGCACCTGGCAGATGGAACCGCTGCCGGCCGCCACGCTCGCCGGCCTGACGCCGAAGGACGTCGACGTGCGTTTCTACGACGACCGGATGGAGGAGATCCCGTTCGACGAAGCGACCGACCTCGTGGCGATCAGCGTGGAGACCTACACCGCGAAACGCGCCTACCAGATCGCCAGCACCTATCGCGCGCGCGGCGTGCCAGTCGTGATGGGCGGCTTTCACGCGGCGCTGTGCCCCGACGAGGTGGCGCGCCACGCCGAGGCCGTGGTCGTCGGTGAGGCGGAGCTGCTCTGGCCGCGCGTGCTCGACGACGCGCGTCACGGCCGGCTCGAGAAATTCTACCGGCAGGCCGAGCGCCCTTCGCTCGCCGCGCTGAAGCCCGACCGCACGATTTTTCGCGGCAAACGCTATCTCCCCATCGGCCTCGTCGAGGCGGGCCGGGGCTGTCATTTCAAATGCGAGTTCTGCGCCGTGCAGACCGTCTTCGGCTCGACCCAGACGCGGCGCCCGGCCGACGGCATCCTCGCCGAGCTCGCGGCGCTGAAACATGAGCGAAAGCTCTTCTTCTTCGTCGACGACAACATCACCTCGAACCTCGCGCAGGCGAAGGAGTTTTTCCGCGCGCTCATCCCACTCGGCATCCGCTGGGTCAGCCAGGCAAGCATCAACGCCGCGCACGACGACGAGTTCCTCGACCTGCTCGCGCGCAGCGGCTGCCAGGGCGTGCTCATCGGCTTCGAGAGCCTGAATCCCGCGAACCTCGCGGCGATGAACAAGACCTTCAACACCGCGCGCGGCGGCTTCGAGCGCGCGCTCGCCAACCTGCGCCGGCACCGTATCCGCGTTTACGGCACGTTCATCTTCGGTTACGACGGCGACACGCCGGACAGCTTCGCGCCGACCGTCGCCTTCGCGCAGGAGCACGCCCTCTACATCGCGGCGTTCAACCACCTCACGCCGTTCCCCGGCACGCCGCTCTACCGGCGGCTCGAGGCCGAGCAGCGCCTGCTCTACGAGGCGTGGTGGCTCGACGATCGCTACAGCTACAACCGGATTCCGTTCCAGCCGCGCGGCATGGAGCCGGAGGAGCTGCGCCACGCCTGCCTCGCAGCGCGGCGAGCCTTCTACTCGTGGCCCAGCATCCTGCGCCGCAGCGTCGATGTCGTGAACCGCAGCAACGGCTTCATGTGGCGGAATTTTTACCTCATCAACGCCCTGCATCGCACGGACGTGAGCCTGCGCGATCACTATCCCCTGGGGGACGAATCATGGACGGGACCGTTCTTGATGGCGAACTGAGGGAAGCCGCGGCCGCCCCGCGCGGGCGCATGCGGTTCGCGACCGCGACCCCCGCGGACGATCCGGCGATCCGCCGCCTGCTCCGCGAGAATCCGATGCGGGGAGCCATCGCGCTCACGCTCGAGCGTGAACCCGATTATTTCCGCGGCACCGGCGTCGGCGGCACGGAGGATCACACGCTGCTCGCCTTCGACCGGGAGCGGCTGGTCTGCATGGGGCACTGCAGCACGCGACCGCGCTGGCTCAACGGCGAGGTGCGGCGCGTCGGCTATCTCGGCGAGCTCCGGCTCGACGCCGCCGCCCGCGGCCGCGCCGGGATCGTGCGGCGCGGTTATCGGTTTTTCCACGAGAGTCAGCGCCGGGCACCGGCCGACTTCTATTTCACGAGCATCGCCGCCGACAATCTGCGGGCGCGGCGGCTCCTCGAACGCGGCGTCCGCGATCTGCCGCGCTATTCGTTTTTGGCCGGGTTCACCACCCTCGTGATCCCGACGCAGCCGCTCGCCCGCGGCGCCCACATCGAAGACGAGCACGCACGCGCGGAGCCGGAGGAACTCGCGGCCTTCCTCAATGCCGAAGGCCGGCGCACGCAACTGGCCGCGGCGTGGACCGCGGAGCAACTGCGCAGCCTGGGCGCCCACGGCCTGGCGCCCGGGCACTTCCGCGTGCTCCGCGACGGCGGCGGCCGGATCGTCGCCTGCGCCGCGCTGTGGGATCAGCGCGGCTTCCGGCAGACCGTGATTCGTGGATACGCGACGCCGCTGGCATGGGCGCGCCCGCTGCTGAACACGCTCGCGCCCCTGCTGGGCCGGCCCGACCTGCGGCTGCCGCCGCGCGACTCGGTGCTCGCGCAGGCGTTCGCCTCCCCGCTCGTCGTCGCGCCCGGTGCCGAACACCGGCTGCCCGGCCTGCTCGCGTCGCTCGGCCAGACGGCGGCGCGCCGCGGCCTCGCCTATCTCACGCTGGGGTTTCCCTCGGACCATCCGCTCCTCGCGCTCGTGCGGCAAAACTTCCGCGCCCGCACCTACCTGAGCCGGCTGTATCGCGTGCAATGGCCCGGCGACCCCGCGCCCGCGCTCGACCCGGGTCCCTTCCTGCCCGAGGTCGCCCTCCTGTGATCGCCTCACCGCCAGCCGAAGTGCCAGGGCTGATGGCCCGGGACGCGCTCTCCGCCGGGCAGCGCGACGAGATGTTCGCGCTGCTCGCGCGCCATTTCGAGGGCGTCACGCGCGCGCAGTTCGAGGCCGACCTCGCGGCGAAGAACTGGGTCATCGCGCTGCGGCGGTCCGGACAGCTCGTGGGCTTCACCACGCTGCTCGTCACCGCGTCGCACCACGACGGCCAGCCCATCACGGTGATCTATTCCGGCGACACGATTGTCGCGCCCGAAGCGTGGGGCACGCCCGCCCTCGCCCGCACCTGGATCGCCGGCGTGAACCGGCTGCGCGCGGAGCACCCGGCGCGGCGCTGCTTCTGGCTGCTGCTGACGTCCGGCTTTCGCACCTACCGTTTCCTGCCCGTGTTCTGGCGGGAGTTTTTCCCGCGGTGCGACGCGCCGACGCCGCCGGCCCTGCAGTCGCTGGCCAACCGGCTCGCGGCGGACGGCTACGGCGCCGCCTTCGAAGCCCACGCGGGCCTCGTGCGCTTTGCCCAGCCGCAGCGGCTGCGCGGCCCGCTCGCGACACTGCCGACCGGGCGGGAGCAGAATCCGCATGTATCCTTCTTCCTGGCGCGAAATCCCGGCTGGGCCCGCGGCGACGAGCTCGTGTGCCTCACGGAGATCAGTGACGAAAATCTCACGGCCGCGGGCCGGCGGATGGTCTCATCTCCCTCGCGATGAATCCGCGCGCCGCGGCCGCAAATCTCGCCTGGCTGGCCGCGAGCCTGCCCGCGCATCGCCGTTTCACCCGCGCGCTGCGCGACCCCGCCGCTGCGCAGGAACACTGGCTGCGCGCCCATCTCGCCCGCCACGGCGTCACCGCTTTCGGCCGCGCCCACGGCGCCGGCGAGATTCGTTCCTACGCCGAGTTCGCCCGCCGCGTGCCCATCGTCGACTACGACGCCGTCGAACCGTGGGTCGCGCGCATCCGAAAAGGTGAGACCAACGTGCTCACGGCCGACCCCGTCACGCGTCTCGTGCCGACCAGCGGCACGAGCGGCGCGCGCAAGCTGATCCCGTTCACCGCCGGCCTGCAGCGCGAGTTCAACGCCGCGATCGGGCCGTGGCTCGTCGACCTCGCGCGGCGCCATCCCTCCATCCCGCTGGGCTCCGCCTACTGGTCCGTCACGCCGCTCGACGGCGCGCCGGCCCCGGAACCGTCCGTCGTGCCGATCGGTTTCGACGACGATCGCGACTACCTCGGCGGCGCGCGCGCCCGGCTGATCGACGCCGCCATGGCGGTGCCCGCCACAGTGCGCCACCTCGCCGAGCCCGCGGCGTTTCGCCGGACCGTGCTACTGCACCTGCTCCGCCGCCCCGATCTGCGGCTGATCTCCGTGTGGCATCCGTCGTTTCTCGCGCTGCTGCTCGACACGCTCGCGCGCGACTGGGACGAACTCCTCGCGGCGCTGGCCGGGAGCGGCGCCGCCCGCCGCGCGCACCAGCTCAGGGCGGTGAGTCCGCTCGACCCGGCTGCGATCTGGCCCGCGCTGCGGGTCGTGAGTTGCTGGGCGGATGCCCTCGCGGCGGGACCGGCGGCGCAACTCGCACGGCGCCTGCCGGGCGTCACGATTCAGCCGAAAGGCCTGCTCGCGACCGAGGGCTTCGTCACGCTGCCGTTCGACGGCGCCCATCCTGTCGCGGTCAACTCGCACTTCTTCGAGTTCCTCGCCGAGGACGGCCGGGTGCACCCTGTCGCCGATCTGCGCAGCGGCGCGACCTACGAGGTCGTCGTCACGACCGGAGGCGGCCTCTGGCGCTACCGGCTCGGCGATCAGGTCGAGGTGGACGGCTGGGTCGGGCTGACGCCGTCGCTGCGCTTTCTCGGCCGCGGGCGGAGCGTCTCGGATCGCTGCGGCGAAAAGCTCTCGGACCCCTTCGTCGGCACGGTGCTCGCGCGCCTGTGCGGGCCCGCACCGTTCGCGATGCTCGCGCCCGAGGCGGAGGACTCCGGCTGGCGTTACGTGCTTTATCTGGAAGCCGGCGACGCCCGCGGGATTCCGCCCGCCGCAGCGCTCGATGCCGCGCTGCGGGAAAACCCGCACTACGCGCTCTGTCGCCAGCTCGACCAGCTCGGCGCGCCGCGGATCGTGGCGCTGGCCGGTGCGGGCTATGCCCGGTATGCCGCCGCCGAGGTGGCGCGCGGGCGCCGGCTCGGCGACGTCAAGCCCGTCGCGCTCTCACCGCACCCCGACTGGGGGCGGCATTTCGAGCGCGCCGTGGCCGCCCCCGCCTAGAACGCACCGGCGCGGTCCGTGCCTGTCATCGCGCTTTTTCTGTTTGCGCTCGCCCGCTGCGTCGCGTTTTGACTTCGCGGCAACAGGGTTTTCACGCGCTCGGTTGCATCACTCGCAACCATGTCATTGCTCCCCTTCTCCAGCCAGCTCATCGCGGATGTCGGCATTTCCCTCGGCGATGAAGGCAAAGGCCGGCTGATCCCCGAGGTCGCCGACGAACTGCGCGGCACCGCCTCGCCCGTCTCCGTCGTCCTCAAGGTCAACGGCGGCGCCAATTCGGGCCACACCGCCGGCGGCATCAAGCTCAACCTCCTGCCCGCCGGCGTGGTCGTCCGCGACGCCGCGCACCTCTGCATCGGCGGCGGCGTCGTCGCCGATCCCCGGAAAATCTGGTGGGAAACGAAGCCACTCGAGCAGAAGGGCCACGCCATCCTATCGCGCCTCCTCATTGACGAGCGCACGCTCGTCTCCGATCTCACCCACCGCCTGCTCGACCTCGCGTGGGAGGATTACCGCGTCAATGTCCTCGCCGAGGAGCCGCGCGGCTCGACCGGCCGCGGCATCACGCCCGCCTATCTCGACGAGGTCGGCCAGCAGCAGATCACGTATTCGGATTTCCTGGCCGGCTCGAACTACTTCGCCCGCAAGCTCGCGCAGCGCGCCGACCGCGCCTGTCGCGTCATCCAGCACGTGTGCCGCGTGAGCGAGGCGACGTGGGACACGTTCTTCGAGCGCCTCACCGCCGCCGAGCAGCGTGCCAACGCCGAGGCCATCGCACTCGGGGTGTTTCACGAGGAGGAGTTCGATTTCTCGAAATTCCACGGCGGCGATCCCTTCACCCTCAACCTCGAGGCGCTCACCGCCACCTACTGGGAGGCGGGCACCGCCCTCGCGAACAACATCGGCGAGGTGCGCGAACTCATCCTGCGCGAACTCGCCGCCGGCCGCACCATCATCGGCGAGTTCGGCCAGGCCTACTGGCTCGACAAGCGCCACGGCTTCTCGCCCAACGTCACCGCGTCGCACACGTTCACGCCCGAGTTCTTCGAGAGCGCCGGCATCCCCGTGCAGCGGATCCACACCTTCGGCGTCGCGAAGGCCTACGACACCAAGGTCGGCACGCACACGTTCCTCACGCAGATGGACGACGCGCATCCGCTCGCGGCGAAGCTGAAGCGGATCGAGTTCGGCACCAGCACCGGCCGCCAGCGCATGGTCGGCTGGTATGACGCCGTGGAAAAGGGCGACGCCCTCCGCTACGGCGGTTTCCAGGACGTGATGATCAACAAGCTCGACGCCCTCACCCACAGCGGCGAGTGGCAGGGCGACCTGCAGATTTGCGTCGGCTACGCCGATGCGCACGGCAAAGCCTACGCGCACGTGCCGCGCAACGAGGCCGTCCGCCGCACGCTGCGGCCGATCTACACGCAGCACCCCGGCTGGACCGAGGACGTCTCGCAGGTCCGCCGCTTCGAGGATCTGCCGAAGAACGCGCAGCGCTATGTGGCCGCGATGATGAAGAGCCTGCTCGACGTTGCGTATGCGGGCGGCCTGTGGCCGGCGGCGGAGAAGCTCCCGAACCTCCGCTATCTCGGCGTCGGCCCCGAGCCGTCCCAGATTATCAAGGACGTGCCTACCACGATGGATCTGGTGAAGCTCGCCTGAGAGGGCGTCGAAAAAGAGTCTTTTCCGGTAGCGGAAGCCGTGGGGCTTTCGTGGCGGCGCCTCGCGGCGTCGGACGGAACGCTCACGCGTTCCGCTACCGATGAGAGCCGCGCGCCACCTTTTTAGACGCCTTCTGATACCAACGTCACATGAGATTTGGACTTCTCCGAGGGTAGGGCCCGACCTCCGGGCGGGCCGTCAGGATCTCCGCACGCCCACGGCCCGCCCGGAGGTCAGGCCCTACCGGCGCCGCTGAGCCAAAGTCAAAAACACCTCAGCCGTTGGTATGAGATAGCGGCGCTCCTACCCGAGCCGCGCCATCACCTCGCCCAGCAGGTAAATCGACCCGGTCACGACCACTACGTCGTCCGGCCCGCCCGCGGTGCAGCGATCCGGCGCGGGAAACAGCTCCTCGATCGTCGCGCGCACGACCCGGCCGCGATAGTCCGCCGGCAGCAGCGACTCGAGTTCCGCAAACGAGCAGGCCCGCGGCTGCTGCGGCACCACGAAGTGAATCTCCCGCGCGTGCCGCGCGATCGTCTCGATCAGCGGGCGCGCCCGCGCGACGCCCAGCACGCCGGTGATGACGATGGGGGCGCGCTGCGTCTCGGCGACGAGGTGCGCGAGATTCGATTCGAGCACCTGCGCACCCTCGGGGTTGTGCGAGGCGTCGAGGATCGCGAGGCGGCCGCCGAGCTGCACGCGCTGCCAGCGCCCGGGCCAGTCGACGTGCGCGAGCCCGGAAGCCACGGCGGCGTCGGTGATCCGCCAGCGCGGATCCAGCGCGCGGACGGCGAGCGTGGCGGTCGCGGCGTTCCACCGCTGGTAGTCGCCCTCGAGATTCGTGTGCGGATAGCCGGCGACGTCGTGCCCGAACGTCTCCTCCACCGATGTGACCGGCGCGCCGCGCTCGCGGGCGATCGTCCGGATCGTCGCCTCCGCCGCCGCCGGCATGCGGCCGAGGACCACCGGGCGGCCGGGCTTGATGATCCCCGCCTTCTCGTGCGCGATCTGCTCCAGCGTGTCGCCGAGCAGTTCGCAGTGATCCATCGCGATCGACGTGATGACACTCACCTCCGGCGTCAGGATGTTGGTCGCGTCGAGCCGCCCGCCGAGCCCGACCTCGACCACGCCCACGTCGCACCGCTTCCGCGCGAACTGCAAAAACGCCATCGCCGTCATGAACTCGAAGAAACTCGGCGCGTCGTCCGCCTCCCGCGCGGCGATCGCGTCCGCCAGCGGTCGCAGTTCCTCGAAATAGCCGACGATCTCCGCCTCCGACAGCGCGCGCCGGTCGACCTGCACGCGCTCGCCGAGGTGCACGAGATGCGGCGACGTGAACATCCCCGTGCGCCAGCCCGCCGCATGCAGGATCGCGTCGAGCATCGCGGCGACCGAGCCCTTGCCGTTCGTCCCCGCGACATGGAGACACGGCACGGCGCGCTCCGGGTGTCCGAGCGCCTCGGCCAGCCGCGCCATGCGGTCGACGCCGAATTTCGCCCCGTGCGCCTTCCGGGCGAACAGGTGGTCCTTGACCGCCGCGTAACCGGCCGGTTCGCGCGCGCTCATCGGGGCGGTCGCGCGCGCGTCAGGACGCGTTCCCCGCCGCCGGCGCCACGTGCCGCTTGCGCAGGTGCAGGGCCGACAGCAGATCGTGCAGGCGCTCACGCAAGTCGAGCCGGCTCACGATCTGATCCACGAGACCGTG
>CAZENI010000220.1:0-12546 GCA_964513055.1 uncultured Opitutus sp.
GAGCCACTCGCGCGGATACTCCAGGTTGCCCGCCACGTCGTGGATGTGGATCAGCACGCCCGGCGCGAGCACCGGCAGCACGTCGAGGTAGAGGCGGTTCACGTCGCTGCCGATCTTGCTCACATGCGACGAGTCGATGAAGAGCACGTCGTTCTCCTCGAGCGCGGCAAACGTCTCCAGCGGCACTTCCTGCACGCGTTTCTCGATCAGCGTCACACGCCCGGCATCCTCCTCGCGCAGCAGCTTCCGCAGCCGGATCATGTCGGGATCGATGAAGGTCATCTGCACGCCGCCGCCGAGCAGCCCGTCGTTGAGGTCGAGCATCGCCGCCGAGCTGAAGCCCGAGCCCACCTCGATGATGCGCCGCGGCCGCGCCTCGCGCAGCATGCAGTAGAGCATGATCGCGTCGTAGTGGCCGTAGGACGGGTTCTCCAAATGAAACCGCGCGCCCTTTGTCGCCTTCTCCGGGAAGGGCTGCTCCGGATACCACGCCGCGAAGCGCTCGAGCCGCGCCACCTGCCCCGCCTCGTTCAAATCGATCGCCGGAAACGGCGGGCCGAAGCCGCCCCGCTCAAACGCTTCCGCCACCTCCGCGCGCGAGGGCAGCGGCGAGTAGAAATGCCCCGGCGGAAAAAACCGCGCCCAGTCCGCCTGCTCCGTCCGCAGCCGCGCGAGGTCGGCGCGCAGGCGATCGTTTTCCTTCTGCAGGTGCCGGTAAAAGGGAAGCAGGCGCAATAGGGAACTCATGCGAAGGGCTCGGAGGAGAGGAACGGGGAAAGCGGGAAATCAGGAAAAAGCCGCGACCGCGGGCCGAATCCCCCCTGCCTCGGATCCGTTTCCTGATTTCCCGCTTTCCACATTTTGTCTGGGTCGTTTGCGATCTTCCTCATCGTGGCACGGCCGCGGGCTGGAGGACGATTTCCAAATTCGAAATCTGGAACGCGAGGTCGCGCGGGTCCGTCCCGATGCGCTGCGCCGGCCGGTCGGTCACGAATCTCAGCACCGTCTCCCCGGGCGGCAGCACGAGGCCGAAGCGCAGCTCCGTCACGCCATGCCCGATCGTGTCGCCCCACAGCAGCTTTTCGCCCGCCAACACCCGCAGCGCGCGCAGCCCTTCCGCCGACGTCGCCTGGCCGCGCACCGTCATGCGGACGGCCTGCGCCGAGGTGTTGTTCGCATGCAGCTCCGCGGCGCCCGCGCTCCAGCGCCAGTGCTGCTCGAGGTGCCGCTCCGGCCCGTGCCAGCCCGGCGCCGGCACCAGCCGCACCGCCGCCCGCAGCCCGGCGTCGCCGCGCACCCGGTAGAACTCATGCGGTGGGGAGAATTCGAATACGCTCGCTGCCACCGTCAGGTTGCCCGCGATCAGCACCGGCAGCCACCGCCACCCGCGCGGCACGAGGACGTTGAACGCGAGCGTCATCGGCAGCAGCACGCGCGTCGACGCGCCGGGAAAGCCCTCCCACACCGGCGTCGAGAGGAACATCATCATCGCGGCGAATACCACGCCGACGCGCCACCACCGCTCGGCCGGCCGCCAGCGCAGCGCGAAGAACAGCCACTGCACCGCGAGCGCCAGCACCGCGCCGAGCGTCGCCCAGTGCAGCCCGCCCCGGTCCGGCCCGAACGCCGCGCTCCACGCCGCGCGCCACTTCTCCACGAAGCCGGCGAATGGCAGCGTGAAGTTGCCCATCCCCGGATCCTCCGCCGGGCCGAATTTCCACTTGATGAAGAGCATCCACGCCGCCAGCGGCAACGCGACCAGCAGCACCGTCAGCGCCGGGCGGCCCCACGTGCGCGGCGCCCGCCAGTCGAAGTCGAGGCCCGCCGACGCCAGCAGGCTTGTCTCCTTGCCGAGGCCCGCAAGCGCCAGCGTCACAGTGCCCGCGCCCCGCCGCCCCTCCTCAAGCCAGCGCAGCGCGAGGGCGACGAGCAGCAGCGCCGGTCCGTCGACGAGGGAATTGCGCACGCTCATGCACACGCCGTGGGAAAACATGATCCCGGCCCAGCGCAGGAAATTATCCCAGCGATCCGGCGGGAACCACCGCAGCAGCACCCAGCCCAGCGCGAGCCAGCAGAGCACGTTCAACAACGCGTGCGCCTGCACGATCCACGCCGGCTGGCCGAGGCCGAGGCCCCAGGCCGCCCAGCAGAACAGGATCCGTTTCGCCCGATAAGGCAGGTTGTCGATCGCCTTCGTGAGCTCGGGATTGTCGAGCGTCGGGTGAAGCGCGAGCTGCACGTAATACGCCCCGTCGTAGCCGTGCACGTTTTCGTAGACATAGTGCGGCGTCTGCCGCAGCGCCGCGACCTTCGAGTCCTTCAACAGATCGCCGATCGAGATGAGGCTCGAGAAGCCGGTGTCGGCATGGAAAAACTGCGCGACGCACCAGAGGAAGAACGCCACCGATCCCAAGTAGGCCACGCGCCGCGGCGAGCCCAGCAACCGCAGCAGATGTCCGCCCCGGGGCGTCGGGCGCGGGGCGCTCATCCGCCGCACCGCGCGCCGCGCAGGCTGGCGGAACGACGCGGGCCATGCGGGCGCTTGTCTTCCAATTTTCTCACGGACAGTTTTCGGCATCACAGAACGCGACCGCACCATGTCAAATCCGAATCCCCCCGCCGCCACCCTTCGGTCGCCGCGTTGGGTCCGATGGCTGGCGGTGGTCGCGCTCGCGGGCTATGCGTTTTTCCTGAGCCGGCACTCGGCCATCGTGGCCGGCGGCTCGGATTCCTCCGGCTACCTGAACAGCGCGCGGCTCCTCGCCGCCGGCGAACTCTTCACCGACCTCCGCGCGCCCGCCGAGTTCGGCCCGCGCCGCTCACTCAACCCGATGCATTTTCTGCCGCAGGGTTTCTTCCCGTCCGCGGACCCCGCGCGCCTCACGCCGACGTATCCCACGGGCCTGCCCCTGCACTTCGCTCTCGCCGGCAAATTGTTCGGATGGGAAGCCGGGCCCGCCGCGGTCGCGTTGCTCGCCGCCCTCGGCGCGCTGGCGCTGTGCTACCTCGTCGCGCGCGAGTCAGGCGTTTCCGTGCCACTGGCGCTCGCAGGCGCCGTCACGCTCGCGGCGTTCCCCGTGTTCATCTTCACGTCGGTGCAACCGCTGAGCGACACGCTCGCGACGACCTGGACGCTCGCCGCGCTCTACGCGGCGTTGCGCGCGCGCGCCTCGCGCCGCTGGGCGCTCGCGGCCGGCGCGGCCTTCGCGGTCGCCGTGCTCGTGCGCCCGACGAATGTCGTGCTCGCACCCGCCCTGCTCGTGCTGCTCGGGCTCGAAGTGCGGCGGCTCGCCTGGTTCGGACTCGGCGGCCTGCCGGGCGCGATCTGGTTCGGCTGCTACAACCACCTCCTCTACGGCGGCGCGCTGCGCTCGGGCTACGGCGATGTCTTCGCGGCGTTTTCCACCGCATATGGCGCGCCCACCGCCCTCCATTTCGCGAAGTGGCTCGCGTTGCTCCTGCCCGCCGCGCTGCTTGTCCTCCCGTTCGCCGCGTGGCGCCCGCGGGAGACGCGGCGCCGGCCGCTGCTCGCGCTCACGCTCGTCTTCGGCGCGATCGCCGGCCTCTACGCGTTCTATGAAGTCTCACGTGAAGTCTGGTGGTGCCTGCGCTTCATCCTACCCGCCGTCCCCGCGCTGATCGTCGCGGGGCTGCTCGGTGCCGAAGCCCTCGCGAGCCTCGGCGCCGGCCGCGCCCCAGCCACGCGGCAGCGGCGGAGCACCGTCGCCGCCGTCGTGCTCGGACTCTGGGCCGTCGCCGGCTCGTGGTATTGGACGCCCCGGCTCGATGTCTTCCTGATGAAGGGCTACGAGCAAGCCTACGCCGACGGCTCGCGTCTCGCGGTTCAACAGTTGCCGAAGGACGCGCTCGTGCTGAGTTTCGCGTTCAGCGGCGCGCTGTATTTCTACAGCGAGTTTCCCGTGCTGCGCTGGGATCAGATCGACGCGCCGGACTTCGCCCGCTACGCCGCGCTCGCGCAGAGGGCCGGCCGGCCCCTCTGCGCGGTGATCTTCGACTTCGAGGAGAAGGACGCCTTCCGCCGCTGTCCCGGTCCCTGGCGCAAGATCGGCGGCGTGCGCAATATTGGCCTCTGGGAACTCGCTGTGCCACAACCCTGATCGCCGCCATGCCCGCCCCGCTGCTTCTCGATCTTTCGCACACGAGCCACACCCGGGCGCGCACCGGCGTCCAGCGCGTCACCCGCTGCCTGCGCACCGCGCTCGGGAAGCACGCCGTCGGCATCACGCACGACCCGCACCGCGGCGCCTGGCGCGAGCTCGAATCTTGGGAGGAGGTCAACCTCGCGTCGGACCAGCCGTCGTCGAAACGCGGCGCGCACTGGCCGCTCGCCGCGCAGATCCGCGGCGGCCTCAGCCGCCTCGCGGGCCGCGGCGCTCCCGCCCTGCCCGCCAATTCCGGGCTGATCGTGCCCGAGATCTTCTCGCCCGCCGTGGGTCGTGCCCTGCCCGCGCTGTTTGCCGCGACCGGCGGACCGCGCGTCGCGATCTTCCACGACGCCATCGCGCTGAAGTTCCCCGAGCTCACGCCCACCGGCACCGTCGCGCGCTTCCCCGCCTATCTCCAGGAATTGCTCGCGTTCGATGGCGTCGCCGCCGTCTCCGCGGACTCGCGGGACGCGCTTACCGACTACTGGCGCTGGCTCGGCGCCCGCGCGACGCCGCGCGTCGTCGCGATTCCGCTGGGGATAGACGCCCAGCCGCCGCCCGCGAACGGTGAAATCCCCCCGTCGGCGCCGGTGCCGGCCGTGCTCTGCGTCGGCTCGATCGAGGGACGAAAAAATCACGCCGCGCTCCTCGAGGCCTGCGAACTCCTCTGGTCGCGCGGCGAAAAATTCTCGTTGCAGATGATCGGCCTCGCCAACCCGCAGACAGGCGCCGCCGCGCTCGCACGCCTGCGCGCGCTGCAAGCCGCCGGCCGGCCCCTGCGCTACGACGGCCCCGCCAGCGAGGCCGCGCTCGGCGCCGCCTACGCGGCGTGCACGTTCACGGTCTATCCGTCGGTGATCGAGGGCTTCGGCCTCCCGGTGATCGAGAGCCTGTCGCGGGGCAAGCCCTGCATCTGCTCGTCCCGCGGCGCACTGGGCGAGTCGGCGCGCGATGGCGGCTGCCTCATGCTGGAAACGCTGGACGCTCCGGCGATCGCGGCGGCGATCGCGCAGCTTCTGCACTCGCCCGCCGAGCTCGCCGCTCTCGCGGCGCGCGCCCGCGCGCGGCGCTTCAAGACCTGGACCGACTACGCCCGTGAATTGACTGAATGGATATGCGCGTGGCCGCCGCACGCGTCCGATTAGCGCCAGCGCGGAAAGAGAGACCATTCAGTTACATTCCGGAGCGGCACTTTCAGCCTTTGCATTTGCAATAGGCACGCGCGCTGCTCAGCGTTTTCACGAGACATGGCGTTATCCTTCTTCACCCGAAACAAAAAGGCGCACCTTGCGCGCTGTCGCGATGATTACGCGACGAAGATGCGGCTGAAATACGCGCCTTTTTACCACGCCATGGAGGCGCAGCGCGGCACCACCGTGCGGCTCGACGGCAAAGAGATGATCATGTTGTCCAGCAACGATTATCTCGGGCTGTCCTTCCACCCCAAGGTCATCGAGGCCGGCCGCGCCGCGATGCTCAAGTGGGGCACGAGCACGACGGGCGCGCGCATCTCGAACGGCTCGCGGGCCTTTCACCTCGAGCTCGAGGAGAAACTCGCCGCCTTCCTCAACCGCGAGGCCTGCCACATCAGCGTCGCCGGCTATCTTTCCTGCCTTTCGAGCGTCGCAACCTTCGCCCAGAAGGGCGATGTCATCCTCGCCGACAAGAACATCCACTCGTGCCTCTGGGACGGCATCCGGCTGTCGATGGCGACCGTCGAGCGCTTCTCCCACAATAATCCCGACGACCTCCGCGAGGTCATCGCCGCCACCAATCCGGACGCTCCCAAGATGCTCGTCATCGAGGGCGTCTACTCCATGGAGGGCCACATCGCCCGCCTGCCCGAGCTCGCGGAGATCGCGGAGGAGAGCGACTGTTTCACGGTGCTCGACGACGCGCACGGATTCGGCGTCCTCGGCCGGCAGGGCCGCGGCACCGTCGATCACTTCGCACTGAACGACAAGGTCGACATCATCTGCGGCAGCATGTCGAAGTCGCTCGCCAGCACCGGCGGCTTCGTCGCCGCGTCGCGCGAGGTCATCGAGTATCTGCGGACGAACTCGAAGCAGACGGTCTTTTCCGCCGCCGTGAGCCCGAGCCAGGCGGCCTGCGCGCAGGCCTCCCTCGAGCTGATGCAGACCGAGCCGCAGCACCTCGAGAAACTGTGGGCCAACACCCGCAAGTATCGCGCGATGCTCAAGTCCCTCGGCCTCGACACATGGGAAAGCGAGACCCCCGCCGTGCCGATCGTCCTTGGCTCGAAGGAGCGCGTCTACCCGTTCTGGAAGGCCCTGCTCGAAAAGGGTGTCTTCACCGTCATGTCGATCGCGCCCGCCGTGCCCGCCGGCAAGGACCTCATCCGCACCGCCATCTCGGCGATGCACACCGAGGAACAGCTCGAGAAGATCGCGGAGGCCATGGCCTACGCGGTGAAGAAGATGTGAGGCCCGGGCGGCGCTCCCCCGCGGGCCCGCCCTATTTCAGCGGCACGGCCCGCTCCTGCACGCTCTCGCGCAGCATCGCCATCGCCGCCTGATACTCGGCCGACGTCGTGTCCTGGCTGAACATCCGGAAAATCGCGAGCACCCCGGGCCACGCCTTCACGCCCGCGGTGACGTGCAGATACTCGCCCGGCGCCATCCTGGTCTTCCCCACGAGACTGGCGTCTGTAAACGCACAATACGTGCCCACGCCGGCCCGCGGTTCCAGCTCCTCGAACTGCATCCCCTTCTCGACCGAGCTCTCGACGTATTCCTGAAAGAGCTCGACCATCTTTTCCTTCCGCGTGCGCGCGTTCGCAAACTGCCCCTCGGGATCCGGCACAAAGACGACGTGCAGCGTCACCTTGTCCTTCGGCGCCGCGATCTGGAGATTGATCAGCCCCAGATCGTCCTTGCCGTTCGCATAACCGAAACCGGGCGGCACGGCCACGGTGAGCTTGCGGTTCTCGAACAGGAACAGGACCTCCTCGCGTTTCGTGCCGGCCGACATTCCGGTGATCGCGAGCAGAAACAGGGCGAGGAACTTCAGGGAAATCTTCATGGGCGCGGGCATCGGCGGGATAAGACTCGCCGGAAACGGAATCGTTGCACGCGGCCCGCTTCCGCCGCAACCGCGAAGACCGCACGGGCCGGCGCCGCCCGCGCTACCGCTTCTCCGCGCTCAACTGCTCACCCGCCAGCTTGAACCAGCGCCCCTCCGATCGCCGCCAGCCGCGATTGGCGCGCCGGAAGCGCTTGCGGATCTCCGTCCAGAGTTCGCGCGCCTCCGCGTGTTCGCCGGTCGCGTGCAGCGACAACGCGAGAAAGTAGCGCGCCTCCTCGCCGATGTAGCTCCCCACGACCGGCCGCAGCACCGCCTGCGCCTCGGCGTGGCGACGCGTCTCCACGAGCGCACGCCCGCGCATCACACTGACCTCCTGCGCCAGCAGCCGGTCGGCGCGCGTGTCGATCTTCTCGATCGCCTGCAGCGCCCCGCCCGCCTTGCCCGCCTCGAGCCGGTGGCGCGCGACCGCCGCCAGCGTGTGCGGATCGTCGCGAAAGACGCCCTGCAGGCAGGCCTCCGCCTCCGCGCAGGCCTCCTCCGCGCGCCCGGCGCCCAGCAACTCCGCCGCCAGCGCGAGGCGCAGTTTCACCGTGTCCGTCTCATCGAGCTCCGCCCGCAGATCGCGGATACGCCACGCGCTGGGTTTCCAGCTCCCGCGGCCGCCGCCGCGGCTGGGCGGGCCGCGCAGATCCGGCAGCACTTCGATCAGGAAATACGCGATGCCGCCGATGCCGGGGGCGATCAGGAGCACGAGAAACCACCAGTAGGGTCGGCCCGTCTTGAATACGTGCACGATGAGCGCGAGCTGCGCGAGCCACAGCAGCTTCGTCAGCACGCCAACGCCGGACCAGTCGCTGAAAAGTCCCTCCATCATCGCGCGCCTTTCACGCCGCTCGCCAGGAGGGTCTCGAAATACGGCTCGGTGGCCTCCCGCGCGACGGCCGTCACCTCCACCTTGATGAACCCCGCCTTCTTCAGGAACGCGTGCAGCGCGCTCTCCTTGAAGCCCAGCCAGACATCCGCGTAGAGCTCGCGCGCCTTCTCGAACGCGTGCTCGTTCAAATCAAGCACCAGCACCTGTCCGCCAGGTCGCAGGATGCGAAACGCCTCGCTCACCGCCGCCTGCGGGTGCTGCGCGTGGTGCAGCGCCTGGCTGAGGATCGACAGGTCCACGGACTTGTCTGGCAAGGGCACGTGCTCGATGTCGCCCAGCTTGTAGCTGAGATTGGCCAGGCCGTTCTTCTTCGCGAGTTCCGTCCCGACCTCCACCATGCGCGGCGAGTTGTCGATGCACCACACCTGCCGCGCCCGGTGCGCGAGCAACTGCGACAGCAGCCCCTCGCCCGCGCCGAGATCGGCGATGTCGATCGCCGGCGTCAGCCGCAGCGCCAGGTGCCCGATCGCCTCCCACGATCGCCCCGGGCAGTAGTGCTTTCCGAGCCGCCCGGCGATCAGGTTGAAATACTGCTCCTGCGTCCGGCGGCGCTTCTGCAGGATCCGATCGAGGTTCTCGCGATCCTCGTCCATCACCGGCAGTTCCCCCACGGAATCGATGGCCGCCCGGGTCAGGGCGAGGGTCTTCGGCGCCAGGTTCGCACGGAGCGAATAAAACGCGTTCTTCCCCTCGCGGCGATCCGTCACGAGATTCACGGTGCGCAGCAGCGCGAGCTGCGACGAGATCCGCGACTGGCCCATCCCGAGGATCTCCTGGAGCTCCGCGACGGACAGCTCCTCCCGCATCACCAGCGCAAGCAGCCGCAACCGGGTGGGGTCCGACAGCGTTTTGAGAATATCCCAGGAGGCGTTCACGGGCGGCAGCAGGCCCAAGAGAAAGAACGGGAAGCGCTGGGAGCGAAAGATTTATTCTCGCGCCACACCGCGCCATGAAAAAGGCGGGCCCGGTCGGGCCCGCCTGAGACTTGTCCGGCCTGCGCCGCGGGGCGCTCAGCTCGTGGCCTTGTCGGCGAAACGCGAGATGCTGACGATCGTGTAGTCTTCCTCGTTGCCGCCGGCCTTCACCGTGACGGTGTCGCCGGGCTTCTTCCCGAGGAGCGCGGCGCCCAGCGCCGTCTTGTAGGAGATGATGTTCTTGTCCGGATCGCCGTCCCAGGCACCGAGGATGGTGTAAGTCGTGTTCGCCCCGGCCGCCGACCGCACCGCCACGATCGTGCCGGCGCTGACCTGCTCGATGCTGGCCTCCTTGAAGTCCGTCACGCGCGCGCGGCCGAGATCCTTCTCGAGCAGCGTCTTCTGCGCCATGAGGACCTGCTGATCCTGCTTGGCCATCTTGTATTCGGAATTCTCCTTCAAGTCGCCGTGCTCGCGCGCAGTTGCGATCGCCTTCGAGTTTTCCGGAATCTTCTTCGAGACGATGGTCTCGTATTCCTCGCGCTTGCGATCGTAGCTGGAGCGCGAGACGAGGAGCTGCTCCTCCTTGCTCTCGGCATCGGCCGCGACGAGGGACTGGATCTTGGGGAAGATTTTGATGAACCGCGCGAGCAGCGACTTCTTCGTCAGCTCCTCGAAGCCCTGGTTCAGCATCAGCGTGTTCGCGAGATCGCGCGCCGTCTCCGGATCCGCCGTCGAGAGCAGGTCCGAGATCAGGTCCGTGTCCTCGCTCAGGATGTCCGCCAGCGGGATGCGGCGCGCGCTCGAGGCCTGCAGCGCCTCGTAGTCGATCGCGAAGAAGATCGCGCTCAGGAGGCGCGGCGTGATCAGGTCGTTGAGCAGCTTCGCGAATTTCTTCGAGTGCCGGTTCTTGACGATCCAGAGGAGGACGGGCGCCCGCAGGTTCTGCTCCGTCTGCCAGCGCTTGAGCGTGGCGGCGAGCTCGTCGGCGTGGCCGTGCTCCACGAGGAAATTGATGCACTCCGTCGTGAACTTGCCCTGCGAGGTCTTCAGCAGGTTGAACAACACGTCGCGCGCCTCGATCGGGTGCGTCTCCTGGATCAGGTCGAGGAAACGGGACTGGAACTGCACCGGAATCTTCTCGGCCATCGCCGGCAGATCGCGGACGTTGGCGATGATCGTCGCCTGCGTCGGCTCGAAGGTGTTCTCCGCCCCGACCGCCTTCGCGAGGTCATCACGCACCGCCGCGCCGAACAGGCGCTCGGCGGCGTCGAGCTGGTTGGAATCCTTCACGGCGTCCGCGACGCCCTTGAGCACCACGGAAAGATCCACCTTCACGTCCTTGCGGCCGGTAGCGTCCATCATGTCCACCGCGAGGGCGATGCGGCGGCGCGCCGAGCGCGTGCCCGTGAACTGCTCGAGAATCTCGTCTTCGGCCGAGACCGGCGTCTCGCGGACGACGTAGCACTCGGTCTTCTTTTCCGGCACCTGCACGCGCGGGTCTTTGGCGACGGCCTTCTTGGCCAGCGACCACCATTTCTTGAACTTCTCCTCACCGATGACCTGCGCGAGCGTGATTTCCAGCTCGATCGCCGTCGCGGCGTTGTTCGGGTAGGCCTGAAGCGCCTCGACCACGAGCTGCGCGGGATTCTCGGCGATCAGTTCGTTGATCTTCTTGGTGTCCGTCTCCTTGCGCACGAGGAGATGCCGTTCCGGCAGCACATCCATCGTGGTGATGCAGAACACCGGATCCATCGCATGGCCCTTCTTCCCCTTGAAATCGATGATCAGCCGCTGCGCCGCCTCGTCGTAGCTCTTGATCTGGCCGAAACCCCAACTGCGGTGAACCACATACGAACCGGGCTCCATCGCCTCGAGCTTGGGCTTGGCCGCCTTGAGGGACGGCGTTTTTGCAATGAGCGCGTTAACGGCTTCGGAATTCATGGTTGCGTGTGTGAGGGCCTGAACGGGAGAGTTGAGCGGACAATGTCTAGCCTTGTCAAACAGCCTGTCAAAACGGCCTCATTCCCTGTCTCTCGTTCGACCCGGAGGCGCGCATGAGCGCCGCTCCCGCCGCACCGGCTGAATCCGGCGCGACCGCCGCCTGGCCCGCGGCCGCCCGGCTCGTCGCCCGCTGGCTCGATCGCCACGAGCGGATCGACGCCCTCCTCGACACCCTCCCGCGCACCCTCGCCGGTCCGACCCGCGCCCGCTGCCAGCATCTCGTGCTCGGCGTCGTCCGCCATTTCGGCCGGCTCGAGGCCGCCCTCGGGCGGCTGGTCCCGCACCCGCCGCGCTTCGCCACGCGCGCGGTGCTGTTCATCGCCGGTTTCGAGCTGATCGAGGCGGCGCAGGATGACGACACCGGCCGCGCCGCGAAGATCGTCCATCACGCGGTCGAGCAGACCAAGAGCCTCGCCAGTCCCGCCGAAGCCCGGCTGGTCAACGCCGTCGTCCGCAAGCTCATCGCCGCGCTCGCGGGCCCGCCACCGACGCTCAACGTCAGCGCGACCGAGCTCGGCGAATATTTCTCCCATCCCGCCTGGCTCGTGCAGAGCTGGCTCGCCCAGTTCGGCCCGGAAGCCACCCGCCAGCTCCTCGAGTGGAACCAGCGCCCTGCGCCGGTCTACGCGCGCTGGCGCGGCCCCGAGGGCTCGACGCCCCCCGACTTCCTCAAGCCCACGGCCTGGCCCGGTGTCTTCGAGGTCGAGTCCGGCCGCTGGCCGGAGGTCGAGCCGCTCCTGAAAAATGGCCACCTCTACCTGCAGGATCCCTCGACGCACACACCCGTCGAGCTCCTCGCGCCCCAGCCGGGCGAGAGCATCCTCGATCTCTGCGCCGCTCCCGGCGGCAAGAGCCTCCTGATTGCGGATACGATGAAGGCCGGCCGCCTCGTCGCGGTCGATCTCCCGACCGCCCGCCTCGACCGGCTGAAGGAAAACCTCTCGCGCACCACCGGTCTCGATGTCGCGCTGGTCCAGGCCGACCTGCTCGAGAACATTGCGATGGTCCTCCGCGAGCACCGCCTGCCCGACGTCTACGACGGCGTCCTGCTCGACGTGCCGTGCTCCAACACCGGCGTCATGCGCCACCGCGTCGACGTGAAGTGGCGCCTGCAGCCCGGCGACTTCAAGAAGCACCCGAAGCAGCAACTCTCCCTGCTCCATTCCGCCGCGCGGCTCGTCGCCCCCGGCGGGCGGCTCGTCTATTCGACGTGCAGCATCGACCGCGAGGAGAACGAGCACGTCGTCGACGCGTTCATCGCGAGCAAGGCCGGCGGTCCGTTCACGCTGGCGAAAAGCGTCCGCAGCTTCCCGTGGCAGACCGGCCACGACGGCGCCGGAGCGTTCCTGTTGCAGCGCAGCGGCTGAGCGCCGGCGCGCCCGTCACGGCACCAGCTCGAAGATCCTCACCCGCTTCTCCGCCTCCGCCGTCCCCTGGAGAAAGGTGAACGCGATCTCGTCGTTCGCGACCACGAGTTGCTCGT
>CAZENI010000221.1:0-12545 GCA_964513055.1 uncultured Opitutus sp.
ACATGTTCGGCCTCCTCCAGGGCCCCGCCAATGCCATCGTCCCCGGCAAGCGCCCGCTCTCGTCGATGACGCCCACGCTGGTGTTCAAGGACGGCAAACTCCTGCTCGTCACCGGCAGCCCCGGCGGTCCCACGATTATCAATACGGTGCTCCAGATCGTCACCAACGTCGTCGACCACGGCATGTCGCCGGCCAAGGCGGTCGAGGCGCCGCGCATCCACCACCAGTGGATGCCCGACGTGCTCACCTATGAGAGCTACGGCCTGTCGCCCGACACCGCCGCCCTGCTCGCCGCGAAGGGCCACGTGCTGAAGGAGCGCGTCTCCTACGAGGGCGGCTACCAGGGCGACGCCGAGACGATCTACGTCGACCCGAAAACCAACCTCCGCCACGGCGCCGCCGACCCGCGCAAGGCGGACGCGCGCGCCCTGGGGCATTGAACATTGCCAGGGCCGGCGCTTCGAACGCAGCCGACCCTTGAACGCCCCCAAAAAATAAAGGGGCGCGCCGTCACAGCGCGCCCCTTATGACCTGACCTGACATTGGCCAAACCCCTTTGGCCAAAACCGAGCCCCGACGAAGTCGGCCCGACAGCCCCGACCCAATCGGGGCGAGGGCGAAGATTTCACACGTCTGAGTGTGAAATCTTCGGGCTAGAATTTGTAGGTCGCGCTGACCTTCCAGTCGCGCGGCGTGCCGACCGTGACGGCGCCGCGGCTGCCGGCCGCGAGGATGTAGTCCTTGTCGAACGCGTTGAACACCGTGAGCGCGCCGGACCACGCCCCGTGGCGGTAGGTCACGCCGACGTTCACCAGCGTGCGGCCCGCGACCACGAACGACGGCTGCACCGGCACATACGCCGGCCCGGTGGGCAGCGGACGCGTCGTGGTGAAGCCGGAGGCGTTCTCGCCCGCGACGTCGCCCTTGTAATCAAGGCCAGCGTTCACGCCCCACCCGGCGAGCCCGCCCTCGGTGAAGCGGTAGTCGGCGTAGACGGCGTAGGACTTGTCCGGCACGCCGCGCAGGCGCACGTCCGTCACGGGCTGGCGGATCTTCACGTCGGAGATGTTGCCGAGGATCGTGAAGTTCTTGCCGAGCGAATACGTCGTCTCGAACTCCCAACCCTTCGAGGTGAGGTCGAAGAGGAGGAACTGCGGGAGCAGCGCGGCCGCGGCGAAATCGCCGAGCGCCTGGAGCCGGAAGAACTCGCTGTTGGTCACCGAGGTATTCGTCTGCTGGATATCGAAGTAGGCCAGCGACGCCGTGAGCCGGCCGCCGAGCAGCGAGGTCTTGACGCCGTATTCCTGCTGGCCGCCGACGGCGAACTTCGCCGCGGGATCGGTCACGCCGGCGTTGAGCGAGCCGGGCATGTTGCTGCCGGTGGTGTTGCGGCTGAAGAAGAGCGACACCTCCCGGATCGGCTTCACGACGACGCCGAACGAGGTGGCGTTGGTCGTGAGGTTGTAGGCGGGCGAGTTCGGGAGCGCGGCGGCGATACCGGTGCCGGTGTTGTCGGTGCGCGCCAGCGTGCCGAAGAAACGCGAAACGCCGCCGGAGAGCTGCACGCGGTCCTTCCAGACGCCGAGGGTCTCGAAGAGGAAGACCTGCAGGTCGTCCTGCTTGCCCGTGCGGTCGAGGCCGAGGCCGGCGGTGTTCAATCCGGGCCGGATCGGCGGGTAAACATAAGCTGGATACGTGATCGACGCGAGGTTGTTGGCCGGCACCGGCGGGCGCGAGGCGGCGGCGGGCGTGACCCAGCGGACCTTCGAGGTGTTGGCGGCGAAGCCGGCGAGCGTCGTGCTCTTGAAGAGCGGCGTCTCGAAGAGCGCGGCGTAGTCGTTCTTCACGTGCGCCTCGGTGTATTCGAGGTCGTTCTTGCCGACGTTGCGCACGTAGATCCACGTCGAGGGATCCGTGACGGGCGCGGGCGTGCCGACGAGCGTGACGCCCGGCGCGGCGTTGAACGCGGCGGTGTTCCAGTTGACGCCGGGCTCGTAGAGGCCGGTGAAGGGATTGCGGCTGCCGCCGCCGGCGTTGGTCAGGCCGGCCGAGGTGCCGCCGATGTCGTAGCGGCGGATGTGGTCGCCCATGACGTAAAGGCGCGAGGTCACGTGATCGCCGAGGGTCGAGAGGAGCTCGGCGCTGACGCGCTCGGTCGAGCGGTGCCGGGTGTCGGTGTCGTCGCCGAACTGCCAGTCGCGTGGCAGGCCGCGCGGGATGCGGGCGGCGCTGGTGCCGCCGACGCTCGGGTCGATCGGCAGGCCGCCGAGGTTGGTCTCGCGGTTCTGCACGAAGTCGGCCTTGAGCGTGAACTTGTGCGCGGGCGAGAGCTGGTAGGAGAACGACGGGGCGATCTCGTAGCCGTTGCGATACTGGCCGTTGATGTAGTAGTTCACGCGCCAGAGCGAATACACGAGGCGCGCGGCGGCCTTGCCGTCCTTCGAGAGCACGCGGTTGTAGTCGAGGTCGAGCGTGTTGCCCGAGTAGTGCGAGACACCGAGCGTGATGCTGCCGGCATTACGGTTCATCGGCGACTTCGTGATCGGGTTCATCACGCCGCCGGGACTGCCGCCGGGCACGAGGATGGCGTTGGGGCCCTTGATAATCTCGAGGCGCTCCATGTTCGCGGTCGACTGCGACATGCTGTAGCCGTCGGCGCCGGAAATCATGGTGCCGTCGATGAACTCGGCCGAGACCTGGAAGCCGCGGATGGTGTAGCGGTCGCCGCCGAAGGGCAGCGTGTTCTCGACGATGGGCGTGACGTATTTGGCGGCGTCGAGCATGCGGGCGGCGCCGGAGTCGACGATGAACTCGCGCGGCACGACCGAAATCGTCTGCGGGATGTCCTGAATCGCCATCGCGGTGCGCGAGGCGGAGAGCGCCTGCTGCGACTGGTAGGGATTCAGCGCGTTTTCGGTGATGGTGAACTGCGCGAGCAGGACGGCCTCGTCCTTCGGCTTCGGCGGGGCGGTTTGGGCGGACGCGTGGGGCGCGAGGCCGGGGAGTGCGGCCGCGAAGGCGGCGGCGAACAGGGCGCGCGGGGCGCGCAGGTGGCAGGGTTTCATGGTGTGCAGGTGAAGGGATCCGGGGCGGACGGCGGACGCGGGGCGCGTCGCCGCGGGGAGCGAAGGGGTGCCGGACTGTGAGGCACCATCGACCGTTGCCGGTCGAAGTCTATCCGGTGGAGTGCCGGATTGTTCGGCATGCTACCCCGCGCGCCCTCGATCAACACCCTGGCCCGCACCCTCGGGCTCTCCCGCACCACGATTTCCGACGCGCTGCGCGGGAAGGGTCGTGTCTCGCCGGATACGGTGACGCGCGTGCGGCAGGCCGCCGTCGCCGCCGGCTACCGGCCCAATCCGCTCGTCGCGACCGTGCTCGGCTCGATCAACCGCGCGCGCGGGGCGTCGTCCTTTCGCGGCGCGCTCGCCGTCGTGGACATCCACGAGCCGGACCACCCGCACGGCCCGTTTCCCCGCGAGCTGATCGCGGGCGCGAAGACACGCGCGGCGGAGATGGGCTTCTCGATCGCGGAATTCGCCGTCGGTCCGGACCGGCTGCCCTGGTCGCGCCTCGACTCGATTCTCCAGTCGCGCGGCACGCACGGCGTGATCGTGCTGCCGTCGTGGTTCGCCGCCGATCTCTCGGCGCTCGACTGGACGCGCTACGCCGGCATCTACACCGACTACACGACCACCGGCCCGACGCTGCACTCGGTCAGCCCGGATCACTACGGTTCGATGCTCGACCTGCTGGCGCGGCTCGCGGCCCGCGGCTACCGGCGCCCGGGATTGATCCTCGAGCGGCAGCGCGATCAGCGGATCGGCCGGCGGCAGAGCGGCGCCCTCTGCGCGCACCAGTCCGCCCTCGGCGGCGATCGCCTCGTGCCGCCGCTGATCACGGCGGCGTATCCGGATTTCGAAGCCGAGTTTGCGCCGTGGTTCCGCACGCACCGGCCCGACGTCGTGCTCAGCCACTTCCCGGAGACGCGCGCCTGGCTCCGCGCCTGCGCGCCCACGTCGGCCCCGCCCGGCTTCGTGCTGCTGAACGTCCTCCACAGCCCGCATCCCTGCGCCGCGCTCGACCTGCAGCCGCGCGTCCTCGGCGCGCGCGCGGCGGAACTGGTGGTCGGCCAGGTGCTGCGCAACGAATTTGGCGTTCCGCGGTGGCCTTCGCGCACCACGGTGCAGGCGCGCTGGGTGGAGGGGCCGACCGTGCGTGCCGCGCCGCCCGCACCCGTCGCGACTCCCGCCTGAGCGGCGGAGGCCTCAGCGTCCCGCGGCCGGCGACAGGAGCGCGAGCAGCCGCCGCAGTTTCACGGCGACGCCTTCCCGGCCTCCAGCGTCTTCCCGAGCCACGCCACAATCCGCTCCTTGAAATCCGGCGCCAGCGGGCCCCACCCGAGCATGCCGTGGGCGCCACCCGGGATCGTGATTAGTTCGCAGGGCACGCCCGCGGCGCGCAGCTTCTCCCGCAGGCGCTCCGACTGCGCCAGCGGCACCGTCGCATCCGCCGCACCGTGCACAAGGAGGAACGGCGGCAACCCCGCCTTCACATACGTCAGCGGCGACGCCTCGCGCAGCACTTTCATCGCCGCGTCGTCCGCGGTTTCGCGACCGAAGAGTTTCTTGAAATTCTCCCGCAGCGGCTCGCCCGGCGTCGCCATCGCCGTCAGGTCAAACACGCCGTAGAACGGCACCACGGCGGCCAGCCGCGTGCTGGCATCCGCCCGCACCGCCGCGAGCGCAACGAGATGTCCGCCGGCGGATTCGCCCGAGATCGCGATGCGTTTCGGGTCGATCTTGTAGTCCGCCGCGTGGGCCTTCACCCAGCGGATCGCCGTCTCCACATCCTCGATGCACGCCGGGTAGCGGTGCTGCGGCGCCAGCCGGTAGTTGATCGAGAACCACGCGAAGCCCGCCTGCTCCAGCGGCGCGTGCATCGGGTGCATGTAGCCCTTCCGCGGCCCGCCCGACTTGTCGCCCCCCGACCACCCGCCGCCGTGCACGAGGATCACCGCAGGAAACGGCCCCGCGCCGTCCGGCACCCACGCGTCGAGCTTCAGGCTCTCGCCGCCGGCGCGGCCGTATTCGAGGTCGGTCGACTGTGCCGCGAACGCCACCGCGCCTGCGGTCAGCACCATCAAGGCCGAAAGCAATGTTCTCATGGAGGGGTGAGCGAACGTGGCGGAAGGCCCCGCCGAAGGACACTGCGAAATCGCGCGCGCCACCCGGGCGTCCGACCGACGCTACTTCACCGCCGCGTGCTCAACGCCGAGCGCGCCCGCCGCCGGCGCCGGCAGCGTCACCTCGCCCGTCGCCGCCCACTCGGTGCCGCGCGCGAACGTGACTTGAAACCCGAGCCCGCCCACGGCCTCGACCGCGTGGCCCAGCGTGGTGTGAAACACGCGGCCCCGGCCGAACGGGATCGCCATCAGCATCGGCTCGTGCTCGCCGGTCTTCTCCGAGTGCGCCGACGCCAGCACGGTCACGTTTTCCGCCGGGCCGCGCAGCCGGTCGTAAAGTTCGTCCTTCGTGTGCTTCCATTTCGCCGGCAGACCGCGCAGGATCGGGTGCTGCGGTTCGCGCGCCTCGACGATGAACTCGTGCTGCGGGCCATGGCTGCCGCCGACGCCCGCGGTCGTGTCCCGCGTCCAGCGGCCGTCACGGAAACGCAGATACGGGCCGGATTTCTCGTTGCGCCCGCCCCAGCCGCCGATCCCGATCATGGCGTTGTAGTCGGGCCAGTCGGGAAACGCGTTGTTCGCGGCGTGATAGGAGACGAAGCCGCCGCCGTTCCGCACGTAGGCGACAAACGCCGCGCGCACCTCGTCGGGCCAGCTCTCCCCGTTGTAATTCGAGACCACGACGGCGTAGTCGGAAAACGCCGGCCGCCACTTCGCCCAGAGCGCGGCCGCGCGCGCCGCGGCGGCGGCCTCCCCGTCGGCGTGGGCCTTCAGCTTCTCGGCGTGCGCCGCCTGCTGCTCGGGCGTCGCATTCTTCGGCGCGACGGGCGGACGGGCCTTCGCCGGCGGCGTGGTCGAGACGTCGACCGAAAAACGGCCGGTGTCCTCGAGGATCTGCCGCAGCAGCGGCGTGGTCGTGGCCCACTGGTGATTGTTTTGGCCATCGATGATCAGGACTTTCAGTTTTGCAGGCGCGGCGAAGAGCGTCGCGGTCAGGAGCACCGGGGCCAGGGCCAGGCAGAGTCGGGCAAGCATGCGTTTCATGGGGCACGCGATTGGAAGGGGGCCGCCCGCCGACGTCCAGTCCTCGCTCGCCCGCGACGATCCGGGTCGCCACCGGCCTGCGCCCTCACCGCCGCTGCAGCCACGTCAGGGCCGGCCGCGCGATCGAATCCTTCAGCGCCGCCGCGTCGCGCTCGACGCACCGGCCCGTGATCTCGTCGCCGTCGAGAAACGCCACGAACTCGAGCTGCGGCGCGCCCGCCGGCGACGACCAGTGCCGCACAATTTCCAGCGCGGGCAGCGTCCTCGTCCCCAGAATCTTCACCAGCGGGAAATCGATGTAACTGCCGAAGGCGCGATACACCACCTCCGTGCACACCAGCTTGTCCGCGCTGAAAAAATCGAAGTCGAAATCGTAGGGCTTGCCCGCGTGGCTGAACGCCCGCGCGATCACTTCCTTGATCTGGTCCGGCGTCAGCCGCGGCCGCAGCACGGCGACGGAATCCGCCTCGCCGATCGAGTGCTCCGCGCTCGTGAACACCACGCCCTCGCTGATCGCCTCGATGCACGCCGGCGCGTGCCCCGCCGCATCCGGCCGCGCAAACGCCGCGAGGTGCTTCGCCACCCGCGGATCCGCCTCGAGCCCGAGCGCCTTCAGGTCCGCCGCGCTGCCGACGTAGAGTGCCGCATGCGGCCAGTAGCCGGGCAGGAACGCATTCGAGAGATACCAGTTGCGCCGCTCGATCAGGATGTCGCCCGGCCGCAGCCGCGGGCGCAGGGCCGCAAGCATCTCCGCCGTGATCAGTCCCGCGTGCCCGCGCGGTTCGCGGATCCGCGTGTCACCCACGAGCGTCGAGACCGCCGAGCTCGCGCGATACCAGCCGCCGCGCGTGAACTTCCCCACATCGGCCAGCGCCGTCTGCACCTTGTAGCGCAACACCCGCTCCGACAGCCGCGCCGTGTTCTCCCCCGCAGTCGCGATTGCCCGGTGGAACCGCGCGTGCGGTTCGCCCGCACGCAGGCCCGCCGCCTCCCAGCGCGGCACCGTCGCGTGGTAGTTGCGCCAGCCCTCCTCCAGCCAGCGCCGGTGCGCCACATGCGCGAGATTCGCGCGGATCGCATCATACGTCCCCGCCGGCAGATCCCAGCGCGGCTCCGCCTCGTTGAGTTTCTTGATCGCCACCGCCGCGCCCTCGAACGCCAGCACGAACCGCGCGGCATAATCGTAGGCCACGGCCGCCGCCGTGTAGTGCAGCAGCAGCGCCCGCAGCCGCGCGCGCTCGTTCGCGACCTCGTCGTGACGCTGATAGTGCCAGACCGTGCGCAGCAGCGCCGCGCGATACGACAGGTAGCTCACCAGCATCCGCCGGATCTCCTCGTCATCCTCCGGCCGGTAGTAGCTGCGCTCGCCCGTCGCCAGGCCGGCCTCGAATTTCCGGAACCGCGCCTCGAGTTCCTCCAGCCCGCCCAACACCGCGACGAGCGCGCGCTCGTCCGACGCCATCCGCTCGTCCAGTTCCCCCGCCGCCACCTCGTGCAGCGCGGGCGCGCCCTGCCGCAAAAACTCGATCGGCCGATCGCGCAACAGCCAGGCTCCCACCACCAGCAGGCACGCCAGCGCGCCGCCGCCGAGTCCCAGCGTCACCCACCACGGCGGCCGGTAGACCACTCCCGGCGACGGCTCCGCCGCGATCGTCGTCGGCAGCTTCGCCTCGGTCGCAAACGCCTCGAGCATGCGCCCGAGCGCGACGTGCTCCGCCCGCAACTCCGCCGCGCGCCGCCGTGACACCAGCAACCGCACCTCTGCGATCCAAAATGGCAGCGCCGTCCGCAGCCGCCGCACGATCGTGAGCGCCGCGAGCCCCGCGAACGGCATCAGCGCCAGCCACGTCCACGCCACCCACGGCAGGAAATACAAACTCATCCGCCACCCCACGAACGCATACCACCCCACGTAGATCGGCACGCTCAGCAGCAGCCGCAGCAGCGCCACCACCATCCGGCCCGGCCCCGCCAGCCGGCCCGCCATCACCCGCACGATCCCATACGGAATCGCGTGGTGGATCGCGCCGACGAGACCGAAAAGGCCGAGCGCCGCCATCAGCAACGCGTCGCGCGCCAGCGCGCCGAAGAGCGAAAACCCCCGCCGCAGAAACACCCGCGCGTCCGCCGGCACGCCCGCCCGCCGCAGCGCCTCCGCGTGCGCCGCCACCCGCGCCGCCGCGGCCCGGGCGCGCTCCGGATCCGTCTGATGAAAGAAATTGATCGCGTCCGCCGCGCGCTTCCGCCGGTGCAGCGTCGCGAGCACCGCGCGTTTCCCGCCCGGTGCCGGCGGCAGCAGCGCCTCGACTTCGTCGAGCAGCGACTCCCACGCGGCATCCTGCAGGTGCGTCACGCAGTGCCGCAGCCGCTCCCCGATCTCCTGCGTGAGCGTGCGCATCGCCTTGTGCTCGTCGCCGCCGTGCATCCGCAGCCAGCGCGCCGCGTCGATCGGCCGGCCCACCTTGATCCACACCGCCGTGCGAAATCGTTCCTTCCGCTCGTAGTTGATCCCGATCGGCACGACGCGCAGCCCCACGCCGCCCGCCGCCACGGTCTGCAGCGCCAGTCGCGCCGCGCCGGAGCGCACCAGCGCGAGTTGCGCCCCGTCGTGGCTCTTCCCCTCCGGAAAGATGCCCATCACGCCGCCGGCGGCGAGCTGCCGCGCCGCGACGGCCAGCGACTCCAGGTTCTTCGCGACCTGTTTCGTGTCATCGCTTCCCCGATACGCCGGCACCATCCCGAGCGAGCGCAGCACCGCGCCGAACAGCGGCACCTCGAAGAGCGGCGCCTTCGCCATCAGCCGCACCGGCCGCTGCGCCGCGATCCCGAGCAGCACCGGATCGATCAGCGAATTCGGGTGGTTCGCCACGAGCAGCACCGGACCGGAACGCGGGATCAGCCTGCCACCCGTGACCTCGATGCGCGGGTAGTAGAACCTCACCAGCGCCCGCACCAGCCCGCGCGCGAGACCGTTTTTCTCCGGGGAAGCCATGCGTGACCCGCGCAGCACACCGCAGCCGCCGATCGCATGCAAGCGCCCGCTGTCCGCTCCGACCACCTGCGATCCAGAAAGGAGGAACAGAAGGGAGCGAAGGCAGCGAAGCAGACGGCTTTCTTCGCTACCTTCGTTTCCTTCTGTTCAAACTTCCGAAGCGGTGGCGCCAATCCCCCGCGTTGCCAACCGCCCCCTTCCCCGCTCTCGTGGCCGCGTGCTCACGCTGCTCCTCTTCGCGCCGCTCTTCCTCGTCTTCGAGGTCTGGCAGCTCGTGTTGAGCGAGCGCTACCTTGGCATCAAACAGATCTCCCGCGGCGCCAATCCCCGCAGCCTCGGCCTCGGCGAAGTCACCGCCTGCGCCTGGAGCATCACCATCCTCGCGTATTGGACCTGGATGATGCTGCTCCTCGTGATCCCCTTCGGCCGCGCCCACGGCCTGAGCCTCCTCGCCATCTCGATGCTCGGCTTCTCGCTGCGGCGCGGCAGCCCGCTGAAATGGGTCCTCGTCATCCTCACCTTCGAGGGCGCCATCCGCGTCGGCCTCCTGTTTTCCCTCTGCGCGATGGCCTGGCGGCGGCTGACCTGAACCGCGTCCGCCGACGCCGGTAGGTATTAAGACTCTCGATGCAGCCCGGCCGCTGCACGCAGTGCGTAGGCTTGCGGGGTAACGCTACGACTACCCAAAGGCGCCTAGGTGTATTACCCTAGTCGCCATCCACTCCCCCCTATGAACCGCCGCACCTGCTCGCTCTTCGCCGCCCTCGTTCTCGCCGTCGCCGCGCAGCCCGCGCTGCTGGCCGCTGCCAAGCCCGAGAAGGACCTTTCCGCCCTCGTCAACGCGCTCCAGGCCGTCAGCCCGGACCCGCTCGGCGGCAAACTCGGCGTCGCGATCGCCTCCCGGACCACATCCGCCGGCGTCGTCTCGACGCCCGCCGGCCAGACCAAGCCGGCCGTCATCGCCAAGGTCGACTCCAAGTCGTGAGCCCCGGCCGCGCCGCCTGCCTCGGACTCGCCTTCGCGCTCGCGTTCGCCGCCGCGGGTCGCGCCGCCGCTGCCGTGGCCTTTCCCGCCAGCGCCCAGATCCAGGCCGCGTTCCGCGCGCTCGACGCCAGCGGCAACGGCGCCCTCAACCTCGCCGAGTGGGACCGCGGCACCGACGCGCTCTTCGCCGTCACTGATCGCGACCGCAACGGCTCTATCGACGCCGCGGAGCTCCCCGGCACCGCCCTCGCGCCCGACACGTTTCTGCGCATCGACCTCAACCGCGACCAACGCCTCAGCCGTGAGGAATTCTCCCGCTTGCGTCGCGCCCTCTTCGACGCCGCCGACCTCGATCGCGACAGCAACCTCGCGCCGGTCGAGTATGAGCTCCTGATCATCTTCGAACGCGTCGGCTGGACCGATCGCAACACCAGCGAGCGCGTCGAGATCTCCGAGCTGACCGACTCGCTCACCCGCGCCTTCAAGGAACTGGATACGGACCAGGACGGCCGCCTGACGCCGGCGGAGGCAGGCTACCTGCGGCCCGCCGCCTTCACGCGTTTCGACACCGATCGCGACGGCACCCTCTCCCGCGAGGAACTCGTCGCCGGCTATCGGAAGGAACTCGGCGCCTGAGCCGGGAAACTAGTCGGAAACCGGCCCGCGGAACCGCCGCGTCTCGCCCTTTGGCACCGGCTCGGCGAAGGACCGCTCGAAGAACTCCTGCGCCGCGCCGATGAACTTCGCATACTGCGTGTAGTCGCCCGCCCACGAGTTGGGCACGCGCACGCGCTGGATCACGCCGCGCCCGATCTTGTCCGGCGCGCCCGGGTCCGGCGCCAGCTCGATCGTGAACTTCGGATCGTGCGTGTGAAACACCGTGTGCTTCGAGCCGTCCCGCCCTTCGCGCTCGATGCGGAGAAATTCGGAGAAGTTCATCGCGCGTCCGCACCGTGACGCCCGCACCGGCGCGGGACAACCTTGGATTCCCGCGCTTTCGCGTTTTCCCTTGAGCCGCACCGCGGCGCATCGCAGAAACTTTCCGCCGCCTGCGTGCCGCTTTTCCGGGTCCAGCGAAAGAAGGGATGGCGAGGGCCGGGTGCGGGGCGGCTCGCGTTCGACTCCATGAATTCCTCCGAACAGAACCCCAAACTCCCGACGTGGCTCTTCGCCCTGTTCTACCTCGCGCTGATCGGCGCGGCGGTGTTCATCGCCCTGCAAAGCGCGCGGCCACTCTCGACGACGGCGATCGTCTGGATCGTGACGCTGGTCCTCGGCGGGGCGATTATCATGCTCGTGCCGATCGTGGCGAACTACGAGCGCCAGAAGAACGAGGCCCTCGACGATCGCCAGCGCTCCCTCGAGGCGCTCGCCCGCACCCTCACCTCTTCCGCGGAACAGATCAGCATCGCCGCCGGCGGCCTGCACGAGATCGCCGAGCTCGCGCAGAAGAATCTCCGCCACGCCGAGCAGCTCCCGCACAAGCTCCAGGACAAGATCGCGGAGTTCCAGGCGCAGCTCGCCGTGGTCGAGGACGCCGAGAAGGAGGAACTCGAACGCGAACTGCTCTCCCTCCGCACCAGCGAGAGCGAGCGCCTCGAGTCCGTCTCGCAACGCATCGCCAAGTCGACCGCCGAGTGGGTGAAACTCGAGGCCGCCACCCAGCAGCACCTCACCGCCGCGCAGGAAGCGCTCTCCAAACTCTCGCTCGGCACCGCCAGCGCCATCGGCAAGGCGCAGGCCGCCGCGGAACAGGCCCTCGGCCACGCGCGCGTCGAAGCCGCCCGCGCCCTCGGTGAAGCCAGCGGCCAGGGCACCAAGGAAATCGACGCCGCCCGCACCGCCGCCCTCGCCGCGCTCGACGCGAAACTCGCCGCCGCCGGCGCCATCGTCGCCGACCAGCTCGCCAGCCAGTTTGCCACCCGGCTCGCCGCCGCCAGCCAGGCGCTCGAGGAGAAGATCTCGCGCCTCGAAACCGCCGCCCGCCTCGCGGCCGCGGCCCCCGCACCGGCACCCGCGCCCACCGCCAGCACACCGACGCCTGCGCCCGCGCCGGATGACACCATTCCGCCGAGCGCCAACCCGGCGCCCGACAGCGAGACCCCGGACGCGCCAGCCGACCCGGCCACCCCGGCGCCCGCCGCCCCCGCCAAGCGACCCCGCAAGCCGCGCCGCGAGGAGCCTGCGCCCAACGCCACCACCGAGACCCCGCCCGCGGTCACAACGCCTGATTCCGCGTCCGCGGCAGCCGCGAGTCCGCCGGAGCCCCCCGCGCCGGAACCCGCTCCCGCCCCTCCCGCCGCCGAATCCCTGCCGCTCAATATTATCTACGAAGACGAC
>CAZENI010000222.1:0-12506 GCA_964513055.1 uncultured Opitutus sp.
CGAGTTTGCGGCGTTCTTCCAGCGCGAGGACGCCTTTGGCCTGGGCGTGTGCAACGGCTGCCAGATGATGAGCAACCTGAAGTCCATCATCCCCGGCGCCGAAGCATGGCCGCGTTTCGTGCAGAACCAGTCCGAGCGCTACGAGGGCCGCTTCGTCTCAGTGAAGATCGAGCGGAGCCCCAGTGTGCTCTTCACCGGCATGGAGGGCTCCGTCCTCCCGACCGCGGTCGCGCACGGCGAGGGGTATGCGGAATTCCAGGACGCCGCCGCCGCGCAGGCGATGAGCGCCTCCGGCCTCGTCGCGGCGCGCTTCGTCGACAACCACCACGCGCCCACCGAACGCTATCCGCTCAACCCGAACGGCTCCCCGTTCGGCATGACCGCGCTCACCACCACCACCGGCCGCGTCACCATCATGATGCCGCACCCGGAGCGCGTCTTCCGCACGCACGCCATGAGCTGGCACCCTGCCGGCTGGGGCGAGGACTCGCCCTGGATGAAGCTCTTCCAGAACGCCCGCGCCTGGGTCGGCTGATGGTCGGGGCGGTTGTCCCCAACCGCCCTACCCGCGCTTCCGCGCGCGCGCCGCAAACGCCGCCGCGATGAAGTCGCCGCGCGTCGTGCGTCCATCGGCCTCCGGCAGCCGCGCGCGCACGCCGATCGCGTGCGCCAGCTTCTGCCACCGCTCCAGCAGCGGCTGATCGAGCACCTGGGCGAGCCCGACCTCGTGGCCCGGGTTCGCCTCGTAGTATTGCCCGTGGAGATTTTTCCCGCGCTGCCCCGGCTTCGCCGGCATCGGCGCGAGGCCGTGCAGCCCGCCCTGCGTGCCCCACCATTGCACCGCGGCGAACTGCGGCGCGCCCGGCGGCACATCCGTCGTGTAAATCGTCGCCGACCCGGCCTCGTGCAGCCGTTGCTGCAACACCGGCACCGCCACGTGCTGCACCGGCACGCTGTCCTTGATCGCCAGCGCCGCCGCGAGACCCGCCGCCTGGCCGAGCGACATCCAGATCGGCTCGTAGCGCAGCGCGCAGAAACCGACGTGCGACGACGACACCGCCACCGGCACGAGGAGGTTGTGCACGTCGCGCGGCAGAAGCACGCCATAGGGAATCTGATACGGCGGCACCGGATTGTAGAACTCGCCCACGTGCTTCCCCGCGAAACGCGGCCCCTCGTGGATCGTGCCGTGGCAGTTGTTGCCGTAATCTCCCATCGCGATCGCATCGCGGTGCAGGATCGCGCGCGCATCGCCCGGCGCGTGATCGCTGTCCTTCTGCGTGAACACCCGCACGCCCAGCATCCGCCGCGCCTCGCGCACATAGAGCTGCGGCGGCAGGTGACCCGTCTCGACAAACTCGTCGCGGCACCAGCCCCACTCGCGCGCCTCGTCGCGGAACTTCGCCGGCACCGCCTCATCGTTCTGCAGGAAATACAGCAGCCCCACCTGATCGCGCCGGTGCTCGGCAAACACGAGCGCGCGCGCCGCGGCGTTGCCGTCCGGCCAGTCGTGGTTCAGCCCCGGCAGCGAGAGCCGCACCAGTCCGCCGGAGACGTCGTTGATGTCGTATTTGCCGTTCGGCAGCGGCGGCGTCTGCGCCTTGAAAATGCACTCCCGCGGATAGTCGAAGATCCGCTTGATCTTCCCCGACGCCAGCGCCGCCAGCACGCCGGTGAAATCCTCACGCCGGTAGCCCGGCGGCGCCTCGGGCCGCACGCGGTTCGCCGGCTCGCGCGTCATGATGAAACGGAAATTGTAGGCCTGAAGCTGCCGGTCCGGCTGCTCCGGCGCGAGCGCCTCGCCGTAGGTGTCGCGTCCTTCGCGCCCCACGCGCCACGTCACGCCCGCCTTCGCCATCAGGTCGCCTTCGTAGGTGCCGTCGATGCAGACCTTCGCCCGCACCGCGAAACGTCCACCGTCCGCCTCGGCGAAGTTCACCGCCTCGATCCGCGACGCGTTGCCGTCGCGCGCCGCGATCTCCACGTCGACCAACGTGGCGCCGTGCCGGACCGTGATGCCCGGCGTCTCCGCGAGCATCTGCGTGAAGACCGCCAGGTTCACCTTCGGCTCGCCGAACGTCCCGCGAAACGAGTCGCGCACCTGCGCCGAATCCGGACCGTAGTCCGCCGCGTAGTGCGCCTCCACCCGCCGCATGAAATCGAGAAACGCCCCCGTCAGGCTCTCGAACGAGTGAAAATCCGTGTGCGACAGCCCGCTCGTCGCCAGGCCTCCGATCCGCTGGCTCGGCTCGATCAGCAGCACCTGCTGCCCCGCCTGCGCCGCGCTGAGCGCCGCCGCGATCCCGCCCGGCGTGGCGCCGTAAACGAGCACGTCGGGCTCCGCCGCGAGCAACCGCGGCGACCACACGATCACGCACCACCACCACGCTGCCGAAAAACGAAGTTTCATGGGAAAGGAGCCCGGCGGCCGGGCCCCGCCTTCATGGACTCGTTTCCGCCCCGCGTCCATGCCGCCCCGCGTCTTTCCCACCTTCCCGGTCGAGCAGCCGCACCGCCCACACCATCACCACCGCCGCCAGCACATGCCACGCGGCGTGTGCCTGCACCAGCGCGCCGGGCCGAAAGAGTTTTCCGCCCGGCCGATCCGCCGTCTGCAACGCCACCGCCACGCCGAAGAGCGTGACCACGCCGAGAAACTGCAGCGCGACCGACACCGATTCCCGCCGCCGCGCCACCAACGCCAGCGAGACGAGGATCACCGCCGCTGCCAGCACCGTCGCGACCCGCAGCGAGAACGGCTGCACGCCGGCCACCGCGACATTGCGCGCCGCCATCAGCGCGACCGCCGCCGGCACGCCGAGCGCCAGCACCCAGCCCGCGCGCTCCTCGAGTTTCCCGCCCCAGCGCGGCCCCACGACCGCGGCGCAGAGCGCGGCCGACACCAGGAACAGCCAATACATCGCCGCGACGTCGACCTGCCGCAGCTCGCGCGCCGCCGACGCGTGATAAAGAAAACTGCCAATCCCCACTGCGATTAGCGCGACGCCCGCTCCCCGCGCGAGCCGGAGTCCGCTGGCGACCGCGAGCCACGCGCCGCCCGCGACGAAGGCCAGGTTCGACCACGTGTTCTGCGGCTCGCGAATCAGCCGCGCGAGGGCCGGCGCCGCGTGCGTCGTCGGTGCCGCCACGCCCGCAGCCGCTTCGCCCTGCTGCGGCGGTGACTCCGCCGGCGGCCAGCGCGCGGGCTCCCCCACCCACGCGAGGACGCCCAACAGGCCGACCAGGACAACAAGAGTGATGAGCAACGCGCGAGGCACCGGAAGAAAGTTGGCCAGCAGTGTCCGCACCCGCCGCCCGCCGGCAAGCCCGCGCTCCCGCGCGCCCGGCTCGTCCTCGCCCTCGTTCTCGTCCTCGTTCTCTTTCTCTTTCTCTTTCGTCAGGAGCCCACCGACAAAATCGCACCGCTCCCTCGCCCCGCGCCATTTCGGGCTGGTCGCCGCGCGCGCAATTTCCCCATGCTTCGCCGGATTGAAAGCCGACCCGCGCGCACTCCATGAGGGCCCCTTCGAGGGCGGCGCCTTTCACCCCGATCTCCCCGGCGGCCGCGCCTCGGGGCTCGTGCGTCTGACCTTCGAGGGCGTGCGGTTCGAATCCGACCGCGGCGGTTTCTCGCTCCCGCTCGGCGGCCTTAAGCTCGAACTCGGCGGCGCCAACGACCGCCTGGTCTTTCTTTCCCACCCCTCGCTCCCGCAGGCGACGATTCACACTGCCGATCACGGCGTCCTGCAGCACCCCGTCGTCGTCACCACCCCGGACCTCGCGGTCCAGCGCGGCCGCGCGCGCACGCAGCAGCGCAGGACCGCCGCCGTCCTCCTCGGCGTCGCCGGCGCGCTGCTCCTCGCCGTCGTGCTCGTCGTCCTCGCCCGCAGCCGGCTCGTCTCCGTCGCCGCCCGCGCCGTGCCCGTCGACTGGGAGATCAAGGCCGGCGAGAAAATCTTCGATCAACTCGTGGCCGGCAAACGCGTCATCGCGGATCCGACCCTTGCGGCGCAGCTCAAGACCCTGACCGATCCGCTCGTGAACGGCATCGACGACCGGCGCTACCCGCTGAAATTCCACATCGTCGAGGACGCGTCCCTCAACGCCTTCGCCGTGCCGGGCGGCAACGCCGTCATCCACACCGGCCTTCTCCTCGCCGCCGACACGCCGGAGGAAGTGGCCGGCGTGCTCGCCCACGAGATCGCGCACGTCACCCGCCGGCACAGCATCCGCAACATCCTCTCCTCCGCCGGACTCTACCTCGTGATCTCGGCCGTGTTCGGCGACGCCACCGGCCTGATCGGCGTCCTCGCCGACAACAGCGCCCACCTGCTCGACCGGAAGTTCACCCGCGATTTTGAGCGCGAGGCCGACGAGACGGGCTGGGCGTATCTGGTCCGCAGCGACATCGAGCCGCGCGGCATGATCACGTTTTTCCAAAAGATGCAGGCCGAGGAGGAGAAGCTCGTCGAGAAATCCCCCGTCGCCGGCGCCGCGGGCGCCCTCGCGGTGCTCAGCACCCACCCCGCCACCGCCGAGCGGATCGCCACGCTCGAGGCCAAGTGGCGCCAGACGTCCAAGCAATCCGGTTACCGCACCCTCCCCCTCGACTACGCCGCCTTCAAGCACGACCTCCGCGCCCAGCTCCATTCCTCCGACCGGAAATCCCCATGAACACCACCATCCAGGGCGGGCCCTCCTTCGCCCATGTCCACGTCGACCTCGCCCCCGGCGAGAGCATCGTCGCCGAGTCCGACGCCATGGCCGGCATGTCCGCGGATCTCGATCTCCAGACCCGCTTCAACGGCGGCTTCCTCTCCGGCCTCTGCAAGAAATACCTCGGGGGCGAATCGCTTTTCATCAACGAATTCACCAACCGCTCCTCCGGCCCGCGCCGCGTCACGCTCGTCCCCGCGACGCCCGGCGATGTCACCGCCGTCCAGCTCGCCGGCACCAGCCTCTGTCTCCAGCCCGGCGCGTATCTGATGTCGACGCCCGGCATCAAGCTCGGGCTGAAGTGGGCCGGCTTCGCCTCGCTGATCGGCCGCGAGGGACTCTTCAAGCTCGTCGTCTCCGGCACCGGCACGGTCTGGTATGGCGCCTACGGCTCGATGCTGGAGCGCGAGGTCGACGGTGAGTTCATCGTGGATACGAGCCACCTCGTCGCCTACGACCCGCAGCTCCAGCTCAAAGTGCAGCTCGCCGGCGGCCTCTTCAGCAGCTTCTTCGGCGGCGAGGGCCTCGTCACCCGCGTGGTCGGCAAGGGCCACATCGTCCTCCAGACCCGCAGCCTCCAGGGCCTGAAAAACTGGCTCAACCCCCGCCTCTGATCCCATGAGAACTGAAATTCGCCACGGCCCCGGCAACGCCGCCGCCCGTGTCACGCTCGATCCCGGCGAGACCGTCACCACCGAGGGCGGCGCGATGATCGCCATGAGCGGCGGCATCACCGTCGAAACCTCCACGCACCAGCGCGGCACCAAGGGCGGTCTGCTCAAGGCCGCCAAGCGGCTCTTCGGCGGCGAATCGTTTTTCCTCAACCACTACACCGCGGGTCCCGCCGGCGGGGAGCTGTGGCTGGCGCAGACGCTGCCCGGCGACATGATGACGCAGGCCATGGACGGCCAGACCCTGATCGTGCAGGCCGGCTCCTTTGTCGCCTGCTCGCCCGGCGTCTCGCTCGACGTCGGCTGGCAGGGCTTCAAGTCCTTCCTCTCCGGCGAGAGCCTCTTCTGGCTGCGCGCCTCCGGCCGCGGCCCGCTCGTCCTCAGTTCCTACGGCGCGATCTATCCCGTGACGGTCGACGGTGATTACATTGTCGATACGGGCCACATCGTCGCCTTCGACGAGACGCTGAAGTTCACGCTCACCAAGGCCGGCAAAAGCTGGCTGGCCTCGCTCCTCGGCGGCGAGGGCATCGTCTGCAAGTTCCAGGGCCGCGGGGTCGTGTGGTGCCAGTCGCACAACGCCCCGAGCTTCGGCCGCATCATCGGTCCCCAGTTGAAACCCGTCGGCTGAACGCCATGAACCAGACCACCACCGATTACGACTACGCCATCGGCGCCCGGCCGGATTTCAGTTTCCTGAACGTCCGCCTCCAGCCGAACCAGACCCTCAAGGTCGAGGCCTCCGCCATGGCGACGATGGACACGAACCTGCGCATGAAAACGAAGATGCGCGGGGGCCTGGGCCGCCTGCTCACCGGCGAATCCGTGTTCATCAACGAATTCACCGCCGAGAAGGGCCCGGGCGAACTCGGCATCGCCCCCGGCGCGCCCGGCGATCTGGAACACGTCTACCTCGAGCAGAACACGCTCTTCCTCCAGAACACCGCCTACGTCGCGTCCAGTCCCAACGTGACGATCGAGACGAAGTGGCAGGGCCTGATGAAGGGCTTCTTCTCCGGCGAGTCGCTCTTCCTCATCCGCTGCTCGGGCCGGGGCGATCTCTGGTTCAACACCTACGGCGCGATGATCCCGATCGACGTGACCGGCGAATACATCGTGGACACGGGGCACATCGTGGCGTTCACCGAGGGCCTCGACTACCGCGTGAGCCGCATCGGCGGCTACAAGTCGCTCTTCTTCTCCGGCGAGGGCCTCGTCTGCCGCTTCACCGGCCAGGGCCGCGTCTGGATCCAGACCCGCAAGCTCGGCGCGTTCGCGAACTGGGTCTATCCCTTCCGCCCGCACAAGAAGGGCTGACCACTCGCTCAATACCGGCTCATCACGCCGTAGAAGATGAACCACAGCAGCCCGCTGAAGACCGCGATGCCGGTCAGCGCGAGCTTGAACGCATTGCCCGGATCCGCGTCGCCCAGCACGCGGAACACGCCGAACCCGATCGCCGCGCTCCCCAGCCCCGCAATCAACAGGTAGTCGCGCGTCCGCCGGCTCACCGCCGGAATCTCCCGCGGCGGCGGCGGCTTCGCCCCGTGCTTGCGCAGCTCGTGGAGCAGCTCCGCATTCGACGGAAAACGCTCCCGCCCCGCGCGCGGCGGCGCGGCGGGTTTCGCTGAGGTGGGGCGGGCAGGATCGGCGGACACGGGGAAACGGAAGCCGGCACTATGACGCCCGCCCGGCGGCGGGCGAGCCCGATACACGGACGGCCCCTTCCGCCGCTCGACTCCCTCACGCCCCCCGGCCAGCGGCGCCCGCACCGCCCGCAAAAATTCTGAAACTCCCCACCGCTCCGTTGGGTATTGCAGCGGGCTGCCGCCTACCCCGATGAAAAACGACCTCCTCTTCGCGCTGCGCATGCTCGCGACGCACCGCTGGTTTTCCGCCGCCGTCATCGTCACGCTCGCGCTCGGCATCGGCGCCAACACCACCGTCTTCACCCTCGTCAATGCCGTGCTCTTCAAGCCCGTGCCGCTGCCCAACGGCGCGCGCCTCGTCACCGTCAGCGGCCAGGACCTCACGCGGCCCGATAACTTTCGCGGCACCTCCTATCCCGACTTCATCGAATTCCGCCAGAACCTCCGCAGCTTCGAGGGCCTCGAGGCCATCCACGGCGTGCAGGCGATCATCAGTGAGGCGAACAACGCCCCGGATCGCTTCATCGGCCAGCGCGTCACTCCCGGTCTCTTCACGATGTTACAGACCCCGCCCGTCCTCGGCCGCGGCTTCAACGATGACGACGGCAAGCCCGGCGCGCCCGAGGTCCTGCTGATCAGCGACACCGTCTGGAAAAACCGCTACGGCGCCGATCCCGCCGTGCTCGGCCGCGCCGTCCGCTTCAACGGCAACCCCGCCACCATCGTCGGCGTGATGCCGCCCAACTTCCAATTTCCGCAGCGCGAGGAAGTCTGGGCCGTGCTCAGCCCCACCGCCGAACTCGAGAAGCGTTCCAATCGCTGGCTGCAGGTCTTCGGCATCCTGAAACCCAATACGTCGATCGCGTCCGCCGGCTCTGACCTGGCCGTTATTGCGCAGCGCCTCGCCAAGGACTTTCCGGATTCGAACAAGGACAGCGGCGTGATCGTCCGCACGTTTCACGACACCTACAACGGAGGGCCGATCCGCATGGTGTTCTTCACGCTGCTCGGCGCGGTGGGCTTCGTGCTGCTCATCGCCTGCGCCAATGTCGCGAATCTCCTGCTCAGTCGCGCCATCGGCCGGCAGCGCGAAGTCGCGGTCCGCGTCGCCCTCGGCGCGTCGCGCTGGCAGATCATCCGCCAGCTTCTCGTCGAAAGCGTGCTGCTCAGCCTGCTCGGCGGCGCGCTCGGCCTCGGCGTCGCCGCGGTCGGCGTGCATCTCTTCGACCTGGCGACGCGCGACGTCGGCAAACCCTACTGGATCATTTTCAGCATGGACTACGTGGTCTTCGGCTACATCGCGGTCGTGTCGGTGCTGTGCGGCGTGGTCTTCGGTCTCGCCCCGGCCCTGCGCCTGTCGCGCCCCGATCTGACCAACGGGTTGAAGGACGGCACGCTCGGGAGCGGCAGCGCCAGCGGCGGCAAGCTCACCGGCGTGCTCGTGGTGCTGCAATTCGCGCTCACGGTCGTGCTCCTCGCGGCGGCGGGGTTGATGGTCCGCAGCTTCCTGTCGGCGCACAAGGTCAACGAATTCGTGCCGCGCGACCGCATCTTCACGGCGCGCATGACGCTGCCGACCGGCACAAACGAGCGCTACACCAAGCCCACCGCCCGCGTGCAGCTCTTCGAGCAACTGACCGAGCGTCTCGCCGTGCTCCCCGGCGTGACGCATGCCGTCGCCACCGGCAGCCTGCCGGGCCTCGGCGGCCGCACGAACGACATCGAAATCGAGGGAAAACCCATCGAGAACGCCGCCACGCCCCCACGCGCCACGACCGACGTCCACACGCCCGGCTACCTCGCTGCCATCGGACTGCCGATCATCCAGGGCCGCGCCTTCAACGCGACCGACGGTGACCCCGGGAAGGAAGTCGCCGTCGTGACCAACGCCTTTGCCGCCAAATACTGGCCGGGCCAGTCGGCGGTCGGACTGCGGTTTCGCCTCCTCCAAGGCCGCGAACGCAAACCCGGCCCCTGGCTGAGCGTCATTGGCGTGACGGCCGACATCGTGCAGCGTCCGCAGGACGCGGATTCGCCACCGCTCGCGTATCTCCCCTACCGCCAGGACGCGTGGGGCGGCATGAACCTTCTCCTGCGCACGACCGCCGATCCCTCCTCCCTCGCGCCGCAGGTCCGCGCCGCCGTGCAGGCGATCGATCAGGATTTGCCGCTTTTCGATGTGCGCACGCTGAACGCCGCGCTCGAGCGCAACCGCTGGTTCCTCGTCGTCTTCGGTTCGCTGTTCCTCTCCTTCGCGGTCATCGCGCTGGTGATGGCCTCGGTCGGGCTCTACGCGGTCATCGCGCACGCGACCAGCCGCCGCACGCGGGAGATCGGCATCCGCATGGCGCTGGGCGCGACGGGTGGACGCATCATGCAGCTCGTGCTCTCGCGCGGCCTGACGCAGCTCGGCATCGGGCTCGTGTTGGGCCTCGGCGGCGCACTCGCCTGCACCGAACTGCTGAAGAAGGCCGGCATGCTTTTCGGCGGCGTCTCTACGCGGGATCCCGTCGTGTTCGCCGGTGTGACCGCGCTCTTGATCGTCGTCGGGCTGCTCGCGTGCTGGCTGCCGGCACGCCGCGCCGCGCGCATCGCCCCGACGGAAGCGCTGCGAGTGGAGTAGGCATTGGTTCGAGCCCCTCACCTTTCGCGTCGCCCTCCGTCGCCCGCCCTGCTTCGGTCGTCGCGCCATGATTCAACCCCTCCGACGCCCCGCGCTCTCCGCCCTCCTCGCCTGCACGCTGCTCGCCCTTCCCGCCTTCGCCGCCGGCCTCGAGCCCACGCTCGGCAAAAAGGGCAAACTCCTGCTCGAGGAGAAATTCGACGGCGCCACGATCCCCGCCGGCTGGACGAAGAATACCGGCGCCTATTCCGTCGGCGGCGGCGCGCTCCACCTCGGCCAGCTCGCGGCCGACAATCACATCGGCGCCTTCCGCAAGGCCGTGGCCGTGCAGGACTGCGCCATCCAGCTCGATTTCAAGTTCAGCGGTGGGACGATGTTTCACCTCGGCTTCGACCCCGCGCCCGGTGAATTGAAAAAGAAGGGACACCTCTTCGCCCTCGCGATCACGCCCGCCGGCTGGACGCTCACCGAGGCCATCGACAAGGCCGATCCCAAGTCGAAGAATGTCGTCCACGCCAAGGCCACGACGAAGTTCGAGCCCGGCCAGTGGTTCACGCTGCTGCTCGAGATGAAGGGCGAGCAGGTCGTCGTCCGCGTCGACGGCAAGGAAGCGCTCCGCGCCACCGCGAAGGATTTCAAGGTGAAGAAGCCCGGCCTCGTCTTCCGCGCCGGCGGCAAGGACGGCCAGGAGGTGCTCCTCGACAACGTGAAGGTCTGGGAACTGCAGTAGCGCCCGCCCGTCATGACCCGTTTCCCGCTCCCCTCCCGCTCCGCCCGCGTCGCCACGCTCGGTCTCGGCCTCGTGCTGGCGGTGGCCGGCACCGGCGCTCTCGCCGCCGCCACCGTCCCGTCCGCCGCCGAGTTGAAGACCCAGGTCGTGCAGGATGTCGCGGCCATGCACAAGCAGACCCAGGTGATGATCGACATGGTCTTCAGCTTCGGCGAACTGGGTTTTCACGAGGTCGAAACCGGGAAATATCTCACCGGCGTGCTGGAGAAGGAAGGCTTCCGCATCGAGCGCGGCATCGCTGGCATGCCGACCGCGTGGATGGCCACCTGGGGCTCGGGCAAGCCCGTGATCGCCCTCGGCTCCGACATCGACTGCATCCCGCAGGCCTCGCAGAAACCCGGCGTTGCCTACCACGATCCGATCGTCCCCGGCGCGCCCGGGCACGGCGAGGGCCACAACTCCGGCCAGGCCCTCAACATCACGAGCGCCATCGCCGTGAAGCGCCTGATGGAAAAGCACCGCCTCGCCGGCACGATCAAGCTCTGGCCCGGCGTCGCCGAGGAACAGCTCGGCGGCAAGGCCTACCTCGTGCGCGACGGTCATTTCAAGGACGTCGACGTCGTCCTCTTCAGCCACGTCGGCAACAACCTCGCCGTCTCCTGGGGCACGTATCCAGGGACCGGACTCGTCTCCGTCGAATACACGTTTCAGGGCGAGACCGCCCACGCCGGCGGCGCGCCCTGGTCGGGTCGCAGCGCGCTCGACGCCGTCGAGCTGATGAACGTCGGCTGGAACTACCGCCGCGAGCATCTCCGGCTCCAGCATCGCTCGCACTACGTCATCACCAACGGCGGCGACCAGCCCAACGTCGTCCCCGCCAACGCCAGTGTCTGGTATTATTTCCGCGAGCTCGATTACGAGCGCATCCAGAATCTCCGCGAAATCGGCGACACCATGGCAAAGGCCGCGACGCTGATGACCAACACGAGCGTCACGTCCCGCGTCCTCGGCAGCGCCTGGCCCGGCCATTTCAACAGGCCGATCGCCGAAGCCGTGGCCGCGAACATCAAGGAGGTGGGCCTGCCGAAATGGAGCGACGCCGACCTGAAGCTGGCGAAGGCCCTGCAGGGCGAGTTGAAGGCGCCGATGACCGGTCTGCCGGTGCAGGTCGCCGGCCTCTCGGGCCCGCCCGCGGAGTCGGCCCGCCGCGGCGGTTCCGATGACATCGGCGACGTCTCGTGGGTCGTGCCCACCGTCACGCTCAACTACCCCGCCAACATCCCTGGCCTGCCCGGCCACAACTGGTCCAACGCGATCGCGATGGCCACGCCCATCGCCCACCAGGGCACCACCGCCGGCGCCAAGGTCATGGCGATGACGATGATCGATCTGCTGACGACGCCCGCGCTCGTGGAGAAATCGTGGAACTACTTCCGCGACGTCCAGGGGAAGGATGTGAAATACCGGCCGCTGATCTCCGCGCAGGACAAACCCGCCGTCTGGCTCAACGCGAAGATCATGGCCGAGTATCGCGAGCGGATGCGCCCCTTCTACTACGACCCGTCGAAGTTCGACACCTACCTCGAGCAACTCGGCATCACCTACCCGACCGTGCGTGGGAGCGGGACTTCGGCGAAGAAGTAGTCGGAGACTCCAGCCCTGCCGACACCTAGGCTCGCCCGGACAACGTGGCTGCGAGCGCCGGCGAGTGGTTGGTTGGACCGCTCGCAACGACGGCGGGGGAATGCTGAATTCGTGAGACCACGCGCAACGCGTGGCAACGTGTTCTTTAGACAGGATTCACAGGACCCCAAGCCACAGGATTTACAGGAACAATGCTGGCTTTGAAGCAGGCTTGTCCTGTCTTTCCTGTCTCCGCCTTCCTGTCATTCCTGTCGAAAACAAGAACTCCCGCAGTCTCTCCGACTTCGTCTCAAAACGAATACGTCGTCGTGAACCGGATCTCCCGCGGCTGCACGAGATCGTAGCGCGTGTAGGCGAGGCCCCGGCCGCCCGGGAGGTTGAAGCCGTCCGGCGCGGCGTCCGAGATCGCGATCCGCGACGGGATGATGTCCGTGCGATCGAGCAGATTGTTGATGTTGACCTGAAACCGCACG
>CAZENI010000223.1:0-12479 GCA_964513055.1 uncultured Opitutus sp.
GCGGTGGCGGAGTTCTCGGCGCCGATGAGGTAGGAGGGATTCGTGGCGAGGGTGATGACGACGGTGTCGGTGCCCTCGTTGGTGAGGTCGGGGTTCGGCAAGAGCGGGAGCTTCACGGTCGCGGCGCCGGCGGGGATCACGATGGAACCGGAGAGGTGGACGAAGTCGGAGCCGTTGACGGCGGAGCCGCCGACGCCGTAGCGGACGGTGAGGGGATCGAGGGTGGAGCCGGTGCGGGTGAAGGTGAATTCGCCGTTGCGGCTGCCGGTCTCGTCGGCGGAGGCCTTGCTGGCGAAGACGGTGACGACGGGCGGCTCGGTGGGGGAGAGGTCGTAGATCTCGACGAGCGCGACGCCGCTGGTGTTGTTCACGCCGCTGGCCTGGACGGTGTAGCTGCCGGGGGCGAGGTCGAGGAGGAGGGCGGCGTCGTTGCTGCCGGCGGTGGGGAAGGCGAAGGCGCCGGACTGGCTGAACGCGCTGCGGAGCGTGGCGGCGTCGGCGAGGCCGGCGGCGGCGGGGACGTGCCAGTTGTCGTTGCTGGCGACCGGGCCGGTGGGCGCGCTGGTGCGCATGAGCGTGAGCTGCGGATTGGCGAGGACGCCGGTGACGCCGAACTGCGCGAGCGCGGGGCCGGCGGCGCGAATGAGGAGCTTGCGGGTGCCGCCGCCGGGGGAGATGACGAAGCCGGGCGTGAGGGGCCCGGTGGTGGCGTTGATCTGGGCGCGGGTGGAGAGGTTGAGGAACTTGCCGCCGGTGGCGCCGACTTCGTAGACCTCGACGATCGCCTCGCCGGTGGTGTTGCCGACGCCGCTGACCTGGGCGGTGTAGGAACCGGGCTGGAGTGTGGCGACGATGGCGGCGTCGCGGGAGCCGGCGGTGAGCGCAAACGCACCGACGGAGGAAAACGTGGCGGCGGTGACGGGGGTGGCGCCGTTGAGGGGCGTGCCCCAGTCGTTGTTGGTGGCGACGACGGTGGTGACGGAGTTGGGGCCGAAAAGCGTGAGCTGCGGATCGGCGAGGGCGCCGGTGACGCCGAAGCCAGTGAGGGCGGGGCCGACGCCGCGGATGACGACCTGCTTGGGCGTGGTGCCGCTGATGAAGAAGCCGGCGGTGAGGACGTCCGCGCCGGTGCCGACGCGCGTGCGGGTGGAGACGTTGGCGAGCCGCGGTTCCTGGGCGCGGAGCGAGCTGGCGGCGGACAGGGAGAGGAGCGCGGCCAGCGTGGAAAACGCAAAGGCGGGCGCGAGGCGGAAACGCGGGGGATTCATGCGGGGGGGCAGGAGTCCGGAACGTAAGTGTGCGGGCGCGGGTTGTCGCGGAAAATGTGCGATCACGGGGCGCGCGTTTCGGCGTGCGCTCAAACCAGCGGCTTGGGGTCAAGCCGGAATGGCGCTGAGTTAAGCGAGCAGGTCGTTCGTTCTCGTAGTTGTTCTCTCGAAGGCTCCTCGTCGGTCACAAGAGAACGAGAACGATTGCGAAGAACGAGAACGAGGGTCGAGTCATCGATGCTCTGCGTTATCTTCGCGCCGTTCGGGTCAAACCGCGCCACCGCCCTGAGGCGGCGTCAGAAGCGGAACGAGTTGCTCATGCTCCAGATGCGGTCCGGGGGGATGCGCACGGTGCCGTAGCTGCCGTTGGCGTTGGCGCGGATGGGGATCAGATCGTCGCTCGCGATCGCGTTGCGGATGTTGAGGCCGACATTCCAGTCAATGCGGGTGCCGAAGAGATCGAGTCGGCGGCGGTAGCCGAAGGACACATCCACCTGCAGTTCGTCCGGCCCGTAATACGGGTGGGCGAGGTCGGCGTAGTCCCGGCCGGTGGCGTCGGTCAGGAAGGGATAGCCGATGCCGAGCTTGTCCTGCCAGCGGACGGCGCCGCCGGCGCTGAAACCGCGGAGGCGGCCTTCGGAGAATTCGTAGCGAGTGACGAGGTTGACGCGCCACTTCCGGATTTCGGGGGCCTTGGTGCCGGAGAGGGCGTTGGCGGTCTCGATGTCGGCGACGTGCTCGGTGCGGTATTGGCCGAGGAGCGTCGCGCTCTCCGTCGGAGGATTGCGCCAGCCGCGGAGCAGGGCGCCGCCATACATGCTCTGGAGGTTGGCGATCCAGGTGTTGGCGAAATCTAGTTCCTCCCGGGCGACGCTGGCTTTGACGGCTTCGTTCTTGGCGACGTTGACGGCGAGGCGCCAGTTGCGCGTGGGGTTCCACACGGCCTCGACTTCGAGGCCGGTGGAGATGCTGTCGCTGACGGAGGCGCGGTTGGTGATGGTGTCGGCCTCCCACGTGAGGGAGTTGCCGGTGCCGGCGAACTTGGGATCGAAATTGGTCGAGGGCCCGATGTTGCGCTGGAGGCGCGCGGGGATGGTGGCGTAGAAGGCGCGGGCGACATCCTCGAAGGTGTTGAACGTCGGGTGCACGTAGCCGAAATCCGCGGGGCGCAGGCCGGCCTGGTGGGCGCCGACCATGCGCGCGATCATGCTGTTGAGGTAGGCGTAGGGATTGCCGATGCCGGCGATCGAATCGGAGGAAATCCTTGTCTCGAAACGGTTGATACGCAGATCGAGCTTGCCGCGGAAGAGGGTGAGCATCGCGCCGTATTCGCGGGTGGAGGCGGAGGGCGAGCCGAGCTCCTCGTTCCAGACATTGCGGCGCTGGCCGACGGGGTTGAAGTTCTCGGAGTCGTTCCAGTAGGCGCGCAGTTCGGTGCCGGCGAGGGGGCCGCGCAGGAGGGCGCGGGGGGCCTTGGCGACGACGCTCTTCGTCCAGGTGTCGAGGGACTGGGTGGCGGCGGGCTGGAGACGGTATTGCGCGCGGTCGAGATTGCCGTCGGGGAGGCGCGGCAGGTCGGACGAGGTGAAGGCCTCGGCGGTGTCGCGGCGCCAGCCGACGAGCGTGGTGACGTGGTCGGCGAGCCAGTGGCTCTGGAGGGTGGCGGCGCCGGAGGAGACCTCCTCCTCCTGGTTGCGGAGGTTGGTGAGGATGCGGAGGGGCTTCGAGGTGCCGGTGACGAAACTGCGGGAAACGGGATCGTAGACGCGGAGCGTGTAGGTCTCGCCGTAGGCGGGGCGCGAGCCGCGGATGGCCTGGAGGCGGACGTCCTCGAGCCGGTTCACGTCGAGGAGCGAGGGGCCGAGGTAGAACCAGGCGTTGACTTGCGAGGCGAAGAGGCCGGGGGCGGCGGCGATGCTGGTGACGGGGTTGAGCTGGCCGGCGGGGTCCCAGGTGCTGGCGTAGGTTTCGTTGGCGCGGACGATCTTGGTGTTGAAGACCAGGCCGGAGAGCGTGTGGCGGCCGAGCCAGCGGGCGGCGCGCGAGGGGCTTTGCCGGAAATCGTGCTGCACGAATCCGGTCGCCTGATACGCGTCGCGTGCGGTGGTGTTGAGCTGGTCCTTGAAGACATCGCGCGAGATGATGAAGGGGCGGCCGAAGTTGGGATTCGGGATGCCGTTGGGGTAGGCGGTGGAGCGGACGCTGAGGAACTTGGTCGTGTCGATGTAGATCTCCTCGTCGCCGGTGATGGGGAAATCGCGGGTGCGCTTGAAATTCTGGTGGTTGAACGCGACCTCGAAGCCGGCCTTGCCGCCGAAGAGGAGCTGCTCGAGGCGGACGTCGGTGGCGTCGAACTTCTGCTCCCGGAAATCGAAGGCGCCGGTCATGAGCTGCTCGTAGAAGTCGAAGACGTTGCGATCCATCAGCCGCGTGCGCGCGTAGCCGGCGCGGGTGCGGTTGGTGTCGCCGGTGGAGCGCACGAAGCCGCCCGGGCCCTGGGCGCCGGCGGGAATCGTGCCCATGAAGCCCTGAATGGCGGCGAGATCGGGATCGGTGAAACCGACGCCGGCCCGCGCGACATCGGGGTTGGCGTAGATGAGGCCCCAGTTCCGGAACATCGGGAAGCCGGCGATGATGCCGGTGGCGGGGATGACCGTGCCCTGGGAATTCATGATCTGCTGGAGGGCGCCGTTGGCGCTCCATTTGTTGTTCAGCGGATTCGCGTTATCGAACCACGACTGCAGGCTGATGACGGGCGTGAGCATGTTGGGCGGCACGCCCTCGATGCGGCCGAGCTCGACGTTGGCGCGCACGGTGGTGCGGCCGAGGGCGCCGCCGGCCTTCGGGTCGCGCACGCGGTAGGTCGCGGCGAGGAAGATACGCTGGTCCTTCTCGTAGGTGGGCTCCTGGCGGTAGCCCTGGCGCTCGTTGAGCAGATCGGCGCGCAGCGCGAGACGGTTGGGGATGAGCACGCGGTTCAGGTGCAGTTCCTGGCGATGCGTGCCGTAGTCGCCGAAGCGGAGGACGACCTGGTTGCTGTCCTTGAACGCGGCCTGGCGCAGTGCGGAGTCGATCACGCCGCCGGCGGCGCCGATGCCGGCGAGCACGGCGTTGGGGCCGCGGCTGATGGTGAGCGCGCCGAAGTTGTAGGTGTCGGACGGGATGTCGGAGGCGAAGTAGTCGCGCGTGCGCGTGGCGGTGGCGAGGGCGCGGACGCGGTTGACGCTGGAGGGGTCGTCGCGGGCGGCGTCGGAGGATTCGCCGGTGATGCCGGAGAAGTTGCCGTTCATGCCGCCGCCTTCGGTTGAGGCGGTGTAGGCGAGGATGTCCTCGATGTTCTGCACGCCGATGTCGGCGAGAAACTCCTCGGTGTAGACGGAGACGGCGGCGCCGACGTCCTTGAGGCTGGTGTTGAGGCGGGTGCCGGCGAGCGTGCTCGTGGCGAGGTAGCCGACGTCCTGCGTCGACTCGACGACGAAGGGACTGAGCTTGAGCACCTCGGATTGCGGTGGCTCGGGCGGGGCGGGCGGATTGGGCGTGACCTGCGCGGTGGCGAACGGAGCGAGCGCGAGCAGGGCGGCAACGAGGCGCGGGGAAAAGTCGGTCATGGGCGAAAGGGGCGGGAACGGAGACGTCGGAGCGAAGTGCGCCGGGGTGGGAGGGGTTGGCGAGCGGCCCGGTGGGACCGGGCCGCGCAAACGCCGGGTGGGAGCGGCGGCGGGCCGTCGGTGATTAAACCAGACGGCGACAGCAATGCACAATCCCCCGATCGGGGGAGCGCACCGGGCGGAGCGGGAGCGGACGCGAATTCAAACGCGGGCCTGTCGAGATTTACTTCCCGGGTTGCGGGCGGCGGTCGACCGCGGAGGGTTTTTGTTTTTGACAGGATTTACAGGATTTCAATCGAGGAGAGACAGGACGAGCGGTCGTGGGCGGAAAGGTTGATCCGTCGCCTTTCCTGAAATCCATGATTTGAATCCTGGAAATCCTGTCCCCAAAGGATCGAATTTCGGTCGCGAATCAGGAGCACGTCGGTCGCACCAGCTCGCCGGGAGCGGGCGCTAATCGAGGTGCACGATGCCGTGGCGGATGGCGCTGATCGCGGCGTCGGTGCGGTCGCGCACGCCCAGTTTCGTGAAGAGGGTCTTGAGATGCGACTTGGCGGTCTCGTCGGAGATGCCGAGCGTGGCGGCGATTTCCTTGTTGCTGCGGCCCTTCACGAGCAGGAGCAGGACCTCGCGTTCGCGATTGGTCAGCGCCTGGCGCTGGAGACGCTCGTTGAGCCGCTTGGCGACGAACGAGGGGAGATCGGCGGTGCCTTCGTGGACGGCGCGGATCGTGCCGATGATCTCGGCGGTCGACATGTCCTTGAGGAGATACGATTTCGCGCCGGACTGGATGGCGCGATAGATATCCTCGTCGGTGTCGTAGGTGGTGAGGACGACGACTTTGGCGTCGGGATGGCGGTGGAGCAGGCTGAGGGTCGCCTCCACGCCGCCGATGCCGGGGAGGCGTAGATCCATCAGCACGACATCGGCCGGCTCGCGCCGGTAGCACGCGATCGCTCCTTCGCCGGTATCAACCTCGGCCTGCACGATCATGTCGGGCTGCGAGTTGACGAGCGCGGCGAGGCCCATGCGGAACGTGGGGTGATCGTCGACGATGAGGATGCGCAGCTTCGGAGGCATTCGGGGCGGCTTTTCGGTGAAGCAACCGGGCGGGGCGTCAAGCGGGCGGTGCGACGGGGCCGGTGTCGTCGTCGGAAGCGACCTCCACGAGCAGCTCGGTGCCGCGGCCGGGCGCGCTGTCGATCCGCAGCGTGGCGGCCATCTGGGCCGCGCGCTCGCGAATGCCGTTGAGACCGAAACGGCTCGGCGCGCGGCGGGCGGCGCTGACGTCGAAGCCGCGGCCGTCGTCGGTGATGCGCAGGCGCACGCGGCCGGGCTCGAATTCAAGGCGGAGGGTGAGGCGCGTGGCGGCGGCATGCTTGAGCGCGTTGGAGATGCCCTCCTGGCCGATGCGCAGGAGGTCGTTTTCCAACTGTGGCGCGAGGCGGCGGCTGGGGCCGATGACTTCGACGTTCGTGGCGAGCGGCAGGCCCTCGCTCATCTGGCGCAGGACGCCGGCCAGGGCGCCCGCGAGGTCGGTGCGCTCGAGGGCGTGGGAGCGCATGTTCCAGATCGATTCGCGCGCCTCGGCGATGCAGGAGCGCACGATGGTGTGGGCGGTGGCGAGGTGCGGGAGCACGGCCGCGCTGCCCTGGGCGGACACGTTTTTCGCGAGCTCGAGCTGCATCGAGATGGCGTTGAGACCCTGCGCGAGCGTGTCGTGGATGTCGCGCGCGACGCGGTTGCGCTCGCCGAGGATCGCGGCGAATTCCGCCTCGGCCATCTTGCGCTCGGTCTCGCGTTGCGCGACCTGGCGGCGGGAGCGGAACCAGAGCAACACGAAGATGCCGGCGATGATGGCGGCGCCGGTGCCGAGCAGGAGCGTCGCGCGGCGCGCGTTCAGCCAGGGGGCCGGCCGCACCACGGCGATGTCGCCGGCATCGCGGAGCAACAACTGCAGCCGCTCGACGTTCCAGAGACCGTTGGCCGGCACGAGGGCGCGGGGCGCGAGGGCGCAGATGCCGGTGAGCTGCAGGCGGCTGCCGGGAGTCCAGGCGGCGGCGGAGTCGGCGGCCGGTTTGGGCAGAAGGGCCTCCACGTTCGTGCCAGCCCAGTCGAGCAGCAGGAAACGGCCCTCGGGGGCCGGGCGCACGTCGAGGAGTTCGGCCTGGAGCTGCACGAGATCGGCCTCGTGGGGGACGGCCTCGGCGAAGCGCTGGAGCGTGATCGGCGCCGGCGGAGTGCCGCGGGCGCGGCGCTGGAAGATCGCGTCGACGAGCACGGGCGAATACCGGCCGTGCTCGACGAAGCCGGCGACATCGACCTCGTCGCCCGGCGCGACGTCGCCGGCCTGCGCCGACACGATGCGCAGGCCGCGGTCGCCGTCGCGGATCCACAGCGTGTCGCCGGCCTGCTGGCGCGTGACGACGCCGCGCACGTGCACGCGGTGGCCGGTGAAGCCGGAGGGATCGAACTGCAGCAGTTCCCCCGCGCGTTTCGGCTGCAGCGCGAACGGATCGGGCGGCGGCGCCTCGAGCACGGCGATTTCGTGGGGCCCCGAGACGCGCAGGCTGGCGCGCACGAACTGGCGGTTGGCGTTGTGGACGTTGAAGCAGACGCCGCGCACGCGCACGCGCGCGTCGACGAGAGCGGCGGCCTCCAGCGGAGTGCTCACGCGGATCCGCAGCAGCACCTCGCCGGAGGCGAGGGTGAGAAACGCGCTCTCGCGCGCGGGCGCGCGGGCGCCGGGCGGCGAGGCGGGCTCGTCGAAGCCGGCGGGGCCGATGCGGGCGTTGACGCAACTGCGCACGATGCCGTCGAGCTCGACCCATTTCGCGTCGAAGCCGCCGCCCGCGAGATCCGGGATCGTGGTGCGGAGCGGGGCCGGCAGCGGGCGCGGACCGAGACGGCGGACGGTGGTGGCTTTGACGATGGGGGCGAAATTGCCGGGCGCGGTCGCGCCTTCGACGACGACGCCTTCGCCCGGGCCGAGCCCGGCCATCGCCGCGAGCGGGGCGGACACATAGATTCCATCGGTGCCGTCGCGCAGCACGAACGCCGGGTAGTCGACGACGGTGAGCACGACGCCTTCGAGCCGCACGGGATGGGCCTCGGCGGCGGCGGGGGCGGAGAGGGCGCGCACGCCGGCGGCGGTGACGATGGGCTCGGCGCCGGGGGCGGCCGGCGCGGAGAGTCCCAGCAATGCGAATACGACCGGGAGGGCGAGCCGGGCGCGGAGCGGGATCAGGGAGCGGCGGCGGGAGGGGACGCGGGGTTCCACGGCGAAGCAGGGCGGGCGCGGACCATGCGACGGCGCGGGCGGCAAAACAAGCCGGGAGCGTGGCGCGGCGTGGAACGGTCGCGGAAGCGACTTGAGGTCAAGTCGCTCCACCTTGACACGGACGGGCGGGGCGCCCGCCCCGACCGCAATCAGACGAAGCCGAGGTTGGGCTTCGCGAAGCGGCCGATGTTGGGGAAGGCGATGCTGAGGTTGGTCGGGCTGACGCCGAACCAGCTCGCGAGGGTGGCGCCGTATTCGTCGACGCTCGTGGTCGGAATCCAGCGGCCGTTGCTGGTGTCGTCGGGGCCGCCGATGGTGAGCGTGGGCATGCGGCCGTAGATGTCGCCGCCCTTGACGGCGCCGCCGAGGATGAGGTGGTGCGAGCCCCAGCCGTGGTCGGAGCCGTCGCCGTTGGAGCCGTAGGTGCGGCCGAAGTCGGAGGCGGTGAAGGTGGTGACGCGATCGGCGCAGCCGAGTTCGACGGTGGCGTTGTAGAACGCGTTCATGGCCTGGCTGACCTGGCGGAGGAGATCGGCGTGGGCGCCGAGGGCCTTGTCGACCTCGTCGACCTGATCGGCGTGCGTATCCCAACCGCCGATGCGCGCGAAGAAGACCTGGCGCTTGAGGTTGAAGGTGCTCGAGACGCTGATGAGGTAGGCGATGGTCTTGAGCTGGTTGGCGAGCGTGGTGTTGGGGAACGTGGTGGCGAGGCTGGGCGCGGTGCCGAGGACGCCGCCGAGGAGTTCGCTGGTGTCGATGGCGTCCTTGGAGAGGCCGCCGAAGGCGCTGGCGAAGAGATTGGTGTTGGCGCTGGCGAAAAGATCCTTCTGCGCGGCGTAGCGGGCGGGGTTGTTGCCGCCGGTGGTGTTGCTGAAGACGACGGGGCCGCCCTTGGGCGCGGCGTTGGAGGCGGGATTGACGGAGAGCTGCGTGACGCCGCCGTCGCCGACCTGGAAGTTGTTAAAGCCGTTCAGCGAAACGGACATTGAGACCTTGCTGTTCGGATCGTTGAGCGAATTCAGCAGCTCGGCGGTGCGGCCACCCCAGCCGTTGCTGAAGGGGCGATCGGGGACGGAGCTCTGCCACTGGACCTGCTGGTCGTTGTGGGAGAAGAGCTGGGGCGGGAGCTTCACGCTCTTGGCGTTGTATTGGGCCTTGGTGGTCGGCTCGGCGAGGGAGCCGACGTTGGCGAGGAGGGCCATCTTGCCGGCGCCGAAGAGGCTGTGCATCTCGGCCATGCTCGGGTGGAGGGCAAAGGTGCGGCCGTCGGAGGTTTTCGGCGCGAGCGTGAGGAGGTTGCTCTGCGGGAGCGCGAGGACGGAGCGGGCGGAGGCGTAGGCGGCATAGCCGCTGCCGGCGGGGACGATGAGGTTGGAGGCGTCGTTGCCGCCGTTGAGAAAGATGCAGACGAGCGCCTTGTAGTCGGAGGGCACGGCGCCGGCGGTCGCGGGGGTGGAGGAGCCGGAGGGGATGCTGGCGGCGGCGGCGGTGGCGCGGAGCTGCGTGAGCGCGGACAGCATGCCGGTGGTGCCGACGGCGGCGCAGCACTGGCCGATGAAGTGGCGGCGGGTGGGATTCATGGGGAGCGGGGGGCGGAAAGTTGGGAGATGAGAGCTGAGAGATCGGCGGTGTGGTTTAGAGAATCTTTCTCTTACTCTTTCTCATTCTTCTTTCTCACTTCCTTGGGCGTCGGTTCGAGTTTCGGGAGAAAGATAAAGAGAAAGAGGAAAGAGAAAGACTACCTCTGCGTCGCGCCGTCGGGCGAGGTGGCGACGAGGAGGACGGCGGTCTGGATGCGCTCGAGTTGCTGGGCGGCGGTGCCGGCGGGGATCGCCGAGACGGTCGTGGTGATGCGCGTGCGCGTGGCGGGCGTGAGCTGGCCGGCGGCCATGAGGAGATTGAGCCGGTCGATGAGGGCGGGGACGTTGTTCACGAGCGCGAGCTCGGCGGTGTAGTTGGGTTGGAGCACCTTGGCGGCATTCGCGCCGCCGCTGCCGGCGGCGACGAAGATCGCGGCGCGCAGGAAATTCGCGACGCTGATGGCGGTGGTGTCGTCGGTGATCTGGAACTCGGGGGCGACGAGGCCGGCGGCGGCGAGCGGGCCGGGGAAGACGTAGCCGGGCTCGAAGAAGTTGAAGACGGACTGGGCGCGGAGGGCGGCCTGCGCGAGGGCGGTCTGGACGTTGTCCTGGTTGTTGCGGCCGCTCGAGCTAGTCGCGTTGAAATTGCGGAGGAAGCCGGTGTAGCGGAGGAGCGGCTCCTTCAACTTGCCGTAGCCGGGATCGTCGGTGACGGCGGTCGAGCGGGCCTCGTAGTCGGTGAGGATGGCGCGGACGACGGCGCTGAGATCGCCGCGGACGCCGGAGCCGTTGTTGCGGAATTTCTCGGCGACGCGGTAGACGTAGGCGGGGCTGGGGTTGTCGGTGACGAGGCGCTGGATGAGCTGCTTCGAGATGAAGGAGGGCGTGTTCTCGTGATTGAAGAGGGCGTCGAGGGCGCGCTTGAGATCCTCGGTGGCGCCGAGGTTGGCGGGGATGGGCGTGCTGAGGACGGGGGCGATGTTCTTGGCGGCGGTCTCGTGATAGGCGGTGTAGGCCATCATCGGGTTGATGTAGTCGGCGGGGCCGCGGCGGAAGAGGTTGGCGTTGTTGGCGGCGTTGGCGGTGGTGTTGAAGAACGCCCAGCCGGTGAAGATTTTCGCCATCTCGGTGATCGTGGTCTGATTATAGGTCGGGATGGGGAGGCCGTCCGTATCCAGTTTCAGGGTGCCGTCGGGCTGGAGCTGCACGAGGCCGATGGAGAAGAGCTGCATGACCTCGCGGGCGTAGTTCTCGTCGGGGCTGGTGGTGGCAGTGGCCTTCTCGTTGCGGAGGTGGCTGAGGTAGAGCCCCATCACGGGGCTGAGGGTGACCTGCTCGAGCAGCGTGCGGAAATTGCCAAACGCGTTGTTCGCGAGGATATCGTAGTAGTTCGCGACGGGCTCGGTCATGTTCTGGCCGAAGGGGACGTCGGACACGACGAGGATCTGGCTGAGGGCGAAGGCGACGCGCTGGCGGAGCTGGTCGGGGGCGGTGAGCGCGATCTGAAACCAGGCGCGCTGGCGGAAGACGAAGAGGTAGGGGTTGTTCGTCGGGTCGAACTCGTTCGCGGCGAGGGCGGCGGTGCGCTCGGCGACGGTGGCGTTGCGATGCGAGGTGTTGGGGAGGGCGAGCTGGGCGTCGATCCAGCTCGTGAGATTGCCGCCGGTGAGGGCGTCGATCTCGCTCTGCTTCGGGCCGAAGGTGGCCTGGGTGAGGAAGCGGGCGGCGTCGGTGGCGGTGACGTTGGACAGAGAGACGGCGGGCGCGGCGGGGGGAGCGGTGAAGGTCTGCGAGCCGGTGGCGGTGAGGAAGGCGCCGCGCAGTTCGCCGGCGGGGTGGTTGGCGCTGTCGAGGCCGACGTAGATGAGGCCGTTGCGGAGGGCGTCGATGATCTGGGTGCTGGTGTAGGTGGCGGTGGGGAGGATGTTCCACTGCGCGCCGGTCACCTGGCCGAGCGGCAGGTTCATCACGTAGTCGCCGGCGGAGGTGCTGTTGCCGAGGAAGAGGTGGGCGCCGACCTGGCCGGAGCTGAGATTGGAGAAGGAGACGTTGACGGTGGCGATGGTGCCGCTGGCGCTGAGCACGATGGTGGCGAGGCCGCTGGCGGCGGAGCCGGCGGCGCTGCTGGCGGGGCGGAGGGTGGCGACGTAGAGGAGGCCCGGGGTGTCGGCGATGGAGACGGTGCCCGAGGTGGTGGCGCCGAGCGTGTAGCCGGTGCCGGCGGCGAGGGTGAGGGTGACGCTTTCCGTGGGCTCGACGCTGGTGTCGGCGAGGGGCACGAGCGGAATCGTGACGCTGGTGGCACCGGCGGGGATCGTGACGGTGCCGAGGAGGGAGGGATAGTCGACGCCGTTGGTGGCCGTGCCGCTGACGCCGTAGTTGACGACGAGCGGGGCGAAGGTGTCGCCAGCGCGGGTGATGACGAATTCGCCGGAGAGCGTGCCGGTCTCGTTGGCGGCGGTCTGCGTGGCGGCGAGCGTGACCACGGCGGGGCCGGCGGGAGAGAGATCGTAGACCTCGACGATGGCGACGCCGCTGGTGGCGCCGACGCCGCTGACCTGGATGGTGTAGCTGCCGGGGGCGAAATCGGCGAGGATGGCGGAATCGCGGCTGGCGGCGGGGAAGTTGAAGGCGCCGGCCTGGGCAAACGCGGTCGTGAGCGCGGTGGCGGTGGCGGCGCCGGTGCCGACGGGCGTGCTCCAGTTGTCGTTGGAAGCGACGGTGGCGCGGGTCGAGGCGTTGG
>CAZENI010000224.1:0-12407 GCA_964513055.1 uncultured Opitutus sp.
GGCGGATTACCCTACGGGGCTCGACGGCAAGGGCAGGCCCGGCGGGCGCATCCGTTTTCTGGAGTCGACGCGCGGCGACGGGCGCTACGACAAGTCGACGCTGTTCGCCGACGGCCTCCGCGCTCCGACGAGCGTGCTCCCGTGGCGCGGCGGCGTGCTCGTCACGACCGTGCCCGACGTGCTCTACCTCGAGGACACCAATGGCGACGGACGCGCCGATCGGCGCGAGAAGATCTTCACCGGCCTCGCGGAGGGCAACGAGCAGCACCTCGCGAACGGGCTGCAGTGGGGGCTCGACGGCTGGCTGCACCTCGCCAACGGCAACAGCGGCGGGAAGATCGCGTCCGCGAAAGGCGGACGCGTGATCGACGTCGGCTCGCGGGATTTCCGCCTGCGGCCCGACGACGGCGCGATCGAGGTGCTGGCCGGCGCCTCGCAGGCGGGCCGCAATCGCGACGACTGGGGAAACTGGTTCGGGTGCAACAACTCGAACCCGATCTGGCATTTCGCGCTGGAGGAGCGCTATCTGCGGCGCAACCCGCACTTCGTGCCGCCGAACGCGACCGTCACGGTGGCCAGCGTGCCGGGCGCCGCGCGGATCTACCCACGGAGCGAGACCTTCGCGCGCTTCAACGATCCGCACGGTTTCAATCACTTCACGTCGGCGTGCGGCGTCGTGATCTACCGCGACGATCTGCTCGGCGCGGACTACGCGGGCAACGTCTTCGTTTGCGAACCGGTGCACAACCTCGTGCATCGCGAGATCGTGCGCCCGGCCGGCGCGACTTTCCGGAGCGAGCGGGCGCCGGCGGAGCGCGCGGCGGAGTTCCTCGCCTCGAAGGACAACTGGTCGCGCTTCACGGCGGTTCGCGGCGGACCGGACGGCGCGCTCTACGTCGTCGACATGTATCGGCTGGTGATTGAGCACCCGAAGTGGATTCCGGACGCGTGGCAGAAGGAGCTGGGCGATCTGCGCGCCGGCGAGCAGGCGGGCCGGATCTACCGGGTGCGGCCGAAGGGTGCCACGCTGCGGCCGGTGCCGCGACTCGACAAGTCGGATACAGCGGCGCTGGCGGCGGCGCTGGAGAGCCCCAGCGGCACCGTGCGCGATCTCGCGCAGCAGCAGCTCGTGTGGCGCGCGGCGAAGTCGGCCGCGCCCGCGCTCGAGCGGCAGGTCGCGCAGGCGCCGCGACCGGCGACGCGCGTGCAGGCGCTGTCGACGCTGGCCCTGCTCGACGCGTTGTCGCCCGCGGTCGTGGCCGGCGCACTGCGCGACGCGCATCCGGGCGTGCGCCGGCAGGCGGTGCGGGAGAGCGAGCGTTTCGCGGGCGCTGAGACGACGATGCTGGAGGCGATCGTCGCTCTGGCCGGTGACGGTGACGCGTCGGTGCGGCAGCAGGTCGCCGCCACGCTCGGCGAATGGAAGCAACCGGCCGCCGGCCTCGCGCTGGTCGTGCTGCTCCGTGCGGACGAGGATCGTTTCGTGCGCGCGGCGGCGATGAGTTCCGTGCTGCCGCACGCGGAGACGGTGCTCGGGCGGTTGCGCGCACAGGGGAGCGGGCACGATTCCCTTCTGATCGAGGTCGCGACGGCGGCGGACAATGCGGCGGCGCTGGCGGGCATCCTGACGGCGCTGGGGCGGACGGCGGGTGCCGCGGCGCGGTCGGAACGATTCGGCACGCTCGCATCGCTCCTCGACTGGTTGCAGCGGGGCAACAAGTCGCTCGCGCAACTGCAGGCGGCCGGCGTCGCGGGCATGACGGAGGCGCTGACGGCGGCCGACGGCATCTTCGCGGAGGCGCGCCTCGCGGCGACGGATGCCGGGGCGCCGCTCGCGGAGCGGGTGGCGGCGGTGAAAGTTCTCGGCCGCGGGCGGGCGCGGCAGGCCGAGGAGGTCGAGTTGCTGGCGGGGTTGCTGACGCCGCAGTCGCCGGTTGAGGTGCAGCTCGCGGCGGTCGGCGCGCTGGGCCGCACGGGCCGGGCGGCGGTGCCGGAGAAACTCCTGGCAGGCTGGACTGGATACGGACGCGAGGTGCGGCTGGCGGTGCTCGATCTGCTGACGAGCCGGCCGGCGTGGGCGCAGGCGCTCCTGGATCGGGTGGAGGCCGAGCCGGCGATCGCAGCGCAGATCGAACCGGGCCGGCGCATCGCGCTGACGCAGCACGGCAACGCGAAGCTCGCCGAGCGGGCGGCGGCGATTTTCAATGCGGCGACCGATCCGAACCGCCAGCGCGTGATCGACCGGTATCTCGCCGCGATCGCGCCGCTGCGGCCGGAGGCGGCGAAGGGCGCGGGGGTGTTTGCGGCGAGCTGCAGCGCGTGCCATGCGTTTGGCCGGGTGGCCGGCGGGCAGATCGGGCCGGATCTCGCCGTGGTGAAGGACCGGAGCGCGGGTTATCTCGTCACGCACATCCTCGATCCCAATCGCGCGGTCGAGGACCGTTACGTGCTCTACACGGTGGCGACGCACGACGGACGCGTGCTGGCGGGGATGCTGGCGGGGGAGGCCGGCAACAGCCTCACGCTGCTCGGACTCGACGGCGTCGCGCAGACGATTCTGCGCAGCGAGGTGCGGTCGCTGGTGAGCACGACGCGGTCGCTGATGCCGGACGGACTCGAGGGCCTGATCGACGCGCCGGCGATGGCGGACCTCGTGGCGTTCCTGGCGGGCGGGGGAGGGAAGTAGCGTCGCTGCCCACCGCGCGGGCGGAAGGAGCATGCGCTCTCCCGGGCAGGGGCGAAACCGTCGGCAGCCCTATTTCTTCGGTGCCGGCGCCGAAGGCGGCGACGGCGGCGTGAGGCGCGGGGCGAGATTGCCCAGCCATGAGCCGCCATATTGCTTGTAGGCGTTCACCGCGGTGGTGTTGCCGCCGAGGACGGTGGTGACGCGGGTGGTGGCCTCCTGCTGGAGCGCGGTGAGTTGCGGCGTCAGGTTCTGCCGGGTCTCGGGCGTGGCGTTGCGGTAAAGGGCGCTGCGCCGCTCCTCGAACTCCTTCTGCACGCCGTGGAGCGTGATGGCGGTCTCGGGCGCGAGATTCAGCCGCGCGACGAGCTGGCTGGCCTGCCGGTAGTTGTAGTCGGTGGCGCGCTGGTATTCGACATAGCGCGACGCTCCGAGGGCGGCGGCGATGTCGTCGTTGAGTTTCTTCTGGGCCTCGTTGCGCTGGCGCATCTGCTCGGGCGTGGACCCCGGCTGATAGGAGTGCTGATCGTCGTAGGCCTGCTGCAGTCGGAACAGCGCGCGAAATTCCGCCTCGGTCGCGTCGAAGCTGCTGAGCGTGTAGCGCAGTTGGTTCGCCGTGTTGCTGGTGCGCAGGTCGTAGTTTTCGAGTTCCGCCGGCGTGAGGAGGGTGGCGAGTTCCTGGTGCATGCTCTTCTCGAGGGCGCGGACCTTTTCGCGTTCGCTGGGTGTCGGCGTGCCGCGGCCCAGGCCGTAGATATCCTGGCGCTGTTCGTCGTAGCGCTCGCGCATCGCGGCGATCTGATCGACCTTCTCGCCTGGCAGATCGGGGAACTCCCGGCGCAGGCGCGCGGCGAGGCTGTTGACGGGGTCCGGGCCGAGCAGGTTCTTGAGGGCCTGCTGCTCCTCCTTGGCGAGGGCGCGGAGCTGCGCCTGGATTTGCGGGTCGACGGAGAAGCCCTTCCAGAACGGCTGGTTCGCCAGGGACGCGTCGATCGCCTTGCGGCGGGCGGCGAACTGCTCGCGGATCTGTGCGGCGAGGATCGCGCGAATCGCGGAGGGCGGGAAGCCCTCGGCCTGCAGCCGGTCGCGCGTGGCGGCGAGATCGGTCGAGCCGAGGCCCTCCCAGGCGCGGGCCGGCGGGGCGGAATTTTTCTGGTCCGCGGCGACGGCGGAGGCCGCGGGCGCGGGCGGGACGGCGGGTGCGGAGCGATCCAGTGTGCCGACGGCGAGAACGCCGAGGAGGACGAGGTTGAGGGCGAGCGAGGCGCCGCCGATGATCGTGGAGGCTTTCATGGGCGGGCGTTCAGCGACCGGGAGGAGGAGCGGGGGGCAGGCGGCGCATTTCGGGGCCGCCCGAGAAGCTCATCGAACCCTGATCGGTGACGAGCATGAGGGTCGTGCCGCGGGCAAACGAAACCGCGGCGCCGCGTTCGACGGAGCCAAGCCAGGACTCCGAGATGCGCACATACTCGGGTCCGGCCGCCGGTCCGAGCGCGGCCAGCAGGCGGTTGCGGGCACCCTGGGCGAGAGCCTGCAGGGCGGCGCGCTTGGCGCTCTCATTGAGCTGTGGGTTGTCGAAAATCGCGTTGGATTCCGCGGCGATCGCGTTGCGGACCTCGTAGGTCTGAAGGGCGGTCGCGGCCGGGAGGTTCGCGCGCTGCACGAGACGGGTGAGCTGCTGGTAGTCGCTGCTCGTCTCGCGGACATAGTCCGCATAGCGCGCCTCGCCGAGGCTCGCGCGGAGCTGGTCATGGAAGCTCCGTTGCACGGCCTCGCGCGTCTGGTAGTCGATCGAGTCGAAGGAGCCCGGGAACTTCTCATTGAGGGCGACCTGGGCCTGGTAGAGCGCGCGAAACTCCGCCTCGCTGGGCTCGAAGGAGCCGAGCCGGCTGCGGATCATGCTCGAGGTTTGCGACGTGCGCAGTTCGTGGTCGGCCAGTTCCTGCGCCGAGAGCACGGTGGCGAGATCGGCCCTCTTCTCGCGCGCGAGCAGCGCGAGCTTGTCGCGATCCTCCGGGAGGATGATGCCTTTGGCTTCCGCGCGCACGGCGGCGATCATCTCGGCGTAGTCGTCCTCGATGCGCTGGACGGCGTCCAACTGCGAGCGGGAGAGATTGCCATACTGCCGGCGCTGGCTGGCGGACATGTCGTCGGCGGCGAAAAACTCATCCTTGAACAGGTCGCGCAGCAGCCGGGCGCGTTCGCGGTGGAGCTGGTTGATCTCCTCGAGGCGCTTGTCGCCGGCCATGTAGAAGCTCGTGGGCTGTTTCCAGAACGGGATCGTGGGATCGGGCTCCTGGAGGGCGCGCAGGCGTTCGTCGTAGCGCGCGGCGATTTCGGCCGAGACGAGTGCGCGGATTACGGAGGGCGGGAAACCCGCCGCGCGCAGTCGCGCGACGAAGGACTGCGGATCGCCGTGGTGCAGCGCGGACCAGAGTTTGGCGGGAGCGGCGGCCGCGGGTTTCTTCGCCGGCGCAGAGGCGGCGGGACGATCGGAGTGAAAGCGGCGGAGGAGGAAATCCTGGACGCCCGCGGGGGCGAGCGCGGGGCGGGCGGCGAGGACAGCGAACAGGGCGGCGTTGGCCAGCAGCGACGCGGCGATCAGCGGGGCGTTCATGGCGGGGGACGGCCGAGGCTAGTTGGCCGGGCTCGTCGGCGACAACACAACTTATCGCGACGACGGTTCGCGAGAGCGCGCGAAGCGGCCAGGGATCAGCGTGACATTTTTGGCTCAGGGCGGCGGGCCGAAATGCTCGAAGGGTGATTCCCCGCCGGAACGCCCAGCCGAAAAATGCGAGGTTGGCAGCATCGGTCGGACTGCCCAAACGTCTGGCCCTCGCGCGGCGTGGCGCGGAGGCTGCTCCCACGCGGCCACTTCCCCTCCCGATCCGTTACTACAGCGCCCCCTGGCTTTTTTCGCATGAGACACCCACTGAAATCCCCGCTCCTCCTCTCGTTCGGTCTGCTGCTTTCCCCGTTGCTCGCGGCCAACTGGCCGGGCTGGCGCGGGCCGCAGGGCGACGGCACCACGACCACGGCGAAGAACCTGCCGGAGACGTGGAGCGCCACGCAGAACATCAAATGGAAAAAAGAGATGCCGGCCTGGAGCGGGTCGTCGCCGACGGTGTGGGGCGACAGGATTTTTCTGAACACGCCCTCGAAGGAGGAAGTGAAGGCCCCGGAACCAGCGCCGGAGCCGAAGGCCGGCGACCCCAAGGCGAGGAAGCGGCCCGGCGCCAGCCGCGGCCTCGGGATGAACGGTCCCGGCGGCCAGGAGATCCTGCTGGTGTGCCTCTCGCGCGCGACCGGCGAGGAACTCTGGCGGAAGCAATACGATCAGGGAAACGAGATTAAGATGAAGCAGAACATGTCGTCGCCGACGCCGGTGACCGACGGCAAGCTGGTGTGGGTCGTGTCGGGCAACGGCGTGGTCGCGTGCTTCGATCTCGCGGGAAACGAAAAGTGGAGGTTCGACATGCCGAAGCACTATGGCGCGCTCGGCGTGCAGTTCGGTTACGGCTCCTCGCCGCTGCTGCTCGACGGGAAGTTGTTTTTCCAGGTGCTTCAGGGGACCGTGCGGCGCGAACTGCCGAAGCACGAGCCGTCGTTTGTCTTCGCGCTGAACGCCGCCGACGGGAAGCCCCTGTGGAAAGTCGAGCGGCCGACCGATGCGCAGCATGAATCGCCGGACGCCTACTCGACGCCGACGAGCGTCACCGTCGGCGGCAAGAAACAGATCGTCGTCTCGGGCGGCGGTTACGTCACCGGCCACGATCCGGCGACGGGCGCGGAGATCTGGCGCGGCGGCGGGCTGAACCCGGAGAACTCGAAAACGTATCGCGTCATCGCCTCGCCGCTGGTGCGCGACGGGATGATCTTCGCGCCGACGCGGGTGAAGCCGTTCCTGGCGTTCAAGGCGGGCGGCACCGGCGACATCACGACGAGCCATCTCGCGTGGTCGTTCTCGGAAAAGGGGGCGCCCGACGTGCCGACACCGGTGAGCGACGGCGAGCGGCTCTATCTCGCGGACGACCAGGGCGCGTTCACCTGCCTGAACGCGAAGACCGGCGCAGTCATCTACGGCCCGGAGCAGACGGGTATCGGCCGGACCAGCGGCTCGCCCATTCTGGCGGACGGAAAACTTTATCTGACGAGCGAGTCGGCTGAGACGGCGGTGGTCGAGGCGGGGCCGAAGTTCCGCCTCATCGCCAAGAACGCCCTCGACGGCACCTACACGCTCTCGACCGCGGCGTTCGTCGACGACGAGATCATCCTGCGGACGGGCACGCACCTTTACTGCATCAAGAAATAGCGCATCCCATGAAAACGAATACAACGACGGTGCTCGTGGCGTTGGGCGCGTTTCTGGCCGCCGGCGCGGCCGCACCGGCCGCGGATTGGGCGCAGATCATGGGGCCGACGGGTGACCGCAAGACGCCGGAAAAGGCGCCGGACACCTGGCCGGCGGGCGGCCCGCGCAAGGTCTGGCAGATGGCGGCCGGGGGCGGATTCAGTTCGTTCGTTACTGGCGCTGGCAAGGTGTTCACCATCGTGCCGATCGACGGCAAGGAGACGACCATCGCGCTCGATCGCAAAACGGGCAAAACGCTCTGGCAGACGCCGCTCGGGCCCACCGGCTACCGCAACGGCGGCGAGCGCGGCGCGCCGGGCAACGACGGTGGCGACGGCCCGCGCTCGACGCCGGTGTTTGCGCAGGGGCGGGTCTTCGTTTTCGGCGGCAAGTTCGATCTCTACGCGCTCGACAGCGACTCGGGCCGCGTGCTGTGGAAACACGATCTAATCGCGGAGTTCGGCGGCAAGGAGATCACGTGGTCCAACGCGGCGTCGCCGCTTGTGGTCGGCGAGCGCGTGCTCGTCGCGGGCGGCGGGCCGGAGCAGACGTTCCTGGCGTTCCGCGCGGACAACGGTCAGGTCCTCTGGAAGAGCGGCACCGATCGGCCGACGCACTCCACGCCCGTCGTCGCGACGCTGCACGGTAGGGAGCAGGCGTTGTTCATGGTCGAGCGCGGCATCGTGGCCCTCGATCCGGCGAGCGGCCGCGAGCTGTGGCACTATCCGTTTCCGTATCGCACCTCGACCGCGGCGTCACCCGTGGTCTGGGGTGACATCGTCAACTGCGCGGCGGCCTACGGTGTCGGCGGGGCGGCGTGCCAGGTAAAGCGCACGGGCGACACGTGGGAAGTCACCGAACTCTGGCGCAGCCCGGGCAACGACACGGCGGCGCACTGGAGCACCGCGGTCACGCACGAAGGGTTTCTCTACGGACATTACGGGCACCGCGACTTCGCGAAGAACGCGGTCAAGTGCATCGACATCCGCACCGGCAAGATTCAGTGGGAAAAGCCGGGCTTCGGGCCGGGCCAGGTGATCATGGCCGGCGGCCGCCTGGTCGCGACGACGGATTTCGGCGAGATCGTGGTGTTCGAGCCGTCGCCCGCGGCGTTCAAGGAGATCGCGCGCACCAAGGTGATTGAGGGCAAGGTCTGGGCGAGCCCGGCGATCAGCGATGGACAGTTGCTGCTGCGCAGCACGACCCAGGGCGTGTGCGTGGAGTTGTGAGCGCGAGTTGCATGGGTCGGTATCCCGCCGCGTGAGCGGCGGGATAAATCGCGCCCGACACGCGCTCGCTCCCTGCGCTCTCGCGCCGGGCTACCTTCGGAAAACGACTTCCGGCCGTCGATCGCCTCGCTGCCGTTTTCAAGACGCCACGCGCTCGGGCTCCGCGGCCGTCGCATGCCGGCCCACCAGCAACTCGAACAGCGGCGACGCCATCACGGTCGTCACCACCGCCATCACCGCGAGCATCGCGAAGAGGGCGGGGGAGATGATGCCGCGCTGGAGGCCGATGTTGATGATGATGAGTTCCATCAGCCCGCGCACATTCATGAGCGTGCCGATGCCCAGCGCCTCGCGGTTGGGCACGCCGGTCGCGCGCGCGGCGAGCCAGCAGGCGACGCCCTTGCCGCCGATGGCGACGAGCAGCACCAGGCCTGCCATCGCCCAGAGGTAGGCGGAGTCGAGCAGGCCGATCTGGGTGTTCAAGCCGGAGTAGGTGAAGAAGAGCGGCAGGAGCAGCGCGACGGTGAGCGGCTGGATGCGCTGCGTCAGCGTCGTCGTGACGACCCCGCGCGGCATCGCCACGCCCATGATGAACGCGCCGAACACGCCGTGCAGCCCGATGAGGTCGGTGAACCACGCGCCCACGGCGAGCAGGACGAGGCACCCGGTGAATTCGCTGTCCGATAACGTGCCGCGCAGCTCGACGCCGCGACCCCAGCGCGCGAGCAGCGGACGCGCGACGAGCATGACCACGCAGACGTAGCCGATGCCGCCGCCGAGGTTGAGGGCGACCTCGCTGTAGTCACCGGAAATGCTCGCGAAAACCAGGGCCAGCAGGACCCAGGCAGCGGCGTCGTTGATCGCGCCGGCCCCGAGCGAGATCACGCCCATGGTGGAGCCGGTCAGTTTCTTGAACTGGAGGATGCGCGCGAGCACGGGAAAAGCCGTGATGCACATGGACGCGCCGAGAAAGATCGTGCCGGCCGTGAACGAAGTCTTTTCCGGGAAGAGGGTCGTGTGGGTGAAGAAGAACCAGCCCAGGGCCGCGCCGAGGACGAACGGCGTGACCATGCCCGCGATCGAGACGGCCGCGGCGCTGCGCAGCCGCTGGCTCACGATGTCGAGGTGAAATTCGAGCCCGACCACGAACATATAGGCGGCGAGCGCGAGCTGCGACACCGGGAAGATCACGCGCATCGAGTCCGCCGGAAAAACCCGCGCGAAGCCCTCCGGCCAAAGCAGGCCGAGCACGGAAGGCCCCAGCACCAGGCCCCCGATCATTTCGGCCACGACCTGCGGCTGGCCGACCCGCCGCGCCACCCATCCCAAGAGCTGGCAGCACCCCAGAATCACCGCGATCTGGACAAAGAAATGCAGCGTCAACTGAAGGTTGGTCATCGCGGGGGTTGTGCCGGACAGACGCTTCGCTGGGAAGTTCGTTTCACGCGACGGGTTGCCGAACGCGAAAAAATGCGCGCGGGAATTTGCGTCCGCGCCGGGCGCAGGCTTGCTGCGTCCGCGACATTCCCATCTCCTGTTTCTCCCGCGGAATGCCCCTCGACGTTGTCATGAAGAATCCCCGTCCCTCGTTTTTCCTGTTCGTCGCCGCGTTGCTGGCGTTCGCCGGTTGCAAGCCCGCGGCCAGTGTGCCGAAGGCCGCGGGGGCGCCGCCGCCGGTGCCCGTGCAGACCGCCGTGGCCCAGCAGCTCGACGTGCCGCGCATCATCGAGTCCGTGGGCGCCATCCAGGCCCTGCGCACCGTGGCCGTGAAGTCGCAGGTCGACGGGATGATCGCTCAGATCCATTTCAAGGAGGGCGACGAGGTGAAGGCCGGCGATCTGCTCGTGACGCTCGACCGGCGGCCGTTCGAGAATTCGCTGCGCATCGTCCGCGCCGATCTCGCGAACGCCCGCGCCGAGTCCGCCAAGGCCGCCGCCGACATCGAGCGCTACCAGCAGCTCACACGGCAGGATGCGATTTCCAAGGAGCAGTTCGCCCAGCTTGCCACCAAGGGCGAGACGACGCGCGCGCTCGTGCAGGCCAAGGAGGCGGCCGAGGCCAACGCGGAGCTGCTGCTCGGCTACACGCAGATCCGCGCGCCGATCGCCGGGCGCACCGGCCAGTTGATCCTCCACGAAGGCGCGCTGGTGAAGGCGAACGACGTCAACCAGTCCATCGTCACGCTCAACCAGCTCGCCCCCATCGCCGCCGCCTTTTCCGTGCCCGAGCGGGCGTTGAACGAGATCCGCGCCGCCCTCCCGCGCGGCGACGCTACCGTGACGGTCACCGATCGCGCGTCCGGCGTGAAGCGCTCCGACGGGCGCCTCAGCTTCGTCGACAACGCGGTCGATCCGACGACGGGCACGATCACGTTGAAAGCGACCTTCGAGAACGCGGACCACGCGCTGTGGCCCGGGCAGTTCGTGCAGGTGCAGACGCGCGTCGGCCTTGACCGCGGCGCCATCGTCGTGCCCTCGGCCGCGGTGCAGACCGGGCAGGACTCCGCGCAGGTCTTTGTCGTCAAGGCCGACAAGACGATCGACATCCGGCGGGTGAAGGTCCTCCGCACCGCCGGCGACACCACGCTGATCGGGGAGGGCGTGCAGGCCGGGGAGACGGTGGTGACGGATGGGCACCTGCGGCTCACGCCTGGAGCGAAGGTCGAGCCGAAGAATCTCGCCGCCTTCACCGCGGAGGCGCCAAAGACCACTGAGCCGAAGTCATGACATCGTCGCGTCTCTTTCGTAGCCCGCCGCGGGAGCGGCGGGAGGTAACGCTCCATCGAGGCGATTCGGTCCCTGCGATCACGCGCCGGGCGACATCCAGCTCACGGGTCCATTCGCCATGAACCTGCCCGCCCTCTGTATCCGGCGTCCGGTGATGACGACGCTGCTCACCGCGGCGCTGTGCGTGTTTGGCGTGATGGCCTACCGGCTCCTGCCGGTCAGCGACCTGCCGAACATCGATTTTCCGACCATCGTGGTGAGCGCCAACCTGCCGGGCGCCACGCCCGAGACGATGGCCTCGGCGGTGGCCACGCCGCTCGAGCAGCAGTTCTCCACTATCGCCGGCATCGACTCGATGACGTCGACCAGCTCGCTCGGCAGCACGTCGATCACCCTCCAGTTCAATCTCACCCGCAGCATCGACGCGGCGTCGCAGGATGTGCAGGCGGCGATCGCCGCGGTGCAGCGACGGCTGCCGAGCGACATGCCGGCCCCGCCGTCGCTGCGGAAAACGAATCCGGCGGACCAGCCCATCGTGTGGCTCGCGCTCAGTTCGCCGACGCTCCCGCTGTCCGTGGTCGACGAATACGCGCAGACCTACCTCGCGCAGCGCATCTCCACGGTCGAGGGCGTGGCGCAGGTGTCGATCTTCGGCGCGCAGAAATACGCCCTGCGTGTGCAGCTCGATCCGAGCGCACTCGCCAGCCGCGGCATCACCCTCGACGAGGTGCGCGCGGCCCTTTCCAGCCACAACGTCAACCTCCCCACCGGCGTCCTCGACGGCCGCCAGCAGTCGATGACCGTCGTGGCCTCGGGCCAGCTCTCGAGCAGCGCGGAGTTCAACCAGGTCGTCGTCGCCTACCGCAACGGCGCGCCGGTGCGGCTGGGCGAACTCGCGCGCGTGATCGACAGCGTGCAGGAGAACCGCGTCGCGAGCTGGTTCTACGACAAGGACGGCGGCTACCGCTCGATCGGCCTCGGCGTGCAGCGCCAGCCGGGCACCAACACCGTCGAGATCGTGCGCAAGGTCCGCGCGCTGCTGCCCGCCTTCCGCCAGCAGCTCCCGGCCTCGGTGAAACTCGAGATCATGTTCGACCGCTCCGTCTCGATCCACGAGTCGGTCGAGGACGTGAAGTTCACGCTGCTGCTCTCGATCGCGCTCGTGATCCTGGTGATCTTCCTGTTCCTGCGGACACTGACCGCGACGATCATCCCGAGCATCGCGATCCCGATGGCGCTGCTCGGGACGTTCATCGCGATGTATTTCTGCGGCTATACGGTGGACAACCTGTCGCTGCTGGCGCTGACGCTCTCGGTCGGCTTCGTGGTCGACGACGCGATCGTGATGCTCGAGAACATCGTCCGCTACATCGAGCGGGGCATGCCGGTGCGCGAGGCGGCCTTCAAGGGCTCGGGCG
>CAZENI010000225.1:0-12357 GCA_964513055.1 uncultured Opitutus sp.
GGTAGTCCGCGCTGCGCGCGGCTCCACCTTTCCCGCCAGCGGCCTGCCCCCTCGCACGGAGCCAATTCGGCTCCGCGCTCGGCGGCCTTGGCGGTGACTCGGCGTGCCCCACCTGGGCCAGCGCGCGGCACGCGCCTCGACGACCGGGCATTTCCGCCCGAGCGGGGCGCACTGGCGCCTTCTGTCCATGAACGTCCTCACCGCATCCGCCCCGAGCCACCTCAAGCTCGCCCTGCACACTACCAAAAACAACGAATTCTCCGAAGCGCCCGACTACGCCTACCTCGAAATCTCCGCTCTCCAAGCTCAGGCCGTCATCTATCTCGTCAGTCTCACGCGGCAGTTCGGTCTGGGAACCGCGGAAAGCGGACTCGTAGAACGATGCTACGATGTCAGCTTGGGCTTGGGGCGACGCTTGCCGATCTTTCGCCTGCTCCACCTGCCGTTTGCAGAGTCCGGCGAACCGAGCAGCGATCAGCCCACCGTTGCACTGCCGGACGATTTCGACCCCGACGCGCTCGGCGAACACGCCGAGCATCGCGTCGAATGCCATCGCATCAAGGTTGGGCCCACGTCAGTCCGATTCTCAGCCCTGTCGAAGCACGGCGACGACCGATTTGTCACGACGAGCCTGAGCGAGGAACTGCTCCAGATGATCGCAAACGACTACCCCACGGGGCTGCCCGCGGCGCGACTGGAGCATCGCAACGCTTGGGCGTGATAGGTCAAACGCGCGCTCAGGGCGGTGGCTGCGCCGCTTCGACCCGATGGCGTTCCCATCGGGTCCGCAGGGCCGCCAGCGCGGTTTCGCATTCGCTCAATCGCGCCACGACGAACGCGTCGAACTCGCCCGGCTCACGCCGATTGACCCACGTCGGCGCGTTCGCCAACCACGCCAGCCGCGCAGCCATGTCCGCCAACTCGTCGTCGAGATCGGCCACTCCTTGATTCATGTCCTCAAGCGCCTGGAGCACGAACGCGAAATGCGCATCGTCGGGCGCGAGTCCGCGCGCGTCCAAATCCGCCCGAATCTTCCGGCTCATTTCCTCGCGCGTGGGCATGTCACTACCGGAGAAAGTTCCCGCCGCGAGAGCCAGCCCGGGGTGCAGGCATCCAAGAATTTCGTGGTTTGCTCCAAGTCCACTGCTTCGCCTCTCATTGTTACGAACGCCGATGAACGGTGTGTGGATCGAGGAGCCGGTGCGCACGAATCCAAAGCCCCGTTTACGGCACTAGGCCGGCAACAAACGGGATCGCGGTTATGGGCTTGCGGCGGTGGTGTGTCGGCGCGGAAAGGCTGGCGGAATTCGGTGATGACTTGGGCGCTTCCTTCTGCTGACCGGAGTCGAGTGCGCCGCAGCCAAGTCTCGATAGTGGCCCCTCCGTCGCCGGCAAGGACACTACGCCGTTCCGGCGTTCCTCCTTGCCTGCGACTCCCGGGGCGAGCCCGGGTGATTGGTGCGCTGGCTGCCTGTGCGGCCACGACACTCCGCTCCGCGTCGGCGGGAGAGAGAAGTTTTTTTGGCTCTGCGCAGCCCGGTCATCGCGAAGCACCAAAGCACTCGGTGCCGCAGGTCATGACGGTTTCTCTCTTCGACTTTCCGCCGCGCCGCGCCAGCGTGAGGCGATGTCGATGCCTGCCTCGCGCGCCCAAATCTTCGTCAGTTCCGTGCAGAAGGAACTGGCGGAGGAGCGCCGGGCGGTGAAGGACTTCGTGCAGGGCGATGCGCTGCTTCGACGTTATTTCGACGTGTTCTTATTCGAGGATTTGCCGGCCTCGGGACGCCGGGCGGATGAGGTCTATCTGGCCGAGGTGGATCGCTGCGCGGTCTACGTCGGCTTGTTCGGTAACGACTACGGCTTCGAGGATTCGGCGGGAATTTCCCCGACCGAGAAAGAATTCGACCGGGCCACCGCGCGGGGCCGGGAGCGGCTCGTCTTCGTGAAGGGTGCGGACGACACCGCGCGGCATCCGAAGATGCGCGCCTTGGTGCGAAAAGCCGGCGAGCAGGTCGTCCGGCGGCGATTTGGCGGCACGCCGGAATTGATCACTGGGTTGTATGCCAGCTTGGTGGAGCACTTGGAACGGGTCGGTGACATCCGCCGGCTGCCCTTTGACGCCGCAGCTTGCCCGGGAGCCAGCTTGGATGATCTGGCCCCCGAGCGGGTCACCGAATTTCTGGCGCGGGCGCAGCGCAACCGCAGCTACACCTTGAAGCCCGACACGCCGGTGCGCGACGCGCTCGTGCACCTCAAGTTGCTCGATGGCGGCCGCCCCAGCCACGCGGCGGTCCTGTTGTTTGGCAAGGCGCCGCAACGCTTCCTGCTGACTTCGCACGTGAAGTGCCTGCATTTTCATGGCACGGAAGTGCGGAAGCCGATCCCGTCGTATCAGGTTTACGAGGGCACGTCTTTGAGCTAATCGACCGCGCCGTCGAATTCGTCCTCTCGCGGATCAACCGCACGGTGGGAACGCGGGCGCACGGCCCGCAGGCGCCGGTGAACTACGATTTGCCGGAGGAGGCGGTCGCCGAGGCCATCGTCAACGCCGTCGCGCACCGGGACTACGCCTCGGCGGCCTCCGTGCAGGTGATGTTGTTCGCCGACCGGCTCGAGGTCTGGAACCCCGGGCATCTGCCGCCCCCGCTCACGCCCGAGTCGCTGCGCGTGCCGCACGCCTCGCTGCCCCGCAATCCGCTCTTGGCGGAGCCGCTGTTTCTCACGCGCTACGTCGAGCGCGCCGGCACGGGCACGCTGGACATGATCCGCACATGCGCGGAGGCGGGGTTGCCGTCGCCGGCTTTCCGGCATGACGACGGACAATTCGTGCAGACTCTGTGGCGCGACGCGATGACCCCGGCAGCCGTGGCCGGGCTCGGCCTGAACGATCGCCAGCGCAAGGCGCTCGCGCACGTGCGCGGCCACGGGCGGATCACGAATTCAGAGTATCAGGCGGCCACGGGCGCCACCAAGAAGACGTCCTCGCGCGATCTCGAAGCGCTGGTGGCCAAGGGCGTGTTTGTGCGGCTGGGCACCACGGGCCGCGGCACGTCCTACCGGCTGGCGGCGCAACGGGACATAAAGGGGACAAAGGAGACACGCCCGTCGGCCAAGACCAAACGGGACAGCAAGGGGACAAAGGGAACGCCCGCCAAAATCAAGCGGAAGCCAACGCCGCGCAGCCGGTAATCGAAGTGGACCGCTTTGGCGCACTCTCCACTTGAGCGTGCGCAATCGTCAGCAATGCGCGAGTGCGCGAGGCACGGTTTCTCGAGAGCTTGGTCCCATGAATTTGCCCGCCGACCCTGCAACCGATCGCGGCTGACGCCTTGCGGCCCTCTAATTTCAATTTCGGCCGTCGGGTCCGCGTAGCGTGTAACGCACCTGGCGCGTCTTTCCGACCGGCACGATCAGCCCGGCTGCACGCAAGCGCGCCAGTTTTCGCGTCGCGGTTGCCCGGCATATGCCAAATGCGAGATGCAGCTCCCGCGGGGCTACTTCGATTCGGTTGCCAATGAAATCGAGAATCTGTCGTTCGACGGCGTCGTTCACTAATTCGCTCAACTTGATTTCACTGCGAGCCGGTTGCGGCTTAGCCGGGGCGACACGGCCGGCGAGGCGTTCGGCGCGCCAGTAGCGCTCCGCCGCGGTCGCGAAGAATTCGCCGATCCGGCGAATCCGCTCACTCTCGGACATAAGGTTGAGTTGGATCATGTTTGGCACGGTGCGATCACCTGTTGATTTTTGGTTTGATGCCGCCCGCTTTGGCGCTCTCGCAGAGGCGCGCGAATACGGCCCGCTGCTCCGCGAGGGGCATCCGCGCGAGGATGCCCATCGGTATCAAGCCAAAGTAGTGATTGCTCCTCTTATCGGACAGCCGATCGAGGAAGCGCTGAATCTCGGGCGCGAGGCGAAACAGAAGAAGATGAAAGTCGAGCGTCGCGCGCGAAACGGTGAGTGTTTCCGCGAAAGACCCGATCGTCATTCCACGTCTCCGGTTCAATGCCTCGCGCCACTCGTGCGCCTGATGGATGGGATGCCGCCATTCCCGGGCCTGCACGATGTGCCGGACCCTCCACGGTTCGCCGAGATGCCGGCAAAACGGCTCGAGAATCGTCGCGACGCCATGCTGCCCCAACGCACAGATGAGACGCAGTTGAAGCGGCCGCCCGCCCCGATCCGAATCACGGTCCTGGATCACGAGCCGTTGCTCGACGCATTCGACCAGGCGGGAAAACGGCAGCCGCAACCTCAGATCGAAGAATCGCACATCGGCAGGGATCTCCGCTTCGATGGCGGCGGGCCGCTCGGCTTGGCGCAGTTCGATCCGCTCGATGCAGAGTGCGACCAGTGTCTTCTGTTCCGGGCCTTCCAGTTTGGCGAACACGTCCGCGAATTTCTCCAGGGACGCCGCCACCCGTTTCGCGTCCAGCGTGTCCTGTTCGCACGCGAGCAGATCCTGCCGCGCGCGCTCCTGCCGCACGAGCAACTCCTGCTTCTTGTCCCGCAAGGAAGACGCCCGCTCCCGCAGCTCGGCGCCAAGCGCATCGAATCCGCCGGCGGCAATGGCATCGACGCAATTGCGCAGTTGCTGATTCACCCGCGCGAGTTCGGTTTGCACTTCCGCCGCCAGGGCTTGCAAGGGCGCCCGGTCGGATTTTCGGCGTGATTGGGACGCCTCGACCGCGGCTGTGAGGATGGCATCGTGCCGGTGGATCTCCCCGAGAAATGCGATAATCACCCGCTCCAAGCCCATTGCTGACACGTGCCGGACACCGCAGCGTCCCACCTCCCGTTCGCGATAAAGCTGGCCGCACGTATAGTAGCGGTAGTTCTTGCCCGCTGCGTTCTGCTTGCCTGCCGCGTGTGGCACCATCGCCCGGCCGCAAACCGCGCAACAAACAACGCCCTTGAGAAGATGGAAATGCCGGTCGGACAAACGCAGCCGCCGGCTTGGATTTTCCTTCGGACGTGCGAGCGCGGCATTGGCCTTTTCCCACAACAGCTCCGTGACCAAGGCCGCGTGCAGCGCCGGATAATTTTGCCCGTGAAACCGAACCTTGCCCAGATAGATCGGGTTGCCGACTATTTTGGCGAGGTTATCCATTCGGAACCGGCGCCCTCCGACTTTTTCGACCGTGCCATCACGCCGCCGAAATTCACGCACCCGGGTCCGCAGTCCCTCCGCATTGAGCTTCTCTGCAATCGCGCTTAACGGAACGAGCCCGGCCACCGATTCGAAGATTCGTAAGACCACAGGCGCTTCGACGGGGTTTGGGGACAACGACTGCTCTTTCGACGAGTAGTCGTAGCCGTAGGGCACCGCTCCGCAGTTCCAATAACCGCGCTTCGCTTGCGCCAGCAACTTAGCCCGGACTTTCTCCGCCGTGTTCAGCCGCTCATATTCCGCGACACTGACGAGCAGGTTGTTCTTCAGGCGGCCCGACGGCGTGTCCTCCGAGAGGTCCTCCGTCGTGCTGACCAGCCTGCAACCGTGCTTCTGGAGAAACGCGCGCAGCGGTGACCATTCGTCCGTGCTGCGCAGCACGCGCTCCAGCTTGAAGATAATGACCACACGAATGAGACCCAGCTCGATCTGGCGTTTCAGTGCCTGCATCCCCGGCCGGTTGAGCGTCGCACCCGAGTAAGCCGCGTCGGTGAAACAGGCGACTTCATGCCAGCCCTCGGCGGCGTGCTTCGCGATGTGCTCTCGGCAAATCGCGGCTTGGCTTTCGCAGGAGTCGAAACGTCCGCCGACCTGACCGGTGGTGGAAACGCGCGTGTAGATCGCGACGGGAACGGTTTCGAGAAGTGAGGGTGTGGAATCGGTTTTTTGGATCGCTCGCATAGCTGCCTCCGAGGTTGCGGAGGGCGATCCAATTGGCCTCGGCCCTACTGATTGAACTGTCCCGGAATCGTGATCGTTCGGCGGAAAAATTCAAGCGCCCGCTCCGAGCGTTTCCTAAACGCGGCGCACCGATTGCCCGACGAAATCGAGCAAACGAGGAGGTTTCAGAAACGCTAATACGAACCGACGACCGGCCGATTAGGAAAGCAGGTGCGGGTTGTCCCTCGCGCCGGCCAAGTTGCGAAACTTTCCTAATCGGCCACGTCAAGTTCGCCTCTTTCTCGACGTGGTGCCCCCGTCCGGACTTGAACCGGAATACGCGGTTTAGGAAACCGCTGCTCTATCCAGTTGAGCTACGGGGACGGACTCACCCGGCGGAGACCGGGCGGAAAGCGTTTCCGACGTTCCCGGCAGCGTCAACGCCGGGAAAACGCCGCTGGCAAAACGCCGGATTGCCACCGCGCGGCGGACTACACACAACCGCTCACCCACCACCTGGACGGCGCGGCTCGCGCCTCCGGTCCGGGCCGCCTTCGTCATGACGCCTCCCTCCCCCGCCCCGCCGCTCGCCGAATCCTGGCTCGAACTGCCGGAGGGCCGGATGTTCTGGCTCAACGGCCGCTGCGCCGTCGGCCGACACGGGGACAACGACCTCGTCCTCGAGGCCACCTCCGTCTCCCGCCACCACGCGCTGCTCGCGCGCGACACCTCCGGCTACGCGATCAGCGATCTGCACAGCAGCAACGGCACGTTTGTGAACCGCGCGCCGGTCACGCGCACCACGCGGCTGGCCGACGGCGACGAGCTCCGCTTCGGCGATGCCGTGGTGCGCTATCGCTGCACGATCCAGGTCGAGGCCGACCCGACGAACACCCTGCCGGATCGCACGCGCCGGCTCGACGACGTGCGCGAGCGCGCCTGCTGGCTCATGCTCGCCGATGTCGCCGGCTACTCGACCCTCCACGCCGACCTCGGCGGCAAGGCGGCCCTCGCGCGGTTTCAGGCCTGGATCGCCGGCATGCGGCCGCTGCTCGAGAAAAATTCCGGTCACATCAACAGCTACGTCGGCGATGCCATCTTCGCGTGGTGGGCCGCGGACGGCCCGTCGGCCGACGCCGCCGTCCGCACCGCCCTGCGCGCGATCGAGGCCTGGCGGCCCGAGAGCCCGGTGAATTTCCGAATCGTCGTCCATCACGGCCCCGTGCTCGCCACCCGCAGCGAGCGCGGCGAGGAACTGAGCGGCCGCGAGGTGAACTTCCTCTTCCGCTCCGAGAAGATCGCGAAATCCTTCGGCGCGCTCACCCTGCTGAGCCAGGCCGCGGTCCACGCGCTCGGGCTCGACGGCCAGTGCCCGACGCTCGGGGCCGCCGCCGTCGAGGGGATCCCGGGGCGCTTCGTGTTTTTCGGCGCGCCCAAGCCCGAGCCGGCGCCGTAACCGCACCGGCAGGACGCCGCCGAATCACCGTCCCCGGGCGCGAAACCGCGCGCGCCGCGATCCGTTTCGTGGGCCGATTGCGCAGGAAGAGCCGGCCATGCCGCCGCCGGCCGCCGCCGATTCGAGTTCGACGCTCCCCGCCTCCGGCCCCACCGTCCCCCCGCCCCCACCCACCCATGCAAGAAAACCGCCGCGCCACCTGGTCCTGGGCTTTCATCGACTGGGCCAACTCGTCCTTCGCCCTCGTCGTGATGACGGCGTTCTTCCCCGCCCTCTTCAAAGACTACTGGTGCAAGGACGTCGCCGGCATGACGCCCGAGCGCAGCACGCTGTATCTCGGCTACGCCAACACGATCTCGAGCCTCGTCATCGCCGTGATGGCCCCGATCCTCGGCTCGATCGCGGACCAGGGAAACGGCAAGAAGAAGTTCCTGTTCACGTTCACCTTCCTCGGCGCCGCCGCGACCGCGATGCTCCCGCTCGCCGCACAGGGCAACTACCTGCTCGCCGGCACGCTCTACGCGATCGCGGCGCTCGGGTTCTCCGGGAACAACATGTTCTCCGACGCGCTGAGCACCGACGTCGCGGACCCGAGGCACTACGACCGCGTGTCCGCGCTCGGCTACGGCCTGGGCTACATCGGCGGCGGCCTGCTCTTCGCCGGGCTCGTCGTGGTCGTGGCGGACCCGCCGAAGTTCGGCTTCGACGGCGCCGTGGCCGCCGTGCACGCGGGCTTCTGGATCACCGCCGGCTGGTGGCTGCTCTTCTCGATTCCCGCGCTGCTCTGGGTGCGCGAGACGCCGGGCACGCCCGCCGCCGGCGAGGGCTCCGTGCTCACGCGCGGCTTCCGGCAGTTCGCGTCGACCTTCCGCGAGATCCGGCATGACCGCCGGCTCCTGTATTTCCTCGGCGGTTACATCCTCTACATCGACGGCGTGAACACGGTGATCAAGATGGCCGTCGACTTCGGCAGCGCCATCGGCCTCGACACCGCGGGGATGATGAAGGCGCTGCTCGTCACGCAGTTCGTGGCGTTTCCCGCCGCGATCGCCTTTGGCCGGATCGGCGAGAAATTCGGCGCCAAGCGCGGCATCCTGATCGGCATCGTGGTGTATGCGGGCGTGTGCGTCTTCGCCACGCGGATGGATTCGCAGCGCGAGTTCTTCATCATGGCCGTGGTCATCGGGCTGGTGCAGGGCGGCGTGCAGTCGCTCAGCCGGTCGTTCTTCGCCGCGCTCATCCCGGCGGAGAAGGGCGGCCAGTATTTCGGGTTCTACAACATGCTCGGCAAGTTCGCCGCGATCATCGGCCCGACGCTCATGGGCGTCACCGCGCTCCTGACCGACAACCGCACCTCGATCCTCTCGCTGCTGCTTCTCTTCGGCGGCGGCGGGTGGCTGCTCACGAAGGTGCGCGCGCCCGAACCGTCCGCTTAATCCGCGCGTTTGCGCTGTTGCACCGCGCCGCCGGACGGTTTTGCTACGCGCTCCCATGCGCCCCCATCGTCTGCTCCTCTGCTTCGCCGCGCTCGCGCCCTCCACTGTGGCGCTCGCGCAAAACATCCGGGCAACCGGCAAGATCAACGAGTTCTACGCGACCAACTGCTCCAACTGCCACGGCAAGAAGCTCGAGGGCGGCCAGACGCCCGCCAACAACAAGGTGCCGTCCCTGCTCGACGACGAGTGGCTGCACGGCGGCGATGACGAGAGCATCGCGAAGAGCATCCGCACCGGCTACCCGGAAAAGGAGATGCCGCCGTGGTCCGCGACGATGACCGACAAGGAAATTCGCGCGATGGTGATCTACATCCGCGAGCAGCAGTTCGCCTTCCGCCGCGGCGACACGAAGATCGACAAGCGCCCCGACGACCTCGTCGCCAAGAGCAAGCTCCACGATTTCGAAGTGCACCCGTGGCTCAGCGGCGTCGTCGAGCCGTGGGGCCTCGCGTTTCTCCCCGGCAACAAGGCCGTCGTCGCGGAGAAGAAGGGTTTTCTCTACCTCGTCGACAACGGCAAGCTCGCGGCGCGCCCGATGATCGGCGTGCCGATGGCCGACACCGTGGGCCAGGCCGGCTTCTACGATGTCGTCCCGCATCCCGACTACGCGAAGAACGGCTGGCTCTACCTCGCCTACAGCGATCTCCAGAAACGCGACGGCCAGCCCGTGAGCCTCACGCGCATCGTGCGCGGCAAGATCAAGGAGAAGGAAAACATCTTCGCCGACGTGGAGACGATCTACCAGGCGCCGCTGGAGCTTTATCCGAAGGCGGGCGGCGTGCATTTCGGCGGCCGCCTCGTGTTCGACGGCAAGGGCCATCTCTATTTCACCATCGGCGATCGCGGCACCGGCACCAACGCCCAGGACCTCACCGTCCCCATGGGCAAGGTGCACCGCATCCATGACGACGGCCGCGTGCCCGCCGACAATCCCTTCCGTCAGAACCCGAAGGCGCTCCCCACGATCTGGAGCTACGGCCACCGCAACCCCCAGGGCCTCGCGATGAACCCCGCGAACGGCGAACTCTACGATCTCGAACACGGCCCGCGCGGCGGCGACGAGGTGAACCTCGTTTCCCCCAGCAAGAATTACGGCTGGCCCGTGATCAGTTGGGGCATGGACTATCCGGGGACGCCGATTGGCGAAGGCCTCACCGCCAAGGAAGGCATGGAACAGCCCGTGAAGTATTGGCTCCCCTCCATCGCCCCGTGCGGTGCGAACTTCTACACCGGCGACAAATTCCCGAAGTGGAAAAACAGTCTCTTCGTCGCCTCGCTCGTCGGCGAGCAGCTCGTGCGCCTCGAAGTCCAGGGCACCAAACTCGCCGCCGAGGAAATCATCTTCAGCAATCTCGGCCGCATCCGTCACGTGATCGGCGGCCCGGACGGCGCGCTCTACGTGCTGCTGCCGACGAAGATCTCGCGGATCGCCCCGGCGCAATAAGCCGGCGTGCGGCAGGGACGGGCGCGCCGCCGCGACCTAACGCGCAGCGCGTGGTCCCCAACGCGCGGGTTCGGCGCGGCTCCGCCGCAACGCGTTGGGGACAGCGCGTCTCACCAGAATCCCAGCAGGGGACAGCCGTGCGCGATTTTCGCGGCGGATTCGGTCTCTTCGATTGTCTCGCCCGGGACGGCGCGCAACCTCGCGACGCCGCCCCGCTGCGTCATGCCCGCCCTTCGTCGCCCACTCCTCCCCGCCGCACTCTTCCTCGCGGCCGCCCTCGCCTGCCCGGCCCAGATCATCCCGGTGCGCCTCGCCGCCACCTCGCTGCGCCTGCCGGCCGAGGGCCACACGCTCGCCTACAAGTCCGTCCCCGCCTTCGGCGGCCTGGCCTTCGAGCAGCCCGTGCAGGTCGTGTTCGCCCCGGGTGACGCCACCCGCGCCTTCGTCGTCGAGCGCGCCGGCCGCATCGCCCTCGTCCGCGACCCCGCGAATCCGGTGCGCGAGGTCTTCCTCGATCTCTCGGCCCGCATCGGCGCCCGCTCCGACCTCGCGCTGCTCTCCGTCGCCTTCCACCCGCGGTATCCGGAAAATGGTTTCTTCTTCGCCTGGTTCTCCACCTACGTCGACGGCCGCCGCGTGAACCGCCTCGCGCGCTTCCGCGTCTCCGCGACCGACGCCGCGCGCGCCGACCCCGCGTCGGAGACGCCCCTCATCACCCAGTCCAACGGCGTCGGCGGTCACGACGGCGGCCAGATCCTCTTCGGCCCCGACGGTTATCTCTACCTCTCGATCGGCGACGGCGATCGCAACACCCCCGAGATCGACGCCGCCCACCAGCGGATCGACGCCGGCTTCTTCGGCGGCGTCATCCGAATCGACGTCGACTCGCGCGCCGGCAGCCTCCCGCCCAACCCCCACCCCGCCGTCCACGCCGGCACCTACACCGTCCCCGCCGACAACCCGTTCGTCGGCGCGACCACGTTCAACGGCCTGCCCGTCGCGCCCGCCGCCGTCCGCACCGAGTGGTGGGCCGTCGGCCTGCGCAATCCGTGGCGCATGGCCTTCGACACCGACGGCCGCCTCTGGCTCGCCGATGTCGGCCTCGAGACGCGCGAGGAGATCAATCTCATCACCCGCGGCGCCAACTACGGCTGGGAATTCCGCGAGGGCCTCGCCGCCGGCCCGAAGGCCGGCCCGCCGCCCGCCGGCGCGCAGTTCACCGATCCGATCTGGGACTATCCGCGCGCGCAGGGCCTCTCGATCACCGGCGGCTTCGTGTATCGGGGAACCCGCTACGCCGACCTCGCGGGCCACTACCTCTTCGCCGACCTCGTGAGCGGCCGCGTCTGGGCCCTCGCCGACAACGGCGTCCGCCCGCTCCCCGCCACGCAGGTCCGCCAGATCGCCACCGAGACCGGCCTCACCGCCCTGACCCTCGACCCGCGGACCGGCGACGTGCTGCTGGCCGACTTCGACAGCAACGTCATCAAGCGCCTTGTCCCCAATCCCAACGCCGGCGGCGCCCCGCTTCCCGCCACGCTGGCCGACACCGGCCTCTTCGCCAACGTCGCGACCCTCACCCCCGCCACCGGCGTCGTGCCCTACGCGACCAACGTTTCCTTCTGGTCCGACCATGCGCGCAAGACGCGCTGGTTCGCCCTGCCGAACACCACCTCCACCTTCGGCTTCCGCGAGCACGGCCCGTGGACGCTCCCCGCCGGCGCGGTGTGGGTGAAGCATTTCGATCTCGAGCTGCGCCGCGGCGTCGCCTCCAGCGCCCGCCGCCTCGAGACCCGCGTGCTGGTGAAGACCGCCGACGGCATTTACGGCGCCACCTATCGCTGGGACGACGCGCAGGCCAACGCCACCCTCGTGCCCGACGAAGGCGCCGAGCAGACGTTCACAATCACCGAGACGAATGGCAGCGTGACGCGGCAGACCTGGAGTTTCCCCAGCCGCAACGCCTGCCTCGCGTGCCACACCGAGATCGGCGGCGGCGCGCTGAGTTTCAACACCCGCCAGCTCAACCGCCTCAACCCCGCCGGCACCGCGCAGCAGATTGCCGCACTCGCGAGCCAGGGCTACTTTGCACCCGGCACCAACCCCAATCCCGCAGCGCTCCCCGCGCTCGCTG
>CAZENI010000226.1:0-4163 GCA_964513055.1 uncultured Opitutus sp.
GGCAAAACCTTCGCCGCCCGGCTCAACCTCACCCAGAGCCACTCCGAGCGCGAGGTGGACTACAACAAGTTCGACTTCGCCGGGGCCCACGGCGCCTTCACGTATCAGCCATTCAAGAACACGATCATCCGCGTCGAAGCCGAGGCCGGCGACTACGCGCGCAACTGGGGCACCAACGTCACCCGCATCTCCGAACGTCGCACCGCCGGGCTCGGCTTCGGCGGCGCGCGCTACACCGTGCTCCCGCAGCGCAACAACCAGATCATCGACAACACGACGCTTCCGGCCATCGACCGGCAGAGCACACCGGCCGGCGCCACGCTGAGTCTGCTCGACAAGGACCCGGGCGGCTTCCCCCGGCACTACAACTGGATCGGGCCCGAGAACGAAAACAACCGCACCTTCACGACCGTCTCGGCCTTCCTCGAGCAGCGCCTCGGCCCCGTCGGCCTTGAGCTTGGCTACAACCAGCAGATCGCGTGGTGGGAGGAGAACCTGACGCGCGGCGGGCATCTCATGCGCACCGACGGCACCGGCCGCCGCTACGTCGAATACGTGCTGCAGGATCGCACGACCGAGAACCAGCTCCGCACCTACCGCGGGCTCGCGACCTACCAGTGGAAGCCGGCCAGCTGGATGTCGCAGTTCTTCGTCGCCTCCGCCGAACTGCGCCAGGCCGACTCCTGGGTCGTGCTCTACGAGGAGCGCAACGCCCGCGCCGTCGCCAGCGGCCCGATCCCTGCCGTGTCGGCGCGCATCTGGTATCGGGTTTATGTGGACGAACCCGGCGCCTACTCGCCGGAACATTTCCGCCGCCGCACCATTCCCGAGTCACCGACCTTCAAGGCCGTCACCTTCAACGGCTCCGGCGGCGGCGGTGGCGCCGAGTGGGCGCGCTCCTATGCGCTCTCATCCAGCGGCCGCTACTTCGGCGGCAAGCTCCAGTCCACGCTCGGCGCGCGCTACGACACCAACAACTGGCGCCTCGGCAACAACGCGTGGCTCGGCGCCAACCTCAAGCCCGACGGCCAGCGCCTCGGCAAATCCGAGGGCGGCACCTACGACGAACATCCCGAACGCTACACGCCGCTCGCCTCCTCCGTGAAGGGCGGCCAGACGAGCTGGACCGCCGGCCTCGTCTACCGGCTCACGCACAGCATCAATCTCTACTCCGTCTACGCGACGTCCTTTCGTGAGGCCAACGGCAACGCCGTGAAATGGGATGGCGAGCAGGTCGGCCAGCAATACGGCAAGACCTGGGAGGTCGGCCTCAAGTCGGACTTCTTCGACCGCCGCATGGTCTGGAATCTGAACTACTACAATCTCGAGCGCAGCAACGTGGAGTTCATCTGGGACAACAACCTCGGCCTCAACGACGACACCCTCGAGGATCTCGTGAACCCCAACGGCCTCGATCCCAATTCGCCGAATTACATCAACGTCAGCGGCCGCCGCGACGAGCGCGTGCAGTTCTCCAAGGGCTACGAGTCCACCCTCGTCTTCTATCCGGGCCACGGCTTCAACGTCCGCGTCTCCGGCGCCTACAAGGAAGTGACGCAGGACAAGTCGATGCCGCGCTTCAAGTCCCTCCTCGCCGAGGCGATCGCGCGCGGCGGCGAGAACCCCGCCTACATCACCGCCGCGAACAACATCATCGCCCAGTTCGGCACCGACGGCCGCGAGGTCGCCGCGCGTTACGCGGCGCCGTTCTCGTTCAACTTCGCCGTCGATTACCGCTTCCACCGCGACTCCCGGCTGAAGGGCCTGAGCCTCGGGCTGAACGGCACCTACCAGTCCGACTACGTCCTGAATTACATCAACAACCAGGCCATCGACGGCGGGAAACTTTTCGCGATGCACGCAACCGCCGGCTACCGCACGCGGATCTTCGACCGGCCGATGACGCTGCGACTCAATGTGCGCAACGCGCTTTTTCCCACCGACTACATGACGACCGGCGTGGCGCGTTTGATCACGGGCGAGATCCGCAGCGTCCACTCCTACGGCACACCCCGCACCTGGCTGCTCACGGCCACGTATGATTTTTGAGCGGAATGGAATCGGGCTGCTTCTCGTCGGCCTCGCGATCGCTTGCCTGCCGTGCGCCGCTGCGCCGACGTGGAAAATCCAGTTCGCGCCCGGCCCCAAGGCGAACCGGCACGTGCTCGCGATCGAGAGTCGCGACCTCTACGTGGATTTTCTCCTGCAACATGCGTGGTGTGTCGCGCGCCTCCGCTACCGCGGCGAAGTCATCGGTCAGCCCACCGGCGCCACGGGCACGGTCGTCACCTGGAACGGCCAGGCCACCGGCACCGGCCACGGCGGCGAAGTGGTGCACGACATCACGCTCACGGTCGACGGCCGGGACGTGCCGCTCGTGGCGAGCGGCACCGCGCGTTTTCCCGCCACCAGCCCGGAAACCTGGAGCGGCAGCGAGGTGCGCCTGCACAAGCGTTCGGTCATCGGCCCCTTCGACCACGAGGCCGAGTTTCATCTGCCCGCGAGCGGTGCGCACTACACCGTGCAGCACCGCTACACCGTCAACGCCACCTGGCCCGCGGGAAAAATTACCGGCTACGCCTACGCCTTCATGCACATGATGCCGACCGCGTTCACCGAATGGACGTTTCGGAAAGCCGACGGCACCACGAAACAGGGAACGATGCTCGGCAAGATGGGCCTCGTCTTCGACCGCGAGCCGTTCGTCTCCCTCGTGTGCTTCGCGCCCGGGAAAAATGTCGGCGTCGCCTACGTTTATCCGCGCGAATACGAGCTGCACAACCACCTGCTCGATCGCGGCGACGAGGACCGGAAGTTCCGGGCCGCCTTCGCCCGGCGCGAGGGCTACGCCGTCGGCGACACGTTTGCCTTCGAGATGAAAGTCATCCCCTTCGCCGCCAACGACGCCACCTGGCGAAACGCCGCCGGCTCGCTCGCCGCCGTCTCCCCGAAACTCCCATGAACCGCTGGCTTCGCTTCACCGTCCTCGGCTTCAGCTCCGCCCTCGCCACCGCCCACGCCGCCGATTCACCGGAGGGCATCGCGTTCTTCGAATCGAAAATCCGCCCCGTCCTTGTCGACAAATGCTACGAGTGCCACGCCGCCACCGCGAAGAAGGTGAAGGGCGGCCTCCTGCTCGACACCCGCGCCGGCGTGCTCGAGGGCGGCGACACCGGCCCCGCGATTGTCCCCGGCGACCCCAAGGCCAGCCTCCTGATCAAGGGCATCAGCTATCACGATCGCGATTTCGAAATGCCGCCGAAGGAGCGGCTGCCGGCAAATGTTATCGCCGACTTCGAACGCTGGGTCGCCATGGGCGCGCCTGATCCGCGCGACGGCGCGACCGCCGCCAAGGCCGCCGGCATCGATCTCGCGGCCGGCCGCAAGCACTGGTCCTTCCAACCGATCGCCAATCCTCCCGTGCCCACGGTGAAAGACACCGCGTGGCCGCGCACCGACATCGATCGCTTCATCCTCGCCGCGCTCGAGGCGAAAGGTCTGAAACCTGTCGCCGACGCCACGCCCACCGCGTTGCGGCGCCGGATCGCGTTCGATCTCACCGGGCTCCCGCCACCCGAATCATCCGCCGTCAAGCTCGTCGATGAACTGCTCGCCAGTCCCCGCTTCGGCGAACGCTGGGGCCGCCACTGGCTCGATGTCGCGCGCTACGCCGAGTCCACCGGCGGCGCACTCGACGTGCTCTTCCCCGTCGCGTTCCGCTACCGCGACTGGGTCATCGACTCGCTCAACGCCGACAAGCCCTACGACCAATTCATCCGCGAACAACTCGCCGGCGATCTCCTGCCCGCCGCCAACGCGGCGCAGCGCAACGAGCAACTCGTCGGCACCGGCTTCCTCGCGCTCGGCGTGAAGGACCTGCGCGAGCGCAAGACGGAGCGCTACCGCATGGCGATCGCCGAGGAGCAGATCGACGCCACCAGCCGCGCCTTCCTGGGCGTCACCGTCGCCTGCGCGCGCTGCCACGATCACAAATTCGACCCGATTCCCACCCGCGACTACTACGCGCTTGCGGGGATCTTCATCTCCAGCGAGCCGCTGCTCGGCACGCGCCGCAATCGCGACCGCAACCCCTTCGCCGCCGGCCTCGCCCCGCTGGCGGACGCTCCCGCGCCGTTCACCGATGCCGACCTGCAGGCGATGCT
>CAZENI010000226.1:4173-12338 GCA_964513055.1 uncultured Opitutus sp.
AGCGCGACCGCAAGTACGGCAAGCCGCACGCGGTCACCTACGCCCGGATCAAGGTGCGCAACGCGATCTGGGACGTCTACAAGACGATGAACGTGCCCGTGAAGAAGGCCACCGCGGCGCAGACGGCCGAGGCGGAGCAGACGCCCGCGGTGCAGGCCGCGAAGGCCGAGGTCGCCGTGCTCACCGAGCGCTATGAGGCCCTCCGCCGCCGCTACGATGCCGCCATGCCGCACGGCGCCATCGCCATGCGCGATGTCGCGCCGCAGGACAGCGCCATTCATATCCGCGGCGAGGACACCCAGCTCGGCGAGATTGTCCCGCGCGGCTTCCTCAGTGTCATCCAGGATGCGGATACGCCGCGGGTGAATCCGCAGCAAAGCGGCCGGCTCGAACTCGCCCAATGGATCGCCAGCCCGCGCCACCCGCTGACCGCCCGCGTGATGGTCAACCGCGTCTGGCAGCACCTCTTCGGCGCCGGGCTCGTCGAGACGCCCGACGACTTCGGCAAGACCGGCCAGGAGCCGGCCAACCCCGCGCTCCTCGATCACCTCGCGCAACACTTCATCGCCCACCGCTGGTCCGTGAAAGCCCTCATCCGGGAAATCATGCAGAGCCGCGTCTACCAACTCGGCACCGCGCACGACGCCCACGCCCTCGAGGTCGATCCAGGCAACCGGCTCCACTGGCGCATGAACCGCCGCCGGCTCGATTCCGATGCGATCCGCGACTCCATCCGCCACATCAGTGGCGAACTCGATCTACGCCGGCCCGCGCCCGTTTTCCCGCCCACCCTCGACGACGACCGCGTGAAGAGCCTCGAACTCGACGCGCATTTCGCGCCGAGCCGGCACGCCCGCACCGTCTACCAGCCGGTGCTGCGCGCCAACATTCCCGAGGACTGGAGCGTCTTCGATTTTCCCGATCCCGAACTCGTCACTGGCCGCCGCACCACCACCACCGTGCCCACGCAGGCGCTCTACATGATGAACAGTCCCTTCATCGTGGACCAGTCGCGTAAGACCGCCGGGAAGATCGCCGCCCGCGCATCGGACTCCGATACGTTCGTCACGACCGCCTTCACGCAGATCCTGAACCGCGCGCCCGCGACCGATGAGCGCCAGGCCGCCGCCGCGTTCCTGCAGTCGCTCGGCGGCCCCGCCGAACCGAAGGCCGCCGCCGCGCTGTGCCAGACCCTCTTCGCGTCCGCTGAATTTCGTTACATCTACTGAGCTTTGCCTGCCATGAATCCAACTCTCCTTTCCCGTCGCGAGATGCTCAGCCGCACCCTCACCGGTTTCGGCTACCTCGCCTTCGGTGGTCTCAGCCTGCAGGCCGCGACCCGCCAGCCGCATTTCACGCCGAAAGCGAAACGCGTCATCCTCCTCTACATGCAGGGCGGCGTTTCACACCTCGACACGTTCGACTACAAGCCGAAGCTCCAGGCCGACCACGGCAAGGACTACGCCACCGGCAAAGGCGGCAAGCTCATGGCCAGCCCGTGGAAATTCGCGCAGCACGGCCAGAGTGGCCAGTGGATCAGCGAGCTGTTTCCGCATGTCGCGCAGCGCGCCGACGATCTCTGCGTGCTCACCGCGATGCACACCGAGGCACAGGCGCACGAGACCGCCGTGCCGATGTTTCACACCGGCAACCAACTCCAGGCCCGGCCCTCGCTCGGCTCGTGGGTGCTCTACGGCCTCGGCGCGGAGACCGACAATCTCCCGGGCTTCATCGCCATGAACCCGCTGCAGCGTTTCGGCGGCAACAACCAGGGCGCCGCCTTTCTCCCCGCGTCGTATCAGGCGACCTTCGTGAAACCGGGCGGCAAGGACGCCGGCGATCCGGTCGCGAACCTCGGCAGCTCGCATCTCTCCCGCGAGGAACAGCAGCGCCAGCTCGATCTCCTCGGCCGGCTGAACACGCGCCGCCTCCAGCAGGATGTCGCGAACACCGAACTCGAGGCCGTCATCGCCTCCTACGAGATGGCCTTCAAGATGCAGACGGCCGTGCCCGGGCTGATGGACCTGAAGGCCGAGTCGGAGGCCACGCTCAAGGCCTACGGTATCGGCAATCCGGCGACGGATAATTTCGGCCGCCAGTGCCTCTTCGCGCGCAAGTTCGCCGAGGCCGGCGTGCGCTTCATCGAGGTCGGCGTCGGCGGCTGGGATCACCACAAGGACCTCAAGGAAGAGATGGTCACCAGCGCCGCCGGCGTCGATCAGCCGATCGCCGCGCTCCTCGGCGATCTCAAGCAGCGCGGGCTCCTGCAGGACACGCTCGTCGTGTGGGCGGGCGAGTTCGGCCGCACGCCCTTCGCGCAGTTCGACAATGGCCGCGATCACAACAACCGCGCCTTCACCATCTGGCTCGCCGGCGGCGGCGTGAAGGCCGGCCATCGCCATGGCGTGAGCGACGACTACGGCCGCGAGGGCGTCGAGGGGCGCGTGCACATCCACGATCTTCACGCGACCATGCTGCACCTGCTCGGCCTCGACCACGAGAAGCTCACGTATCGCTACAGCGGCCGCGACTTCCGCCTCACCGACGTGAAGGGCCACGTCGTGAAGGAGATCTTCGCGTGAGCCTGATGCTCCGCCTGCTCGCCGCGTTCGGCCTCGGCGCCACCCAGCCAGCCTCCGCGCTGGCCGCCGCCGCGGCCCCGGAGTCACCGCCTGCGTTCGCCGATGATTTTTCCACCGCCCAGCTCGGCCCCGCTTGGCGGATGCGCCAGGGAAAATGGACCGTGACGGACGGCGTCCTCCTCGGCCGCAAGGACCCCGCGAGCGTCCACCCCGCCAAGGCGGAACTCTTCACCGCGCAGCGCGACGGCACCGTGCAGTTTTCCTTCCAGACCGACCAGCCCGGCGGGCTCGATTTCTATTTCTACCAGGGCACGGTGCGCATCGCCATCGTGCAACTGCGGCCCGAGGGGCTCGCCTTCGCGACGTTTCCCAAGACCGGCCCCTCCGAGGCGACCTATCTCGCGCGCGGGACGGCAGGGCTCGCCCACGGTATCCGCCATCAGGTGACGATCGAGCGCCGCGCCGGGACCGTGCTCGTGCGCACCGACACCGGCCCGCAGCTCCGCATCGAGCGCACCGGCCTCGAGGAGGAGACCACCGGCTTTTTGTTCATCCTGCGCGGCCCGCCCGAAACGACCCTGGCGCTCGACGACCTCAAAGTCTGGCGCTCGCCCTCAGCCGTAACGATGCAGAAGAAACCGCTAATTGGCGCTGATGAACGCTGATTTCATGAGTAAAAGATCACGGCGAGACCAAGAACTGAAGGAGTAAATGGAATCACCAAACCGTGAAGCAGCTCTGGCGAGTCTCAGAATCAATCTGCCCTCTGAGATGAGCGCCGATTAGCGTTTATCAGCGGTTTCTTCTGAATGGACCCGGCCAAGTGCTGTGTTTCGCCGGGCCGCCGGACCGCGATTTTTCCAGCCCCCACCCCATGACCCCCGCCCAAACTCTGCGCCTGTCCGCCGTCGCCCTGCTGCTCGGCCTTGTCCCGCTCACCGCCGCCACCGGCACGCTCACCGGCACCGTCAGCAACGCCGCCACCCGCAATCTCCTCGACGGCGCGCGCGTCGAAGTCCGCAGCCTCGGCCTCTCCGCCGTCACCGACGCCACCGGCCGCTACGTGCTCGACGACGTCCCCGCCGGCACGCACGAGCTCGTCGCCACTTACCTCGGCCTCGACGACCAGCGCCACACGATCACCGTCGCCGCCGGCGCGCGGGCTACGCGCGATTTCGATCTGACCAGCGGGGTCTACCGGTTGCAGGCGTTCACCGTCACCGGCGAGCGCGAGGGCGCCGCCGCCGCCATCACCGCCCAGCGCAACGCCACCAATCTCAAGAACGTCGCCGCGATGGATTCGTTCGGCCACCTGCCGAACATGGCGGCCAGTGAAGTCGCCATCCGCCTGCCGGGCGTGGCCGGCGGCTTCAGCGACGAGGATAACGTCACCGGTTTCACGATCCGCGGCGTCGGCCCCGGGCTGAACACCATCACCATCGACGGCGCGCTCCTCTCCAGCCAGGCCGGCATGACGCGCCAGACCCGCATTCACGAGTTCACCGGCTCGATGTTCGAGCAGCTCGAGCTCACCAAGGGCCACACGCCCGACAAGGGCGCCGACTCGCTCGCCGCCACCATCAACCTCAAAAGCCGCTCGCCCCTCGCGATGCGCGAGAAGCGCCGCGTCACCTACAGCGCGACTGTGCGGATCGCGCCGTCGTTCACCCAGCAAATCCCGCTGCGCCACGAACACGACGCCCACCCGCTGCTGCAGGCCGCCTATCAGGAGGTCTTCGACCTCGGCGCCGGCCAGCGCAACCTCGGCATCGCCGCGAACTTCTTCTACAGCGAAAACGCCACCGGCTATTACTCGACCGATCGCGATTTTCAGAACACCGCGAGCAATCCGGCTTTCCTGTATGACTACCGCGCGCAGGACCAATACAACAACCGGAAGCAGCAGAGCGTGAACCTGAAGACCGACTACCGCTTTTCGCCCACGACGAGATTCTCGCTCAACCTGATCTACAACGACGCCTTCCAGCGCCTGATTCAGCATCACGTCGTCCGCGCGTTCACCAACCAGGTCGTCGGCGCCACCGGCACCGCCGGCATCCTGCCCGGCTTCACCGATCGCATCACCACGGTGCGCCCCGTCGCCGCCTCGCGCATCGACATCACCACGCGCACGTCGCACTTCCTCAACCGGCTCCGCCACGCCGATTTTGGCGCGGAGCACACGCTCGGCCGCTTCGATCTCGACTACAACACGCTCTACAGCGGCACCCGGATCAACTCTGGCGGCGGCGACGCCGGCCAGCTCATCAACACGCTCACCGGCGCCGGCTGGATCATCGATCGCACCGCCTCCGATCTCTACCCGCGCATCCTCCAGAACGGCGGCCCCGACTTCACCAATCCCGCCAATTACCGTCCGACGACCCTCGCCAACGGCGATCTGCACCAGGACCACGAGATCATGGAAGCGCGCGCCAACCTCCGCTACCGCGTGCCCGTGCGGCACTCGCTCCAGCTCAAGACCGGCTTCCGCTGGCGCGAGGAGACGGCCCGCGACACCAACCTCAACCGCCAGTGGACCTACCTCGGCACGACCGCCCTGCCCGCCGACCCCACGATTGAAACCTTCGGCAAACAGAAGACCGGCTTCAACGTCCCGCATTGGACCGTCGCCTCCTTCGCGCGCGGCCGCAACCCGATCGACCCGACACTCTGGCGCGAAGACCTCTATTTCCGCGAGCGGATCAAGTTCTCGAATTCACGCACCATCACCGAGACCGTCAGCGCCGGCTACCTCATGGCCCAGGGCCGCGTCGGCGCCACGGGTTTTCTCACCGGCGTGCGCACCGAGAAAACCGAGGACGACAGCCAGGGCTGGGTGCGCGCCCGCCGCGTCAGCAGCGCCGCCGAGCAGCAGACCGACCCCGTCGGCGCCGCCCAGCGCGACTACGCCAACACCCGCCGCGAACTCCACGGCAGCTACACCAAGTCGTTTCCCAGCGCCCACCTCACGCACGATCTCACGCCGAACCTGAAAGCACGCCTGAGCTGGTCGACCAGCTTCGGCCGGCCGTCGATGGCCAATCTCGCGCCCAACGAGACGGCCAACGAAACCACCCAGATTCTCACGATCAACAATCCCTCCCTCCGCCCCCAGTCCGCGAAGAACTGGGACGCCTCGCTCGACTACTATTTCGAACCGGTCGGCAACGTATCCGTCGGCTGGTTTCACAAGGAAATCCGCGACTTCATCGTCACCGGCATCGACGGTGGCACCGTGGCCGCCGGCGCCAACAACGGCTTCGACGGCGAGTATTCCGGCTTCGCCCTCCGCACCAGTTCCAACGCCGGCACCGCGTTCGTGCAGGGCTGGGAGTTCGCCTATCAGCAACAGCTCACGTTTCTCCCCGGCGCGCTGCGCGGGCTCAGCTTCCTCGCCAACTACACCGTCCTCGATTCGCACGGTGATTTCGGCGGCAGCGGCAACCGTCGCTCCGGCGAGATCCCCGGCTTCCGCCCGCGCACCGGCAACCTGAGTCTCTCGTGGACGCATCGCCGCTTCAGCGCGCGCGTGCTCCTCAACTACTCCAGCGACTTCATCAACAGCTTCGAGGCCGCGAGCCCGTGGCGAAATCTCTATGTGCTGAAGCGCACGATCACCACCGCCGGCGTCTCGTATCAACTGCGCCCCGGCATTTCGCTCACCTGCGACGTCGCCAATCTCTTCAACGAGCCGCAGCTCGTCTACCGCGGTTTCGTGGATCGCATGCAGCGCACCTCGATCAACGGCACCACCGTCACCCTCGGTGTGACTGGCCGCTTGTGAACCTGCCCCTCCCGCCGCCGCCGCGCCGGCGATCGCTGCGTCTCGCCCTCGCACTCGCCTTGCTCGCGCCGATCGTGCGCGCCGCGCCACCGCCGCCCACCGCCGCGAACGTCCCCTACGGTCCGCACGAGCGCCAGGTGCTCGATTGGTGGCGCGCGGACTCCGCTCAGCCCACTCCCGTCGTGTTCTTCATCCACGGCGGCGGCTGGATCTTCGGCGACAAGAACCTCGTCACCGGCGTGGAAACCTATCTCGCCGCCGGCCTCTCCGTCGTCTCGATCAACTACCGCTACACCTCCCAGGCCGTGGCCGCCGGCATCTCGCCGCCGGTGAAGGCCCCGCTCGAGGATGCCGCCCGCGCGCTGCAGTTCGTGCGCAGCCGCGCCGAAATGTGGAATCTCGATCCCACGCGCATCGGCGCCACCGGCCGCTCAGCCGGTGCCTGCGCGAGCCTGTGGCTCGCGTTTCACGACGACCTGGCCGATCCGAAAAGCCCCGACCCGATCGCACGCGAGTCCACCCGGCTCCTCTGCGCCGCCGTCGTCCGCGCGCAGACCACCCTCGATCCGCAGCAGATGCAGGCCTGGACGCCCAACAGCGACTACGGCGGCCACGCCTTCGGCTTCATCGACGATCCCAACGACCGCGAATCCCTCCGCTCGCAGTTCCCGCAGTTTCTCGCCGCCCGCGCCCGTGTGCTGCCGTGGATTCAGGCGTATTCGCCTTTTGCGCACGCCACCGCCGACGATCCGCCGATCTACCTGCTCTACGACTCCACGCCCGCGCTCGGCCAGCCGGCGGCGGACCCGACGCACACCGCCAACTTCGGCGTGAAACTGCAGGAGAAGCTCCGCGCCCTCCGCGTCGAATGCGAGCTGGTCTACCCCGGCGCCCCCGATGTGCGCCACGCCACAGCACAGGCCTTCCTGATCGAGAAACTCACTCCGCGGAAATCCTGAGTCCACCGGCCGCGCCCCGGCTGCCGCGTCACTTCGCCGCCGCCGCCGCGCTCGATGCCCACACCGCGACCGGCAGATCCGCGGGCGGCGCGCCCGCCGGCGCGAGCGCGCGCAACGGCGCGTTCAATTCCATTTCCCGTTTCGTCTCGCCACCCGTCGCGAGGAAAAATCCCGCCGCCGTCACGCCCGCGTTGATGTTGTCGCGCGCCTCCCAGTCCGCCCGCGACGCCGTGAACCGCGCCTGCGTCACCGGCAGCCACTCGCCGGCCTTCGCTTTCGCCCAACCGCCGTAGAACCGCGCGCGCCGCACCTCGTCGACGCTCCGCCTATCCCGGCGAAAATCCTCCACGAACGAATACACCCCGCGCAGCAGCTTCCCGCTGTTGCGCGTGCGAAAGGTCACCAGGTGCCGCCACGCTTTCGCCCGCGGGTCGTAGAGCCAGCCTGAATACGCCGTCTTCTCCGCCGCCGCGCCGTGCGTCTCCGACCGCACGAGGAAGCGCACGGTCTCGCCGATCGCCCACGGAAAATCCGTCATGCACTGCCCACCCGTGCCCTCCCCGCCGAAGCGCTTGATCCGCACGCCCTCGCCTTCGTGCAGCAATTCGACGCGCTCCTCCGGTTTCACCGCCTTCGGATCGTCGCCCTTCGTCGGATCCCACACCGAGAAAATCGCGACCTTCCCGCCGTCGCGCAGCTCTTGAATCCCAAAATACCCGCCGCTCCAGCCGCACGCCATGAAGTAGCTGCCCGGCGTGCTCTGCTCGACGACCATCTCCAAATAGAACGCCTCCGCCTCCGCCGCCGTCCACTGCAGGTGCACCGATCGCGCTGCCC
>CAZENI010000227.1:0-12242 GCA_964513055.1 uncultured Opitutus sp.
CGGTGATCGTGCCGCCAGTACCGACGCCGGCAACGAAGATGTCGACCTTGCCGCTCGAACGAAAGCGCGCCGAGCGCTTGCCGAGCGACCCCTCCAGCGTGAATCCCGAGTGTGAATACGCGAGCGTCGCCTCGACGTCCCGCGCCAGCTCTTTTTTGGTCCGCGCCGGTCGGTCGGGCTGCGCTTTCATTCCCGACGTTCAGTTCCCCCGCCGCGACCGCCCCGGATTCCAGCCGTCGGCGCCGCCGAGCACCTTTTCCCTAGAGAGCGCCGCCACCTCCTCGGCCGTGAGCTGCCGCGACCAGGTCGCGCGCTCCATCGGTTTCGCCCCCGGTCCCGTGCTCTGGTATTCCGCGTAAAACGTCGTCTTCTCCGCCTGCGGCTTCTTCCAGTTGTCCCAGCCCGCCGCGTGCACCACCGGCGCGATCTCGCAGTTGAGAAACACCGTCTTCGCGTAGTCGCGCCAGGGCCGCCCGAGGAAGGTGTTCGGCTCCGCCGTGTAGCCCGTGATCCGGCACTGCGAAAAGACGAAGCCGTGCGGCTGGTGGTCCGGCGTCGACGCCGCCGTGATGTAGCCCGGCCCCGCCACGCGGATCTCGCACCGCTCGAAAAACGCCGTAGCCCCGCCGAAGATGAAATCGATCGCCCCTTCGACCAGGCAGTCCTCGAAATACTGCCGCCCGCGATTCACGAAGATCGTGTCCTGCCAGCCGAGGAACCGGCAGCCGCGGAACACTACGCGGTCGCCATCGACCCGCAACGCGAGCGCATGGCCGCGCGGCCCCGCCGAATTCTCGATCGTCATGTTCTCGATCGTGAAGTCATCCGCATCCACCACGAGCGTCGGCGTCCGAAACGTGCCGATCGGCTTGTCGTCCGGCCCCGGCAGGCTCGCATACAGATCGTAGGTCAGGATCGTCTTCTCCGCATCCTCGCCCACCAGCGCCGTGAAGCGCTTCTCCCGCTGCACGTAGACCAGCTCGCGGTAGATGCCCGGCTTGACCAGGATCGTCCAACGCCGCCCCGTGTCGCTCGTGAGCTGCGGCGAAGCGTCGATCGCCTCGCGGATCGTCTTGTAGCGGCCCGTGCCGTCCGCGGCGACGATCGCATCCGGCTTCGCCGGGCCTTTCGCCGCGCGGGCGGCTTCGCACAGGGCGCTCGAGCCCAACACCAGCACCGCCAGCAGCCAGCGTCGCAGTTTCCGTGGCAGGATGAGGGGATTCATCGGGGATGGGCTGGACCATACGGCCCGGGCGGCGCGAGCCAAGCCCAGGCGCACTGTCGGCGCGATTTCCCGGCCGCCGGTCCCGCCCGCCTTCAACTCCGCGGCGGCAGCGTGCGGCCCTCGCACCATTCGCCCGTGAGCAGGATCTCGGTCTGCGCCGCGGGCACTCCCGTCTCGTTGCGGTGCATCAGGCTGACGAGCGTCTCGACGGCGAGCGCGCCGATGCGCGCCGGTTCGTAGTGCACCCCCGCACAGGCCAGCGCCGGATGCAGTTCGAGTTCCACCAGGCCCACGTCGCGCGGCACCTGCCGCCCCAGCGCGCGCAGCCACTCGACCACGGGCTCGGAGTGATTCACGATCAGCGCGTCCGGTTTCTCGCGGCGATACCACTCCGCAAACGTCGCCGCATCCGCCGGCGCCCCGGGGCAAAGCCGCAGGCGGTGCCGCGCGGGAAACTTCAACTGCTGCAGCAGGTAGGCCCCGAGCCAGCGGTCGCCCACGCGCGGGCTGTCGTTGGCCTCGGAGAAGACGAAGCCCACCCGCTTGTATCCACGCCGCAGGCACTGCTCCATCGCCTGCCAGCCCGTGTCGTAGTGATTCTCCGTCACCCGGTGCAGCGCCGGCGACCACAGCGTCATCCCCAGCGCCACGCACGAGAAGCGCTGCCACTCGAGCTCCAGCGCGTGGCGGCCGGGCGGCAGCCGCCCCACGACGATCCCGTGGATGCCCCGCGCGGCGAGGATGTCGCTGAAACGCCCCGGCGTCATCCCCGGCTCGCCCAGCCAGAAATGCTCCAGCGAATACCCGAACTTCGCCGCCCGTTCCACCGCCCCCGGCAGGAAATTCGGCCGGTCGTGGTGCTCCGGCCGCCACCCGTAGCGCGTCGGATAGTTCGTCACGAACGCCAGCGTCACGTGCTTCACCGCCCGGCCCTGCCGCCGCGACTGCATCAGCGCCGCCACGAGCGGATTCTGCTGGTAGCCCATCTTCTCCGCCAGGGCGCGGAGCAGCGCGCGCGTCGCCGCCGGGATGCGCGGGTGATCGCGCAGCGCCAGCGCCACGGTCGAGCGGTGCACGCCCGCGCGATCGGCCACGTCCTGGAGGGTGACTTGAGCCATCGCGACGATTGCTGCGGCACGCGCGGCCGGTTGTCCAGTTACCTCTGTAGTCGACAATGCGCGCAACGTCGCACTTGGACGCCCAATTCCGGCCGCAATTGTTAGGAGAGCGCGGATCCCCCCGACTGACCGCGCGACTTGCCCCTACCCTCTTGCTGACCATGAACTCCAAACTCCCCCTCGCCACGCTCGGCCTGCTGCTGGCCGCGTCCCTCCCGCTTCCCGCGCAGGTGGCGCCCGCCACGGCCTCGCCCGCCACCCTCGCCAAATACGACCAGAACCGCAACGGCGTCCTCGACGCCGACGAGCTCGCCGCCAAGGACGCCGACGAGCGTCGCGCCGCCGGCGCCGCCGCTGCGGCCACGGGCGAAGTCGTGTCGCTCTCGCCGTTCGAGGTCGTCTCCGACGCGCGCGGCTACTTCGCCTCCAACACCATGTCCGGCACGCGCCTGAACTCGAAAATCGAGGACCTGGGCCAGTCGATCACGGTGATGACCAAGGAGCAGATGACCGACTTTGCGATGCTCGATATCAACGACGTGTTCGACCACATGGCGAGCACCGAGGGCATCAATTCCTACTCCGAGTTCCTCACCGACCGCACCGGCGCCGTGGTCGACAACGTCAGCCTGAACCCGAACAACGCCAACCGCGTGCGCGGCATCGGCAACGCCAACATCGCGTTCAACAACATCCAGACCTCCGGCCGCGTCCCCGTGGATCCGCTCTGGATGGACTCGCTCGAGCTGAGCCGCGGCCCCAACGCCAACATCTTCGGCCTGGGCAACGCCTCCGGCACGGTCAACCAAACGCCGGCCACCGCCAACCTCAGCCGCAATTTCACCCGCGTGGACCTTCGTGCCGACAGCTACGAGGGCTGGCGCGTCTCGTTCGACGTCAACCGCAAGCTGTCCGACAAGGTCGCCATTCGCGCGAGCTACGCCAACCAGCACACCGGCTTCGTCCGCAAGCCCTCCGGCGAGGACGCCCGCCGGCTCAGCGCCCAGCTCAAGGTGCGGCCCATCAAGAGCACCACGCTGGCGCTCTCGTGGTATAACTACAAGAACGCGTCGGTGCGGCCGAACTTCACGACGCCGCGTGACTACTACACGGATTGGTTCCGGGTCGGACGCCCCGGCTGGAATCCGGTCACCGGCCTGGTCACGCTCGCCAACGGACAGGTTTACGGCAACGGCAACGTCCTCGGCTCCACCACGCCCTACACGGCCGCGCCGTTGAATTTCATCACCGGCGGCGCCGAGAGCCGTTCGCCCTTCCAAATCGGCGCTCCGGGCCAGGCCCCCTACTGGACGATGGCGCGGTATACCTCGGGCGCCCTAGCCACCAGCGATCCCTTCGGCGCCGCGGCCGCGGGTATCGGACTTTTGACTACGGGCGCCTCGGAGACCTTCACCGCCGCGCAACAGCCACTCTACAATTCCGTGACCCGCCCGATCAACAGCCGGTCGATCTACGACTGGACCAGCATCAACCTCGCGGGCAACGGCAAGGCTTGGGACGACGTGGACACCTACATGGCCCAGCTCGACCAGATCATCGTCAACAGCGGGAAGCACACCTTGGCCGCTCAGGTGACCTACATGCGGGAGGACGCGAAGCGGATTGAAAACCAGCCCATGGGCCCCGCGAGCGTGAACAGCAATGTTGGCCAGCTCCAGGTCGACGTGAACACGCACTACCTCGACGGCACCCCCAATCCCTACTTCGGCCGGCCCTACTTGCGCTCCAGCGAACCCTACCTGCGGATCAAGCCGTTGCTGTGGGAGACCACCCGCGCGCAGTCCGTCTACCGCCTCGATTTCTCCCGTGACCAGGGCTGGAGCAAGTGGCTCGGGACCCAGCAGCTCCTCGGCTACTACGAATACAAGGACCAGCAGAACCGCCAATACAACTACCGCCACACCGCCCTGGGCACGGACAAGGCGTGGCAGCAAAAATACGCCAACACGCTCCTCGGCACCCAGACCGTTTCCAACGTCGATCCCCGCTACCTGATCAACGGCACCGCCATCGCCCCCTCCAACTACACCCGCGTCAACGAGCAATACTACGTCGGCAACACGGTCGGCGGCGGCATCGAATACGCCCCGAGCCATTTCCCGGAGGGGGCCAGCCTTCCCTTCGTCTGGGGCCCCTCGGCGGGCGCCATGAACCGCGACGTCTCCGCCATCGGCTACACCCCGGCCCCCGGCGGCGGCCTCGCCAACGTCAATTCCGTGGTCAAGACCACGGGCGGCGTGCTCCAGAGCACCTTCCTCGGCGGCCGGCTCGTCGGCACCTTTGGCATGCGCGAGGACGTCGTGAACGACCGCAACGCCCCCCTCGCGCTGCTCACGTCCGACCTCCGCGAATACGACTTCGCCGCCTCCGATCGCTGGATCGGCCCCTGGCGCGTGGCCAAGGGCAAGACCAAGTCCTCCTCGTTCGTGGGCCGTCCGTTCCAGGACCTCAAGTTCCTCCGCACCGAGGGCAAGAGCGGCGTCGGCCGGCTCCTCGCCGAGGCCCTTGGCGGCCTCAGCCTCACCTACAACAAGTCGGACAACTTCATCGCGCAGGGCCCCGCCTACGATCTGTTCCTCAAGCAACTCCCCAACCAGACCGGCACAACCACGGACAGGGGTGTCTGGGTGACGATGCTCGAGGGACGGCTGTCCATCCGCTACAATCACTTCGAGACCAAGCAGCTCAACCTGCGCAACGGTGACATCTCCACGATGGCCCAGCGCATCCTGCGCTACGAGGGCTTCGTCGCCAACGATTCCTACAACCTCCGGAGCCAGGCCACCGCCTGGCTCAGCGGCCTCGGCACCGGCGGCACCGCCACCAACGCGCAGATCGCGACGGCCATCAAGATGCCCCTCGAGCAGTATGAAGGTTTGCAGGCGATCGCCACCGCCGGCACCTACGCCGCCGTCAACGACGCCAAGTCCACGGGCCACGAGTTGGAGATCAACTACAACCCCACCCGCAACTGGACCATCAGCGCGTCGGTGACCAAGACCCAGGCGATCAACACCGCGGCCGGCTCCGCCGTCGACGAGTATATCGCCGCGCGCATGCCCATCTGGACCACGCTCGAGGACCCGCGCTACACCAATACCACGCAGACCCTCAACGGGGTCACCACGCCGCTTCCCACCAACCCCGCGACGCCCCTCCCCGTCGGCCCCACCGGCCGCCTGCTCTGGTGGAACATCCTCGGCACGCCCTTCAGCACGCTCTCCGGCTACAACGGCACCCAGTCGGCCGCGTTGAACTACGCCACGAATGTCGATGCGCCCATGTCCGTGTTCCGCGCCCTGATCGGCCGCCCTCGTCCCCAGATCCGCGAATACTCGGCCAAGTTCAACACCCGGTATAACCTCTCCGGCCTCTTCTCCGACCACCGGGTTCTCAAGAACATGAGCGTCGGCGGCTCGTTGCGCTACGCCAGCAAGGGGTCCATCGGTTTCTACGGCCTGGGCTACACCGAGGGCATGAACCTCACGCTCCCCGCCAACCGCATCCTGCAGCTCGATCCGAACCGGCCGATCTACTCCCCCGCGGAAGTCAACGTGGATGCCTTCGTCACCTATCGGACCCGCTTGTTCGCCGACAAGGTCCGGACCAACTTCCAGCTCAACGTGAGAAATATCCAGGAAGATGGCGGCCGGTTGCAGAAGACGGCCGCCTTTTTCGACGGACGGGCCGCCACCTACCGCATCGTCGACCCACGACAGTTCATCCTGTCCGCGTCATTCGAGTTATAGCGCCGCGGGTGGTGAGAGCGCCCGCCGTTCTTGGTGGAGCCCGATGTCCCCATCGGGTTCCACCTCCGCGATGCACGCGCCTGCACCTGCTCGAAGCCAGTCGCGCCCGCTGACTCGCTCAACTCCCCGGCGTTTTCGGCGCCGGGGCGCGGTCCCGGTTCATTTGCCGATCCATCTGCCGCTGCGCGTCCACGCGGCGTAGCGCTGCGAGTTGCGACGGCGTCAGCACCGCCTGCGCCTGCGCCAGCATCGCGTCGCGGTTCAAGACCGCCAGGTCCACCTTCCCCTCCGGTGTGCGCGCATTGGCCGCAATGATCCCTACCAGTTGGTCGGCCTGTTGCGGCGTGAGCGGCGAATCCGAATCGAAGAGCGCGGACGCCAGTTGATTCGTCATCGGCCGCGCCGCGATCGTCGTCTGGAATTGCCGGAACGCTTCCACGCTCGTCTCCCCGAACGCCCCGCGCAAGGCCGCCTCCAGATCCGCCTGTGCGGCCGGCTGCGTTTGCTCGAACACCGCCCGCAAGGGCGCGCGGTCCGTCGGCGTATTCTGCACTCCCGCCGCGCGCGCGAGTTCCCTGAAGCGCGCACTCTGGCGTTCGTCCACCTCGAGCTTCAACGCGCGAAACTGCGCCTGCTGCACCGCCGTCCAGCCCATCTGCCGGTAGAACGCCGCATAGCTCGCATCGATCGCGCGCCCGTTGATGTCGCGCACTTCGCGCCTCGCTTCCATCGGGTCCGCCGACGCGGTCTTGTGCAAAAACAACTGCCCTTCCTGCGGCCCCGACCCGCGCGGCCGCGACTCCGGCACCGCTAACCCGGCACTGCCCGCCGCCGCCGTCAGCGAAACCGTCTTCGCCGCGAACAACCCGTCGAGCTGACGCTTCTGCGCCGCGACCTGCTCCTCGACTTGCACCAAGCGTCGGTCCGCCGACCACACTCGCATTTGCAAGGCATCGCGCTCGCGCGTGACCGCGGCGACCGTCGCTTCGGTTCGCTCCAGGTTTCTCGTTTGATAAACCGTGGCGCCAATCGCGCCCAAGGCGATGGCCCCCGTGATCAGGATGGAGGAGTTCATGAAAATTCCGGCCGCCGCCGCCCCCGCTGAACCGGCCGCCTTCGTCAGCGCCACATCGGCGACGGTCCTGGCCAGGCCCGCCGGCGCCGACACCAGCGCCTGATGACTCAACGCCACGGCGAGCGCGGCCGACGTCGACGTGATCCCGCCGCGCCCGAGCAGCACGCGGAGCTTGTCGAGGGCGCGCTCCACGCGCATGCGCGCCGCATCCGTCGTCGTGTTCAACGCCGCGCCGATCTCGTCGAAGGGGCGCCGCTCGAAATAACGCAACAGCACCGCCTCACGATCCGCTTCGCTGAGCGCGCGCATGGCGCCATCGAGGACGGGGCGCACCCGGTCCCAATCGGTCGCCGCGGCGCCGACGTTGTCCGCCAGAATCTCGTGCATGGCTTGGGCCTCCTGCTCGCGCACGCGCCGCCGCTGATCGGATCGCACCGCCTGCGCGGCCGCGTGATGCGTGCTCAAATACAGCCAGCCCGCCAGCGCCGGCCGGCTCGTGAGCGTGCCCGCCTTCCGCGCCAGCGCCGTGAACACCGTCTGCGCCACGTCCTGCGCGAGATGGGCGTCGCCCGCCAGTTGCCGCAGCGCCGCGGCGTAGACGAGACCCACGTGCCGCTGCACCAACTCCGCAAACGCCGCCTCGGATCGCTCGTTCACGTAACGCTGCAACAACTCCGCATCGGTGGTCATCGTCTTTCCTCAAGGCTGCCGCCGATGCGGGAACCGAACAAGAAATCCGCACTCCCGTCCGCCTCTCCGACGCGCGCCCTCACGCGCTTGAGTAAATCCACGCTTCCCCGCCGCCGCGGACGGGACTCGCATCGCCGCGCGCAACCGGTTCCATTGCGCACCCGCTTCCCCCGCCGCCCTCGATGCCCCGCTCCCGTTTCACGCGCCCGCTCGAATTTCTCTCCCCGGGCGCGTGGATCATCGTCGCGCTGGCCCTGACGTCGTCGACTGCCTTTCTCGCCTGGCCCGTGCCGCGAAAATCCGGGCGCGACTTCTGGATGTTCAGTCCGCCGAACGTCCCGCACTACCGCGGCGTCCTCGAGGAGTGGAACGCCGCGCACCCCAACCCCGCCGACCAGGTCAACCTCGTCCAGATCCACTACCAGGCCCTCGAACGCCGCCTGATCGCCGCCTTCACCTCCGACGCGCCTGTCGCTGATCTCGTCGAGACCGAGAGCCTCGCCATGGCCCGCGCCTTCGCCGGCCCCCTCGACGCCATCGGCTTCGTCGACCTCACGGATCGCCTGCGCCGCGAAGGCCTCTTCGACCAAATCAACGCGCCCTCCTTCAGCCTCTGGACGACTCGCGGCCGCACCTTCGGCCTGCCGCATGACGTGCATCCCTGCCTGCTCGGCTACCGCGCCGACCTCGTCGAGGCCGCCGGTATCGACGTCGCGCAGATCGAAACGTGGGATGATTTTCGCCGCCTGCTCGGCCCGCTCATCGTCGATCGCGACGGCGACGGCCGGCCCGATCGCTATCTGCTGAATTTCTGGGACAACAACCGCGACCTCGTGAAAGTGCTGCTGCTGCAGGCGGGCGGCGACCTCTTCGACGGGCATGAGCGCGCCGCCTTCGACACCGAGAAAAACGCCCGCACCCTCGCCGCCCTCGTCGGCTGGATCGCGGGGCCGCGGCGCTTCTGCGTCGACGCCCGCGACTTCACCGCCGGCGGCGACCAGATGCGGCTGCAGGGCACCGTCATCGCCTCGATTCTCCCCGACTGGATGGCCGCCGTTTGGAAGGCGAACATCCCCGACCTCGCGGGCAAGGTGAAGCTCATGCGCCTGCCCGCCTGGGAGCGCGGCGGCCTGCGCACTTCCGTCTGGGGCGGCACCGCGCTCGGCGTCACGAAGTCCGCACCCGACTTCGAGAAGAGCTGGGCCGTCGCCAAGCATCTCTACCTCTCGCCGCGCGTCGCCGAAAACCTCTACCGCTCGACCTACATCATCTCGCCCGTGAAAGCCCACTGGTCGCTGCCCGTCTATCATCAGCCCGACCCGTTCTTCTCCGGCCAGAAAGTCGGCGCCCTCTACATCGCGGAGGCGCCGCACGTGCCGCCGCGGATCGCGTCGCCCTACATGTCGTTCGCGATGGAGCGCATGATGTCCGTCCTCGTCGCGCTCAAGGCGCACGCGCTTGCCGGCAACGTGTTCGACGCCGAAGCGCTCCTGCCCGAAGCCCGCCGCCAGCTCGCCGTCGCGCAACAGGACCTCGCCTCCCGCATCGCGCGCAACGTGCTCTACGATCACGCGCCATGAGCAGGCATCGTCGATTCCCGCCGTTCAGCCGGTGGAGCCCGATGTCCTCATCGGGCTGGTGTGGGAACGTCGCCACCGAGCCCGATGGGGACGTCGGGCTCCACCGCTCACCGACTCGTCGGCCATGAAGTCCGCCCCGTCCCATCCCCGCTGGGCGCCCTGGTTCTTCGTCGCGCCCTTCCTCGCGCTCTTCGCCCTCTTCACGCTCTGGCCCCTCGCGCAATCCCTCGTCCTCGCCACGCAGCAGACCTTCGGGCCGAAGAGCACCGCCTTCGTTGGCGCGGCCAATTTCCGCTTTCTCCTGCAGGACCCGCTCTTCTGGCAGGCCGTCCGCAACACCACGGTCTACACGCTTGGCGCCGTCTTCATCCAGCTCCCGATCGCGCTCGGCCTCGCGCTGCTCCTCAACCACCCGCGCCTGCGCGGCCGCGCGATCTTCCGGCTGATCTTCTTCGCGCCGTCGCTCGTCGGCCTCGTCTTCGTCGGCATCATGTTCGCGCAGCTTTTTCAAAAGCGCACCGGCCTGATCAACGCCGGGCTGCACGCCCTTTTTCCCGCCTGGGATCCCGAGTTCGCCTGGCTCGATGTCCACGTGATGCCATCGCTGCTCGTCGCCTCGGTCTGGCTCTACGCCGGCTTCAACATGATCTACTTTCTCGCCGCCCTGCAGAACGTGAACCGCGAACTGCTCGACGCCGCCAGCATCGACGGCGCCGGGCCGTGGGCGCGTTTCCGTCACATCGTGCTCCCCGAGATCCGGCCCGTCGGCACCTTCGTCGTCCTGCTGTCACTCGTCGGCAGTTTTCAGATCTTCGAGCTGCCCTGGGTGCTCCTCGACAACGCCGCCGGTCCCGACAACCGCGGCCTCACGGTCGTGATGTATCTCTACCAGACCGGTTTCCTCGTCGGCGATCTCGGCTACGCCAGCGCCATCGGCTGGGTGCTCGGCCTGCTGCTCGCCGGCCTCGCCCTCGTGCAACTGCGGCTGAGCCGCGCGGAGGAAGCCCGCTGACCCATGCGCCGCCTCGCCCTTTTTCCCCTCTACGCCGCGCTGCTCTTCTTCGCCGCGCTCACCCTGCTGCCCTTCGTCTGGATGCTCACCTCCTCGCTGAAGACGCAGCACGATTTCTTCACCGCCTTCTTCCTGCCGCCCGGCGACGGCTGGCTGGGCCTCGGCTGGGACCGGCTCACGCTCCACCATTTCCGGCGGCTGTTCCACGAGTTCCCAGTCGCGCGCGCGATGCTCAACTCGTTCTTCCTCGCCAGCGTCACGAGTTCGCTCGCCACCCTGGCGTGCGCGATGGGCGGATACGGCCTCGCCAAATTCTCCTTCCGCGGCCGCGACACCGTCACCTGGCTCGTGCTCGGCGCCCTCATCATCCCCGGCTCGCTGCTCATCGCGCCCAGCTACCGGCTGCTCTGGCAGCTCGGCCTGCTCAACTCCTACGCCGGTCTGATCCTGCCCGCACTCGCTCCCGCGTTCGGCGTGTTTCTCTTCCGGCAGGCGATGCTCAACACCGTGCCGACGGAGCTGCTCGAGGCGGCGCGCATCGACGGCGCCGGCGAGGTCCGCATTTTCTTCACCATCGTCGTGCCTCTCGTGCGCCCGATGGTCGGCGCATTCCTGATGATCACGTTTCTCGGTGCCTGGAACAACTTCATCGGCCCGCAAATCGTGCTGCAGCAGCCGGAGGTCTTTCCCCTCTCGGTGGCGATCAACAATCTCCGCGGCGTCTACGCGACCGACTACGGTCTGATCATGTCCGGCTCGCTGGTCTCGATCGCCCCCGTGATGTGCCTCTTCCTGCTCCTCCAAAAGGAATTCATCTCCGGCCTCACCTCCGGCGCCGTGAAAGGATGAGGCGGAGTTTGGACAGGATTAAGGTAGCTCTGAACAAACCAAATGTGGAAATCAGGAACTCAAGAAAAAGTCCCGATCGTGGGTAAGAACCGCCGCTGCCTTGTGTTTTTTCCTGCTTTCCTGAGTTCCACATTGGTTCGGTGGTATTTTTCAGAGGTTCCTTAACAGGATTTACAGGACTCAGAATCCTCCGAACCCAATCCTGTAAATCCTGTTAATCCTGTCTAAAATTCCGAGGTTCGGCCACCCGGGATCCACCGATAGCCGCAGCCCTGCGGAATGAGTTTCACCACCAGTCCGGGATGGCTCTCCGCCACAATCTCCGCGAGCCGCCGCACGCCCCATTCCTCGCTCGTCCCGTGGTTGATCACCGCGAGCGGATAACCCGAGTCCTCCGCCCACTCGCCCTCCGTCCACGTCTTGATCCGGTCGTCGATCGTCAGGCCCATGTCCGCACCCAGCTCCACGAAGCGCCAGGGCTCGCAGCCATAGCCCGTCCCCAGCCCCAGCGTCCGCACCACGCGCGCGGCGTCGCCGTAGAAACCCACTCCCGGCTGGTCGATCGCCGCGAACGCCATCGCCAGCCGCCGCGCCACCTCGGCCGCCGGCCTCGGCTCCGCCAGGCGCACGACCCGGTAGCGCTGCCACTCCACCACCACGTCGTTCGGCGCGAAACCGAGCCCGCGCGCGAGCGCGTCCACGACCCCGCCCGCCATCGTATCAAGCACGTCGTGACACCGGATCACCACCATCCCCTGCTCCGCGATCCAGCGGCGCTTCGCGTCGCGCGTCGCCGTCAGCGCCGCCCGCGCCCGCGGTGGCGCCGCGGCAAACTCCCCCTCGAATCCGTCGAGGTCGTGATGCGTGAAAAACGTCGGCTCGTGCGCCACCACCGCATTGCAACCCTGCGCCGCCGCCGCGCG
>CAZENI010000228.1:0-12206 GCA_964513055.1 uncultured Opitutus sp.
GCTGGCCGCCGTCGCCTCCACCGCGCCGGCGCCCTTCCAGATCAGCGGCATCTACCCGCACCTCGCGATGTTCAACGACCATCACGAGTGCGGCACCGGCGCCGTCGTGCCGTGGGCGGACCGGCTTTGGGTCGTCACCTACGCGCCGCACCAGCCGAAGGGCGGGAGCGACAAGCTCTACGAGATCACCTCGGACCTGCGGCAGATCATCCGGCCCGAGAGCATCGGCGGCACGCCGGCGAATCGGTTCATCCATCGCGAATCGCAGCAGCTTTTCATCGGGCCGTATGCGGTCGACGCGCAGCGCCACGTGCGGGCGATCCCGTTCGACAAGATGTTCGGGCGGCCGACGGGCAACGCGCGGCATCTCACCGATCCGGCGAACAAGATCTACTATGCCTCGATGGAGGAGGGGTTCTACGAGGTCGACGTGCGCACGCTCGCAGTGACGGAGCTGTTTCGCGACGAGCAGGTGAAGGAGCCCTTCCGCCGCGCCGACCTGCCTGGCTATCACGGCAAGGGGCTCTTTTCCGGCCAGGGCCGGCTCGTCTACGCGAACAACGGCGAGCAGTCGCCGCTTGCGCGGCAGAAGCCCGACATCCCGAGCGGCGCGCTCGCCGAGTGGAACGGCCGGAGCGATCGGTGGAATCTGATCCGGCGGAATCAATTCACCGAGGTCACCGGTCCGGGCGGAATCTACGGTAACGACAAACCGGAGACGGACCCGATCTGGACCATCGGCTGGGATCACCGGTCCCTCATTCTCATGGTGCTCGATGGCGGCCAGTGGCACAGCTACCGCCTGCCCAAGGCCAGCCATTCCTACGACGGTGCGCACGGTTGGAACACCGAGTGGCCGCGCATCCGCGAGATCGGCGAAAAGGATCTGCTGATGACAATGCACGGCACGTTCTGGCGCTTCCCGAAGAACTTCGACGCCACGCACTCCGCCGGCATCGCGCCGCGGTCGAACTACCTGAAGGTGGTCGGCGATTTCACGCGCTGGGGCGACCGGCTCGTGCTCGGTTGCGACGACACGGCGATGAGCGAGTTCCTGAACAAGCGCCGGGCGAAGGGAAAGCTCGCCGGCCCCGGCCAGTCGCAATCCAACCTGTGGTTCGTCGAGCCCGCGCTGCTCGATCAGCTCGGGCCCGCGATCGGTCGCGGCGCGGTGTGGATGGACGAGCCGGTGAAGCAGGGCGTGCCCTCGGATGCGTTTCTGTTTTCCGGCTTCGAGCAGCGCATGCTGCACCTCGCGCACGATGCGGCGGCGCCGGTGACCTTCACGCTCGAGGTCGATCGTGCGGGCAACGGTCAGTGGTCCGAGCTGCGCCGCGTCGACGTGCCGGCTGCGGGCTATGCGTGGACGACGTTCACGGAGGCGGAGAAGGGCGCGTGGGTGCGCGTGAAGGCCTCGCGCGATTGCGCGAAGGCGACGGCGTTCTTCTCGACACGGAATCTCGACCGCCGCCCGGCGCGCGCCGACGCGCGCTTCGACGGTGTGATCGCCACGACGGTGAAGTCGGCCAGCGGCGGATTGTTGCGCGCGCGCGGGGAGGGCAAGAAGACGCTCGGCTTTGCGGCGACGCGCCTCGTCGAGGGTAAGGCGGAGCCGGCTGCTTTCTATGAAATGGGGCCCGACATGCAGCTCCGACGCAGCAGCGAGGCCGGGGCGGTGAAGTGGATGGAGGAGAATGTCGCCATCCCGCGCGACGCCGTCGCGGTCGACGCGGCATCGGTGATTTACACCGATGAGCAGGGGAAGCGCTGGCGGCTGCCGAAGGGCCGGAAGGACTTTGTGGCCGAGGGGCCGTTCGGCGCGGAGCGGGCCGTGCGCGAGGTGTGCACCGAGCGCGACCTGCTGAATTGCGCGGGCACGTTTTTCGAGCTGCCGGCGGAGAACGCGGGCGGCATCGCCAAGTTGCGCCCGATCGCCACGCACAACCGGCGCGTGCACGACTTCGCCACCTGGCGCGGGCTGCTGGTGCTGTCGGGCGTGGCCGCGGACGCGCCGGCTTCGAACCGTCATCTGATCCAGTCCGACGACCAACGCGTCTCGCTCTGGGTCGGCGCGGTCGACGACCTGTGGTCGCTGGGCCAGGTGGTCGGCGAGGGCGGGCCGTGGAAGGATGCGGCCGTCACGGCCGGCGCGCCATCCGAGCCGTATCTGATGACGGGTTACGAAAAGAAGAAGCTCACGCTCTCCCACACCGGCGCGCAGGCCGTGCGGATGAAGGTCGAGGTCGATCTCACCGGCTCGGGTCACTGGGTGAGTTACGCGACGATCGCGGTGCCGGCCGGAAAGCCGGCCGAGCACGTGTTTCCCCCGGGCTATCAGGCTTACTGGCTGCGTGTGACCGCGGACGTTGCGACCACGGCGACGGCGTGGTTGGTTTATGAGTAGCTCCTGCCGATCTTCCTGCCGCTCACGCGGCGGGCTACATTCCGACGCAGCCCCAATCAACCCGATCCATTTTCCATGAAACGTCTCCTCCTCGTTCTCACGCTCGCGCTGCTGGGCTCGTCCCGTGCCGCGCTCGCCGCCGATCGCCTGCTCGTCGAAGCCGAGAGCTTCTCGTCCCACGGCGGCTGGTCACTCGATACGCAGTTCATCGAGCTGATGGGCTCGCCCTATTTGATCGCGCACGGGCTCGGCCAGCCCGTGAAGGATGCGACCACCACCGCCACCTTTCCCGCCACGGGCAAATACCGCGTGTGGGTGCGCACGAAGGACTGGGTCGCGCACTGGAAGGCGCCGGGCACGCCCGGCAAATTCCAGGTCCTGGTCGACGGCACGGCCTTGGCGGAGACCTTCGGCACCAAGGGGGCCGAGTGGGCCTGGCACGATGGCGGCACGGTCGAGATCAAGCAGAAGGCCACACCCCTCGCGCTGCGGGATTTGCTCGGCTTCGATGGCCGGTGCGACGCGATCTACTTCACCAGCGATCTCAACGAGACGCCACCCAACGACACCGCGCCGCTCTCCGGCTGGCGCAAGACCGCGCTCGCGCTCCCGCCGGCGCCGCAGGACATGGGTGAGTTCGATCTCGTCGTGGTCGGCGGCGGCTACGGCGGCATGGGCAGCGCCATCTCCGCGGCGCGGCAGGGACTGAAAGTCGCGCTGATCCAGAACCGCCCGGTGCTCGGCGGCAACGGCAGCTCCGAGGTGCGCGTCTGGGCGATGGGCCTCATCCGCCGCGGCAAATACCCGCACATCGGCGAGATGATCGAGGAGTTTGCCGACAAGGCGAAGAACTCGCCCGGCACGTATGAGGAGTTCGGCGACGCCCAGAAGGAGGCGCACGTCCGCGCCGAGAAAAACATCTCCCTCTTCCTCAACGAGCACGTCTACACGGCGGAGACGAAGGACAGCAAGATCCTGTCCGTGACTTCGCTCAACACCACCAACAGCCGGGAAAAGAAATTCCGCGGCAAGCTCTTTGTCGACTGCACCGGCCACGGCACGCTCGCGCACCTCGCCGGCGCCAAATACGAGATCGAACTCAAGGATCTGCTCGGCATGAGCAACATGTGGGTGTGGAGCAACGCGGACGGCCCGAGGACGTTTCCCGAGACGCCCTGGGCGCTCGACCTGAAGATGGATGACTTTCCGTATCCGAAGATGGGCAAGGCGGACATGAGCACGAAGGGCAAGGGCGAGTGGTTCTGGGAGAGCGGCTTCAACAAGCACCCGATCAACGATCTCGAGCTGATCCGCGACTGGAACCTGCGCGCGGTGTTCGGCGCGTTCAACGCGATGAAGAACCGCGACGGCAAGCCCGAGCACGAGAAGGCGAAGCTCGACTGGGTCGCCTACGTCGGCGGCACGCGCGAATCGCGGCGCATCGTGGGTGACGTGATGCTCACGCACCAGGACATCATCACGAAGAAGGATTTTCCCGACGGCTGCGTGCCGAGCACGTGGAGCATCGATCTCCACTTCCCGAAGAAGGAGTTCGCGGCGAAGTTCCCCGACAATCCCTTCATCTCCATCGCGGAGCACGACCGCCGGATCGATCGCGATTTCGGTTATCCGATTCCCTACCGCTGCCTCTACTCGGTCAACATTTCGAACATGTTCATGGCCGGCCGCAACATCAGCGTCACCGATCAGGCGCTCGGCACCGTGCGCGTGATGAAGACCATCGGCATGATGGGCGAGGTCGTCGGCAAGGCCGCCGCGATCGCGATCAAGCACAACGCCACGCCGCGCGACGTCTACACGCTGTATTGGTCGGAGATGGACACGCTGCTCAAACTGCCCGGCCGCGCCCGGCGCGGGCTCGACGGCACCTTCGATCTCAGCGGCCCCACGCCGCCGCCCCTCGATGACAGCGCCGGCCGGTCGGGCGTCCCGCTCGCCTCGCTCAAGGGCGTGGTGGTCGACAACAAGGCGGCGAAGCTCACCGGCAAGTGGACCGGCGGCGAGAGTCTGTCTCATGTCGGCCCCGACTACCAATACGGCCGCGGCGCCGGCACGAAGGCCGTCTTCGAGTTCACTGTGCCGACGGATGGCCGCTACGAGGTGCGTTTCGCGACGTCACCCCACGAGAATCGCGCGAGCAACACGGCCTACAAGGTGCGGCACGCCGACGGCGAGCGGGGTGGCACCGTGAACCAGCGCGAGCCCGCCCCGATCGCGAGCCAGTGGGTGTCGCTCGGCACGTTTCGCTTCGCCGCCGGCCGGCCGGCGGCGGTCGAGATCGACGCGAGCGCGGCCAACGGCAATGTGCACATCGACGCGGTGCACGTCGTGCCCGCGCCCTGAGCAAAGGAAAAGGAGCGGCTTGAATTCAAGCCGCTCCGTCCGCACGGCGCTCTGCCGAATCAGGCGGCCGCGACTTTCGGCGTCTCCGCGAGCGCGGCGTCGAAGGACTTCAGCATCGCGGCAATCGTGGCGTCGGTCTCGTCGCCCATGTTGGAGATGCGGAAGGTCTTTCCCTTCAGCTTCCCGTAGCCGCCGTCGATCACGAGTTGGTGCTTCGACTTGAGGATCTTGTTCAGCGCCGCGAGATCGTAGCCGAGGTTATTGGCGAAGCAGTTGAGCGTCACCGAGCCGTAGCCCTCCTTCGGGAACAGCTTGAAGCCCTTCGCAAACACGTGATCGCGCACGGCCTGGTTCAGGCGCGCGTGGCGGGCGTAGCGGGCGTCGAGGCCCTCGGCCTTGATGTCGTCGAGTTTCGAGCGGAGCGCGTAGATCAGCGAGATCACAGGCGTGCTCGGCGTCATGCCGGCCTCGTGGTTCTTTTGGAATTCCACGTAGTCGAAATAGTAGCCGCGGTCCGGCATGGTGGCGGCGCGGTCGAGCGCCTTCTTTGAGACCGACAGGAACGAGAGGCCGGGCGGCAGGGCGAAGGCCTTCTGCGAGCCGCTCACGAGCACGTCGATGCCGAGTTCATCCTTCTTGATCGGCAGCGCGCTGAGCGAGCTGACCGTGTCGACGATGGCAATGACCTCGGGAAACTCGCGCACGACCTTCATGATCGCGGCGAGGTCACTCATGCAGCCGCAGGAGGTCTCGTTGTGGATCAGCGTAAGAGCGTCGTAGGCGCCGGTGGCGAGTTCCTTGCGGACGGCCTCGGGGTCGACGGGCTGGCCCCAGTCGAACTTGAGCGCGGTGGCCTGCTTGCCGCAGCGGAGGGCGACGTCGTTCCACTTGTCGGAGAACGCGCCGTTCATGCAGTTCAGCACCTTCTTTTTGACGACGTTGCGGAGGGAACCCTCCATCACGCCCCACGCGCTGCTGGTCGAGAGGTAGACCGGGTCCTTCGTGTAGGCGATCGCCTGCAGCTCGGGCTGGATGGAATTGTAGAGCGCGACGAAGTCCGTGCTGCGATGCCCGATCATGGGCTGCGACATGGCGCGGAGCGTTTTCTCCGAGACGGCGATGGGGCCGGGGATGAAGAGTTTGTAGCTCATGATGAGTGCCCGTAGGCGCTCGAAAAACTGTTTACGCGCCGGGGGGCGTCAACCTTCATTCCAATCACCACATGTCGCAGCCCTGGCTGAAGAAACAGGTCAACGCCCTCGAGCTCTACACGATCGATGTCATCTACGGGCGGCGCGCGGGCGCGGGGCCGGCGGTCTACGGGGCGTTCCTGCAGTCGCTCTCGTGGCTGTTCAACGGCATCGCGCAGGCCCGCCTGTGGCTCTACCGGCACCGCATCCTGCACGACCAGCCGCTGGGCTGCCTCGTGGTGGTCGTCGGCAACCTCACGGTCGGCGGCACGGGCAAGACGCCAGTGGTAGAGAAATTCGCCAAGGCGCTGCGCGACCGCGGACGCAAGGTCGCGATCCTCAGCCGCGGCTACAAGAGCAAGTCCGCGCCGCTCTGGCAGAAATGGTGGTGGGCCCTCACGCATGCCGACGAGCCGCCGCCGCGGATCGTGAGCGACGGCACGCGCGTGCTGCTCGACAGCGAGCAGGCGGGCGACGAGCCCTACATGCTCGCGCGCAATCTCCCGGGCGTGATCGTGCTCGTGGACAAGAACCGGGTGAAGGCGGGGGAGTTCGCGATCAAGAAATTCGGCTGCGACACGCTCGTGCTCGACGACGGGTTCCAATACCTGCCGCTCAAGGGCCGGCTGAACCTGCTGCTGGTCGACAAGACGAACCCCTTCGGCAACGGGCACCTACTGCCGCGCGGCATCCTGCGCGAGCCGATCAAGCACCTGAAGCGCGCGAGCTACATCTTTCTCACCAAGTCGAACGGACAGCGCGACCCGGAGCTGGAGGCGCTAATCGCCGAGCACAATCCGGGCGCCGACATCATCGAGTGCGCGCACCGCCCGCAGTATCTGCAGAAGTTCGGGACGCCGCCGGACGCCGCTAGCGGGCGGGAGCCACTGACCTTCCTGAAAGGCCGCCGCGTGTTCGCGTTCAGCGGCATCGCCACGCCGGAGAGCTTCGAGAAATTCCTGCGCGATCTCGGCGCGCTGCTGGTTGGCCGCGAGCGCTTCCTCGACCACTACCGCTTCGAGAGCGAGGACATCGCGGGGCTGTTCGAACTGGCCGGCAAGGAGCGGGCGGACTGCCTGGTGACGACCGAGAAGGACGCGGTGCGCATCGCGGAGAACCTCCCGTGCCCCCTGCCGCTGTATTACCTGCGGCTCGAAATCGACATCCTGCGGGGCGCGGCGGACTTCGACGAGGCGGTGGGCCGGATCTGCTTTCCGGAACGGGCGCGAGTGGAGCCGGCCAGATAACCGCGGCGCGGCCGACCGCCACGGAGGCGGCGGCGGGGCGCTGCGGCCACTTCGCCCTTGCGAGGCGTGCGCGTCGCGGCGTTAGTTCGGCACGGTATGATCATCGATCCTCGGTTCACCCAACTCGCCACCGGCCTCGCGGGCTTTTCGACGGCGTTGAAGCCGGGCGAGCGCGTGTTGATCGACGCGTTCGACATCCCGGATGCGATGGTGGTGGCGCTGGTGCGGGCGGTGCGGGCGCGGGGCGCGTATCCCTACGTGCAGCTCCACCGGGCGCGGATCACCCGCGAGATGTCGCTCGGCGCCGAAGAGGAGCAGTTCGCGCCGCATGCGGAGGTCGAACTCGCGCGGATGCAAAAGATGGACGCCTATATCGCGATGCGGGGCTCGGAGAACATCTTCGAGGCATCCGACGTGCCGTCAGAGAAGGTGCAACTCGTGTCGCGCCTGATGAAGCCCGTGCTCGATCACCGGGTGGGGAAAACGAAATGGGTGGTGCTGCGCTGGCCGAGCTCGGCGATGGCGCAGCAGGCGGGCATGAGCACGGAAGCGTTCGAGGATTTCTATTTCAAGGTCTGCACGCTCGACTACGCGCGGATGACGCCGGGGATGAAGGCGCTGGCGGACCTGATGAAGAAGACCGACCAGGTGCACCTCAAAGGCCCCGGCACGGATCTGCGTTTCTCGATCAAGGGCATCGGCGCCCAGCCGTGCGGCGGACTGCGCAACATCCCGGACGGCGAGGTCTTCTCGTGTCCGGTGAAGGACAGCGTGGAGGGCTACATCCAATACAACGCGCCCACCGTCTATCTCGGCGCCTCCTTCGACCACATCCGGCTCGCCTTCAAGAAGGGCCGGATCGTCGAGGCGACCTCGAGCAACACGATCCGCCTCAACGAGATTCTCGATAGCGACAGCGGCGCGCGCTACATCGGCGAGTTCGCGCTCGGCTTCAATCCGCATATTCTCGAGCCGATGCGCGACATCCTGTTCGACGAGAAGATCGCCGGCTCCTTCCACTTCACGCCGGGCCAGGCCTACGAGGGCGTGGGCAACGGCAACAAATCGCAGGTGCACTGGGACATGGTGTGTATCCAGCGCCCGGAATACGGCGGCGGCGAGGTCTGGTTCGATGGCAAGCTCATCCGCAAGAACGGCATCTTCGTGCCAAAGGCGCTGCACAAACTGAACCCGGAGTATCTGCTGGGAAACGGAGGACGGGATTAACCACTAATGCACACTAATCGGCGGGAATTGAGGGAATTCAATCGTTCTGAATTCCCCCAATTTCGATTCATTAGTGAGAATTAGTGGTAAGTTTGTCATGCGCGATTTCATCCAGGTTCTGCCGAAGACCGAGACGCACCTGCACGTCGAGGGCGCGCTGCCCTACGAACTGCTCACGGCGTGGGATCCCGAGCAGTGGCCGCCGGATCCGGCGTTTCGGGCGCGCAGCTACCGGTATGCGACGTTCCCGGACTTCGAGCGCATCCTGCTGGATCACGCGCTGCCGTGGTTCACGACGGCGGAGCGTTACCACGAGGCAGCCCGGACGATTTTTGCGAAACACGTGGCGCAGAATGTCCGCTACGTGGAAACGAGTTTCCACCTGCCTGTCACCCAGTTCATCCGCGTGCCCGGCCCGGAGATCATCTCGGCGATTCGCGCGGCGGTGCCGGCCGGGCTCGAGGTGAGGATTTTCGCGGGCATGCTGCGCACCGACATCACCGGCGAACTGCGGCCGACGATCGATCAACTGCACACGTGGGACGGCCTGGCGGGCGTCGATCTGCACGGGCATGAAGTCATGCCGACGCCGGCGGACACCGCGGCCGTCTGGGCGCGCCTCCGCGCCGCGGGCAAGATCACGAAGTGCCACGCGGGCGAGTTCGACGGCGCCGCGCGCGTGCGGGAGGCGATCGAGGTGCTCGGCGTGCGGCGGATCCAGCATGGCGTGCGGGCGATCGAGAATCCCGCGGTGGTGAAACTCGCGGCGGACGCCGGCGCGACGTTCGACATCTGCCCGCTCAGCAACGTCGGCCTGAAGGTCGTGGCGTCGCTGAAGGATCACCCGATCCGGCGGCTCATGCTCGCCGGCGTGCGCTGCACGGTGAGCACGGATGATCCGCTCTGCTTCGCCAACTCGATCACCGAGGAATACGAGGCGCTGGCCGGCGAGCTCACGTTCACGCGGGCCGAGCTGGCGCAGGTGGCCCGCAATGGCTGGGAAGTGGCCGACGTGCCGGCGGAGCTGCGTCGCAGGATGGTGGACACGATCGACCGCGTGTTGGCGGCGGCGACCTGAAGTTTCATGCAGCACACCCACACCGTGCCGGAAGGCATCCGCAGCCTGCGGGCCGACAAGGCGCTCGCGAACGCATTTCCCGAGCACAGCCGCACCGCGCTGCAGCGGGCGTTCGACGCGGGCCACGTCACGCTGCGCGGCGCGGCGATCAAACGCGATCACGCGGTCGTGGGCGGGGATGTGCTGGAGTTCTCGTTTCCCGACGTGGTGCCGATGGAGATCAAGGCCGCGGACATCGACCTCGACGTGATCTACGAGGACAAGCACATGCTCGCGATCAACAAGGCCGCGGGGATGGTGGTGCACCCCGGAGCGGCGACGGGGGATGACACGCTCGTCCATGCGCTCCTCGGCCACTGCGCCGATTCGCTGAGCGGCATCGGCGGCGTCGAGCGTCCGGGCATCGTCCACCGCCTCGACAAGGAGACCACCGGGGTGATCGTCGTCGCGAAGACCGACAAGGCGCACCGCGCGCTGGCGGATCAGTTTGCGACGCGCAGCCTGAAGAAATTTTACGTGGCGCTGGTGGCCGGCGTGCCCCAGCTCCTCAGCGGCACGATCGACAGCGCGATCGCGCGGCACCCGACGCACCGGCATCGCATGACGATCGGCGAGGGCGGCCGCCCGGCGCGCACGTCGTGGGAACGGGTCGAGACGTTTGGCGACATCGCGTCGCTGCTGCGCTGCCAGATTTTCACCGGACGCACGCACCAGATCCGCGTGCACCTGAAGTCGCTCGGCCATCCGATCCTCGGTGACCCGTTGTATGGTTGGAAGCCGGATACGCGGCTGGCAGCGCAGCCCGCGCGCGTGATGCTGCACGCGGAGCATCTCGTGCTCACCCATCCCGTCAGCGGCAAGGAACTCGATCTGCGCGCGCCGCTGCCCAAGGACTTTGTCGCGATGATGAAGACCTTGAAGAAGGCGGCTTCGCCTGCGGCCGCGAGGGTCGCGAAGCCGAACCGCGCGAGCGAGGACAAGGTCGCGAATCGCGGTCTCCGCGTTTGAATGCGACGGAGGCGTGGACGCTGCCGCTCACGCGTTGGTGGCGTCCCCGGACGAGACTTCCGCCAGCGCCTCATCGGCGAGGCCGTAGCGGAGGTTGTAGACGGAGTTGATGAACTCGGTGAAGCCGCCGGCATCGGCGAGGCGCTGCAAGGTCGCGAGCGCCGCCGGGAAGACATCCGCGCGGCCGGCGGGCAATCCGGCCACGTGCCGGCGCTCGGCGAGTGGCAGCGCACCGAGTTCGGCCAGGAGGCCGCGCACGGCGTCGAGCCCGACGCGGGGCGTCGTGTGCTCGAAGTCCGTGCCGGCGCGCTCGCCGAGGATGGTGCGGAGCGTGGCGACGGTTCCGCCGGTCGCCACCGCGGCCGCGCCAGTCGGCAGATCGAACAGGAAGCCCGAGCGCGCGAGTTCCTCGCCAGCATGAGCGGCGATGGCGGCGGCGGCCTCCGGGGAAAACGGCGCGGCCGGATCGGCGACGAAACGCTCCGTCAGGCGCACGCAGCCGAGTTGGAGGCTGACGGCGCGATCCACCCGGCGATCCCGAAATGACAGGCACTCGAGGCTGCCGCCGCCGAGGTCGAAGAGGTAGAAGTCGCGGAGGTGGCGGAGCGCCGGATCGCACGTGAGGCCGCGGCCGATCGCGTTGGCTTCCTCCTCGCCGGTGAGGATGCGAATCTCGCATCCGGTCGCGGCCCGCACGCGCTCGCGGAACTCCAGGCCGTTGGCGGCGTCGCGCACGGCGCTGGTCGCGACCAGCCGCGTGCTGCGCGGGTGGAAGGGCGCGGCGTCGGCGAGGAGCTCGCGGATGGCGTCGACGCCGCGCTGCATGCCTTCCTCGCCCAGCCGGGGCCGGACGCCACTGATGCCGGCGCTGATGCGGGCCTCGATGGTGAGGCCGTGCACCAGTTCGACGGCGACGTCTTCGCCGCGACGCGCGACCAGCGACTTGATCGAGTTGCTGCCGATGTCGATGATCGCGACCGGGGAGCGGGAGGGCGCGGTCATTCGTAGCGGAAGCGCCGGCGCGCGTGTTGCAGCAACGGGGCCTCGAGCCAGCGCCAGGACGCTGCGGCGAGGACGAGCGTGGCCACGACCGCCAACAGCGTGATTGCCCCGCCGGTCCAGGTGACATGCCGCGGCGTGCGGCCAACGAAGACCCAGTGCAGGAGATACCACACCGGCGTGTGGAAGAGGTAGATGAAATAGGAGCCGAGTCCGATCGCGGCGAGCGGCCGGATCGAGAAGACGCGCGCGAGTCGTGAGGCAGGATCAGCGGCGACGAAGAGCACGAGCGCGGCGAAGAAGAGCCCCACGGCGCTGTAGCCGAACGTCACCATCGCCCGCGAGTCCGCGGCGGGCCGGCTCCAGGCCAGCGCGGCCAGCAACACCGCCAGGCCGCCGAGGAAGGCGGCGTGAGGGCGGGCGTGGCGCCTGACCCAGGCGAGGGCCGCGGGCTGGCGCACGACGATGGCGCACAGGACGCCCCACAACAGTCCGTCGGCGCGCGCCGGCGTGAGGAAGACCGCGGCAAGATTGTTCTGCGCGTAGTCGAGCGCGATCCACCGGAGCAGGGGACAGAGGACGACCGCGGCAAGGCAAACGATGACAAGCGGGCGCCGGGCGCAGCGGAGGACGATGAGCGGCATCAGCAGGTAGAACTGCTCCTCGACCGCGAGCGACCAGGTCGGCCC
>CAZENI010000229.1:0-12199 GCA_964513055.1 uncultured Opitutus sp.
GGCGAGGGCTAGCAGGAGGACCGCGGCGAGCGGCCAGTAGCGGGAAAACGGTTTCGACATCAGCCTGCTCTCATCGAGGTGGAAACCGCGCGAACGTCAACGCGCCGCGCGATTTAACGGGAGGCCGGGGCGGATGGGCCCGTTCGTGCTCGTGCTGCTGCCCGTGGTCCTGCTCGTGCTCTTACTCTTGCTCTTGCTCTTGTTCGGGTCCGGTTCTGCTGCGGTTCGGTTCCGGTTCGTCAGCGGGAGGGGCTGAGCAAGATGACGAGCATGAGCACGAGTAAGAGCACGAGCAGGAGGGAGCGGGCCCAACCGATCAGGGCAGTTCGTAGATCTCGACGAGGGCGATGCCGGTGGTGTTGTTCACGCCGGTGACCTGGGCGGTGTAGGCGCCGGGGGCGAGATTGAGGATGAGGGCGGCGTCGGCGCTCGAGGCGCCGAAGGCGAAGGCGCCGGTGCGGAGGGCGGCTTCGGCGATGGCGCTGGCGTCGGCGGAGGTGCTCCAGCCGGTGTTGGTCGCGACCGTGGTGGTGCCGGAGAAGAGCGTGAGCTGCGGACGGGCGAGGACGCCGGAGACGCTGAACTGCGCGAGCGACGGGCCGGCGGCGCGGATGAGCACGCGCTTGGGGGCGGAGCCGGTCACGACCACGCCGGCGATGAGCGTGCTGTCACCGGTGCCGACGGCGGCGCGGGTGGAGAGGTTGGCGAGGCGCTGGGCGGCGAAGCCGTCGGAGAGGTCGTAGACCTCGACGAGGGCGACGCCGGCCTGACCGGTGGCGGCGGTGACGACGGCGGTGTAGGTGCCGGGGGAGAGCGTGGCGATCAGGGCGGCGTCGGCGCTGCCAGCGGCGAGCGCAAACGCACCGGAGCGGGAGGCCGCGGCGGCGAGCTCGGCGCTGTTGGCGGCGGCGGACCAGCCGCTGTTGGTGGCGAGCGGCGTGGAGCTGCCGCTGCGCATCAGCTCGAGACGCGGGCTGGCGAGCGCGGTGGTGACGCCAAAGGTGCGCAGCGCGGGGCCGACGCCGCGCACGAGGACGGTCTTCGACTCCGTGCCGGCGATGACGAAGCCGACGATCGCGACCTGATCGCCGGTGCCGGCGGTGGTGCGGGTGGAGATGTTGACGACGCGCTGCGCCGCGGCGGCGGCGGAGCTGGCGGCGACGCCCGCGAAGGTGGTGGTCGCGCCGGTGGCGGTGGTGACGGTGGCGTTGAGCGCGGTGTTCTCGGCGGAGAACGTGGCGGCGATCGTCTGCTGGCCGGCGGTGGTGACCGAGACGCGGCCGGTGGCGTCGACCTGGCCGGTGCCGCCGTCGACGGTGTTGCCGGACTGGGTGATGATGAGGGCCTGACCAGCGGGGTTGACGATAGCGAGGGTGGTGGCGGAGCTGCCGGCGGCGCCGGCCTGGTAGAAGCCGGCGGTGGCGGCCGGGCCGCCCGTATTGGCGGTCTGGTTACCGGAGAGGGTCAGGGCGGCGCCGGTGGTCGAGGCGCCGGTGATGGCGCCGCCGGCCGAGATCGTGCCCTCGAGCACGAGGTCATCGACCGCGGCGGCGACGGGCGGGGCGCCCGCGCCGGGGCCGGAGGCGGCGGTGGTGCCGCCGCCGGTGGTCGTGACGACGAAGCGGAAACGGCCGCTGGCGTCGACGGTGACGGCGCGGCTGACGTAGGCGGTGCGTGAGCCGGGGGCGAAGGCGAGGAAGACGCCGGTGTTGTCCGCGTTGATGATGAGCGCGAACGAGCCGCCGTTGCCGAGCGTGCCGGAATAGAAACCGGCGTAGCTGGCGCGGGTGATGGCCAGGGAGCGCTCGACGGGCGGGGCGGCGTTGAAGGCGGCGCTGCCGGACTGCGTGGCGCGGAGGACGACGATGCCGGGCGTGCCGGCGAGCGTGACGGTGGCGCCGGCGAGCGACGCGGGGCCGCTCACGAGTTCGAACGCGACGGGCAGGCCCGAACTGGCGGTAGCGCTGAGCGTGAAGGGCGCGGCGGTCGTGGTGCGGTCGGCGAGCGCGGCGAACGTGATCGTCTGATCCTGGCGGGCGGGCGCGGCGGTGGGGTTGAGCGCGAGCTCGGTGCTGACCGGCAGGTAGTTGACGTTGCCGGCCTGCGTGAGGCCGATGAGGATACGGCCGGTGTCGAGCGGGGTGACGGTGCGGCCGGAGATCGTGGCGTTGCCGCTGAGGAGCGAGAGCGTGACGGGCAGGCCGGAGCTGGCGGTGGCGGCCACGGTGAGGCTGACGCCGACGACGGGCGCCGCGGACGGGGCGACGTTGTCGATCGTCTGCGGCACCTTCGCGACGACGAGCGTGCCGGTGGCGGTGCCGCTGTAGAACGGATCCTCGACGCTGGCGGTGACGGCGTAGCTGCCGGCGTTGACGGGCGGCGTGGCGCTGCCGGCGTAGGCGATGGCGAGGGGGAAGCTCGGGTTCGAGGTGGCGGTGACGGGGCGCGGCGTGCCGTCGTAGGTCTGGCTGAGGTTGCCGAAGGCGATCGTGGCGGCGCGTTTGACGACGGTGACGGCGGCGGTGTTGCTGGTGGTCGAGCCGGCGGTGTTGGTGACGACGACGTCGTAGTTGCCGTTGGCCTCGATGAACACGGTGCCGAGGGCGAGAGTGGTGCCGGTGGCGCCGGAGATGGCGTTGCCGCCGCGGCGCCACTGATACGACGGGGTCGCGCTGCTGCCGCCGGTGGCGACACTGAGCGACACGGTCTGGCCGGCGAAGACGGTCTGCGCGAGCGGCTGCGTGGTGATGACGGGAGCGGTGAGCGGCACGGTGACGCCGACCTTGAGGTCGTCGATGCGCCAGTTGGCGGTGTTGACGCTGGGGCTGCCGGTGCCGTTGTAGCCGTAGATGCGCAACGTGAGGGCGGTGCCGGTCGCGGGCATGACGGAGCTGATCTGGGGCGTGTGGAGGACCCAGGCGCTGTTGTTGAGGAAGGTGCCGGTGGCGATCGGCGTGGTGTAGTTGTCGAAGCTCGTGAACACGCCGTAGGCCTGCGGGCCGGTGCCGGTGCTGCGGGAGCCGAAGCTGAGCGTGAGCAGGCGGAGCTGCTGGCCCGCGGACGGCGTGAGGGTGAGCTCGAAATACGCGGAGCCGCTGGCGCCCTGGTTGAGCGGACCGATGCGGGCGGCGGCACCGGCGTTGTTGCCGGCGGTGGCGCCGGTGTAGCTGCCGGAGACGGAGGTCGTGCTGAGGAGGGAGGTGGTGCCGTTGTTGTTGCCCTGGGTGACGGCGGCGCCGGTGAGTTCGCCGGGCAGGCCGCTGGTGGGCGTGGCGGTGGCGAAGTCCCAGGTGATGATGCTGGTCGGGCCGGGCGAGAGGGTGAGCGCGGCGGGGTTGCTGGTGGCGGCGGGGTTCACGCCGTTGCTGACGACGACGTCGTAGTTCGTGACATCGCCGGCCTGGACGTTGGTGAGGACGAGGGTGGGGCTGGTGGCGGAGCCGTTGCCGGTGATCGGCGCGCCGTTCTTGCGCCACTGGTAACTGAGCGGCGCGGTGCCGGACGCGGTGACGCTGAAGCTCGCGGTGTAACCGGCGATGACGGCCTGGGGCTGCGGGTGAGTGACGATAGTCGGCGCGACGGGCGTGACGGTGGTGAAACTGAAGGTCTGGTTGGAGGCCGGGTGGAGGAGGCCGGTGGCCGAGTCGGAGATTTGGGAGGCGACGACGGTGACGTTCACGGTGTCGCTGTTGGCAAAGCTGACCGGCGGGGTGAGCGTGAAGGTGGAGGGGCCGCCTGTGACAGTGGCGGCGACGTTGCCGTTGAGCGCGCTCGTGATACTGAACCAGGAGCCGGCGACGGTAACGGCTTGGTTGAAGGTCAGGGTAATCGGCGAGGTGACGGCCACGCCGGTGGCGGCAGCGGCCGGCGTGGTCGCGAGGAGGGCCGGAGCGGTGGGCGGAGCGACGACGGTGTTGAGAGTGATCTTGAGGTCGTCGATGCGCCAGTTGGCGGTGCTGGTGCCGGGAGAGCCGGTGCCGCTGTGGCCGTAGAGGCGGAGCGTCACCGCGGAACCGGTAGTCGAGATCAGGTTGGTGAAGGTATGGGACTTAAGGGTCCAACTACTGTTGTTGGATATGGCGCCGGTGGCGACGGCAGTCGCGTAGTTGTCGACGCTGGTGAAGATGGAATAGGCCTGCGGCCCGGTGGAGGTGCTCCGGGTGCCGAAGGTGAGGGCGGAGAGATTGAGTTGCTTGCCGGCAGCGGGCGTAAGGGTGAGTTCAAAGTAGGCGGACCCCGAGGCGGCGGTGTTGAGCGCACCGATGCGGGCGGCGGCGCCAGCGTTGCTGGTGCCGGTGGCGTCCGTGTAGCCGGACGAAGCGGACGTCGTGGTGATCATCGTCGTCGTGCCGTTGTTGTTGTTCTGCGTCACGGTGCCGCCGGTGACATCGGCGGGCAGGCCGCTTGTGGGGGTGGCTGCCGAGAAATCCCACGTGACGGTGGCCGGAGCGGAGGCAGTGCTGACGGTAACGGCGGCGGCGGCGCTGGTGGCGGCGGGGTTGACGCCGTTGGTGACGACGACGTCGTAGCTGCCGGCGTCCGCGGCCTGGGCGTTGGACACGGTGAGGGAGGCGGTGGTGGCGCCGGCGATGTTGCCACCGTCGACGAGTGCGCCGGTGTCTTTGCGCCACTGATACGCGAGGGGTGCGGTGCCGGTGGCGACGACCGTGAGCGTGAAGGGTGAGCCCGTGGTGACGCTTTGGGCGGCGGGCGGCGTGACGACGAAGGGTGCGGCGGCGTTGACGGTGAGCGCGGCGTTGGCGCTGGTGGCGGAGCTCACGCTGTTGGTCACGACGACGTTGTAGTCGGTGGCGGCGTCGCCGGCCTGGACGTTGCTCAGCAGGAGCGTGGCGGTGGTGGCGCCGGAGACGTTGCCGCCGTTGACGAGGTTCGTGGTGCCCTTGCGCCACTGGTAGGCGAGGGTGGGGGAACCGGCGGCGGTGACGGTGAACGTCACGGTGCTGCCGGCGGCGGCGATGCGGGCGGGCGGGGGCGTCGTGATGGACGGGGCGATGCCGGTGAGGACGAGCGTGGCGCCGGCGCTGGTGACGGAGCCGACGCCGTTGGTGATGACGACGGTGTAGGTGGCGGCGTCGGCGGCCTGGACGTTGGTGAGGGCGAGGGTGGCGGTGGTGGCGCCCGGGATGTCGTCGTCGCCCTTGAACCACTGATACGTGAGCGTGGCGTTGCCGGAGGCGCTGACGGTGAAGCTGGCGTTGCCGCCGACCGGCGCGCTCTGGCCGGCGGGCTGGGTGACGATGGCGGGCGAGCCGGTGGCGCTCTGGCCGTCGACGACGACGCGCAGGGCGGCGCGGATGTCGGAGGCGAGGTCGGTGAAGAACGTGTAGCCGGTGTCGGACTCGATCTGCGCGGCGGAGGTGATGTAGTTTTGCCAGGGGTTGTTGCGGATGCCGGCGATGTTCGGGATCTTGAGGGCGATGACGCGCGTGGCGGCGGTGATGCGGCTGGCGGCGGTGCCGGAGCCGAGCGGGACGACGACGGCGATTTTCCAGGTGTGGCCGGGGATGGCGACGCCGCTGGCGATGCTGGAACCGGCAAAGCCGCTGGGGCCGCTGATGATGAGGAGTTCGTTGCCGGCGCCGGCGAGCGTGCGGCAATAGGTCTCGAAGCTGGCCCACACGCCCTGGTTGTTGTCGGGCGCCTGCGGAATCATGTTCGACATGAGGAACGTCGCGTCGTTGTCGGCGCGCGAAACCGTGCGGTCGCCGGAGGGCGTCATGTGGCCGCGGTCGAACCCGGAGCCGGAGTAGTCGGTGGTGAGGACCTGGTAGAAGCCGGCGGGAAGCGAGGTATCGACGAAGAAATCGGGGGAACGGCCGCTGCTGCCGACGTCGGTGGAGGTGAGGTTCCACGCGACCCAGTTGGGCTCGCGCAGGGTGTCGTTGTAGTCGAGGGCGTATTGGGCGCGCTGGATGAGGTAACGCGTGCGGTTGTTCGGATCGGCGGTCGCGCTGCTCGGGTTGCCGAGCTGCATCTGCAGGCTGATGCCGATGGTCGCGCGGGCGGCGACGGCGAGGAGCAGAAACGAGACGAGGAAGGCCGGGCGCAGGAGAATTCTCATGGGAGTGGGTCCACCGACGGGGTAAGCAGGATGCGGGCGAGACGAGTCGCGCCGCGGAATAAAGTCACGACCGATCCTGAGTTGGCGCGAAAAAGCCACAGAGCGCGGGCGCCGTCGGGCAAGGGAAGGCGTCCGCGGTGCCGCGCAGGGCGAGTGAGTAGTTCTCGTGCGGAATTACCGCTTGTCGCGCGCATGGCCACGGAAATGCTGTTACGTTCCGACTCATGGCAGAACCGCACCGCATTGTCCGCGCCTGGCTTGAATCGCCGACCACCGGCATCATCGAGCTCGACCGCGACTGGGCGGGGCGCACGCACCCGCGTTTCACGCTCGGCAAACACTGTCCGGCGCCGGGGGCGCTGGCGCCGGCTCCCGGGCTGCCGGCGGGCCGGGCCTTCGGGTATTTCTTCAACAACTCCAGCGGCGAGATCACGTTTATCCTCCCGCTGGAGCACGGCTGCGACATCGATCCGGCGCGCGACACGGTCTACCTCGCGGGGGATTTCAACGACTGGCAGCACGCGGTCGGCCGCGAGGAGTGGCGGATGGAGCCGGCGGAACTCGAGGGTGAGCGCGTCCTGAAATGGAGCGGCGACGCGGCGCGGTTCCTCGGCTGGGGGCAGCATTTCAAGTTCGTGACGGGCGAACACCAGTGGCTGCTGCCGCCCGCGGACGCGCCCAACGTCGTGCGCGATCCCCACGGCAATCTCAACCGGCTCCTCGATCCGACGCGCACCGGCTGGCACCTGTGGCGTTTCACCGTGGCGGAACCGCTGAGCCTGGCGGAGGCGTGGACGGTGGGGTGGGCGGACGGCCGCGGGGCGACGGTGGCGCTGATGCCGGGACGGTATTTCTATGAGCTGAAGTCCGACTTGCAGCTCGGTGCGATCGTGCGCGACGGGGAGACGGTCTTCCGGCTCTTTGCGCCGCGGGCGCGCAGTGTGACGCTGCACCTGACGCGGGAGCCGCCCGCGTGGAGCGAGCCGGCGGTGGCGGCCGCGGAGCGGGCCGAGCCGGCCGCGGACGTCGAGCCGGGTGGCGGTGGTGCGGCGGATCCCGCGCCTGCCGGGGTAAAAAAGCCCGGCGATGACGTGCTGTCGTTTCCGCTGGCGCGGCGGCAGGATGCCGACGGAGCGGCGGGCGTCTGGGAAATCGCCCTCGATCGCGAACTGCACGGCTGGTTTTATTGGTATGCGCTGGATGGGGTGCGCGAGGGGCCGGGGCCCAATGGTTTCGATCCGGCGATCCGCGTGCTCGATCCCTACGCGCTCGCCGCCTTGGGGCGCGACGGTCCGGGCATCGTCCTGGAAGCCGCCTGGGTGGCGGAGCGGGCGGACCGAAGTTTCACCACGCCGGCGTGGCACGACCTCGTGATCGCAGAGGTGCATGTGCGTGATCTGGCCGCGAACGCGCCGGTGAAGGCGACCGCGGCCGAGCGCCGCGGCTTCACCGGGCTGCGCAAGTGGGTCGAGAGCGCCGATTTTTACCTCCACCACCTCGGCGTGAACTGCGTCGAGCTCCAGCCGGTGCACGAGTTCGATAACGTCACGACCGACGAGTATCACTGGGGCTACATGACGAATAATTTCTTCGCGCCGGAGAGCAGCTACGCGCTCCAGCCCGCGAAGGCGTCGGGCGTGCGCGAACTGCAGGAGCTCGTGCGGGCATTCCATGCGCGCGGGATGGCGGTGATCGTCGACGTGGTGTTCAACCACGTCGGGGTGCCGGCGCACCTGATGTTCGTCGACAAGCTCTACTATTTCGAACTCGACGCCGCGGGCCAGCTCACGAACTGGAGCGGCTGCGGCAACGACCTGCGGGCGCGCTCCGCGATGGCGCGCCGGCTGATCATCGACAGTTGCCTGCACTACCTCGCGGTCTTCGGCGTCGACGGCTTCCGCTTCGACCTCGCGGAGCTGCTGGGCGTCGAGGTGCTGCGCGACATCGAGGTGGCGTTGAAGCGCGCCAAGCCGGACGTGATCCTGATCGCGGAGCCGTGGAGCTTCCGCGGGCACATCGCGGGGGCGTTGCGCGACACGGGCTGGGCGTCGTGGAACGACGGCTACCGGGACTTCGTGCGCGACTACGTGCGCGGCAACGGCGAGCCGCAGCGGATGGAATACTTCCTGCGGGGCTCGCCGTGGTATTTCGCGAAATGGCCCGCGCAGACCGTCAACTACACCGAGTCGCACGACGATCGCACCTGGATCGACATGGTGACGGAGAACCCGAATTTCGACGGGCAGATCCCGGGCTCGAACGACCGCCGGCGCACGCACCTGATGGCGGCGGTGCTGTTCATGTCGCTGGGCATCCCGATGCTGGCGGAGGGGCAGGATTACCTGCGGTCGAAGCACGGCGTGACCAACACCTACCAGCGCGGCGACCTCAACGCGCTCGATTACCGGCGGCTCTACCGCTACCTCGGGACGCACGCGTATTTCGCGGACTGGATCGCGTTTCGTCGCGGCGAACACGGCCGCCTGCTCCGGCAGCAGTCGCGGCCGAGCGAGGGCTTCTTCCGGTTCGTGCACGCCAGCGGCTCACCCGCTCTGGCGGCAGTCTACAACGCGGACCTCTCGCAGGGCACGTCGCGCCTGCTCTTCGCGATCAATCCCACGACGGCGGATCTCACGATCGCCGTCGGCGAGGAGATCGCCGGCAAGGCGCCGGGCACGTGGGACATGCTCGCGGACCAGGACCGCTTTTACCTGTCCGACGCGCATGGCGCCAAGAAGCCGGTCGAGCCGCAATTGTGGGTGCCGGCACTCAGTTGCGCGCTGTGGGTCAGCGTGGAGTAAACCGCAAGCTGCGCGCCAACTATGCCAAGGATTGCCCAGCCAAAACCCTTGCATCGTTGCGGCCGGGACCATTCAGTCGACGGTCCGCGTTTACGTGGACACATCTCTAATCAGCAATCCAACACTGAACCACTCGGAGTCCCATCATGGCAGTAAAAGTCGCAATCAATGGTTTTGGCCGCATCGGTCGTCTCGTTTTCCGCGCGCTCGTCGAGCAAGGCCTGCTCGGGGAGACGCTGGATGTCGTGGCGGTCGGTGATATCGTGCCCGCGGACAACCTGGCTTACCTGCTGAAATACGACTCCACGCAGGGTCGCTTCAACGGCACGGTCACCTCCAAGAAGTCCGCCGCCGACAAGCTCGAGGACGACGTCCTCGTCGTGAACGGCAAGGACATCCTCGTCGTGAGCGCGAAGACCCCGGCCGAGCTGCCGTGGGGCAAGCTGGGCGTCCAGCTCGTGATCGAGTCGACCGGCCTCTTCACCGACGCTGAGAAGGCCAAGGGCCATCTCGCCGCCGGCGCCAAGAAGGTCATCATCTCCGCTCCGGCGAAGGGTGAGGACATCACCGTCGTGCTCGGCGTGAACGACGACAAGCTCGACCTGAGCAAGCACAGCATCATCTCCAACGCCTCCTGCACCACGAACTGCCTCGCGCCGGTCGTGCACGTGCTCCTGAAGGAAGGCTTCGGCATCGAGGAAGGCCTCATGACGACCATCCACTCCTACACCGCCACGCAGAAGACCGTGGACGGCCCGTCGAAGAAGGACTGGAAGGGCGGCCGTTCCGCCGCGATCAACATCATCCCCGCGAGCACCGGCGCCGCCAAGGCAACCGCGCTCGTGTGCCCCGAGGTGAAGGGCAAGCTCACCGGCATGTCGTTCCGCGTGCCGACGCCGACGGTTTCCGTCGTCGACCTCACCGTGAAGACCGTGAAGGCGACGAGCTACAAGGAAATCTGCGACGCGATGAAGCGCGCCAGCGAGACCTACCTGAAGGGGATTCTCGAATACACCAGCGACGAAGTCGTCTCCTCCGACTTCATCCACTGCAAGGCCTCGTCGATCTTCGACGCCGGCTCCGGCATCGAGCTCAACCCGAAGTTCTTCAAGCTCGTCTCGTGGTATGACAACGAGTGGGGCTACTCCAACCGCGTCGTCGACCTCACCAAGGTAATCGCGGCGAAGCTGTAAGGTTTCGAACAGTTCTGGCCCACGGAACACACGGACCACACGGAAACAGAATTTTCTCTTCCGTGTATTCCGTGTGTTCCGTGGGCAATTTATTTCCGGAATTCTGACTCATGGCCAAATTCAAAACCATTCGCGACCTCGACCTCAGCGGCAAACGCGTCCTCATGCGCGTCGACTTCAACGTCCCGCAGGACAAGGCGACCGGCGCGATCACGAACAACCAGCGCATCGCCGCCGCGCTCCCGACGATCAAGTTCGCCCTCGAAAAGGGCGCGTCCGTCGTGCTCATGTCGCACCTCGGCCGCCCCGACGGCCAGACGATCGCCAAGTTCTCGCTCAAGCCCGTCGCGGTTGAGCTCGAGAAGCTCCTCGGCCGGCCGGTGAAGTTTCTCGCCGACTGCGTCGGTCCCGCCGTCGAGGCCGCCTGCGCGCCCTCCGCGCTCAAGGCCGGCGACGTCGTGCTCCTGGAAAACCTCCGCTTCCACATCGAGGAAGAGGGCAAGGTTAAGATCAAAAACGCCGACGGCACCGAGACCAAGCTCAAGGCGGATCCGGCCAAGGAAGCGGCGTTCCGCGCCTCGCTCTCGAAGCTCGGCGATGTCTACGTCAACGACGCGTTCGGCACCGCGCACCGCGGCCACTCGTCGATCGTCGGCGTGGCGCTGAAGGACAAGGCGGCCGGCTTCCTCATGGAGGCCGAGCTGAAGGCGTTCACGACGGTCACCGAGTCGCCGCAGCGCCCGCTGCTCGCGATCCTCGGCGGCGCGAAGATCGCGGACAAGATTCCGCTGATCAACAATCTCCTTGAGAAGGCCAACGAGATCATCATCGGCGGCGGCATGGCCTTCACCTTCAAGAAGGAACTCGAGGGCATGGCGATCGGCGACAGCCTCTACGACGTCGAGGGCGCCAAGATCGCGAAGGATCTCTTCGCGAAGGCCAAGGCCAAGGGCGTCACCATCACGCTCCCGGTGGATTTCGTCATCGCCGACAAGTTCGACGCCAACGCCAACACCCGGGTCGTCTCCGACAAGGAGGGCGTCCCGGCCGGCTGGATGGGCCTCGATGCCGGTCCGAAGTCGATCGAGCTGTATGCCGCCGTGATCGGCCGCGCGAAGACCATCGTCTGGAACGGGCCCTCGGGCGTGTTCGAGTTCGAGAAGTTCGCCGGCTCGACCAAGGCGATGGCCGCCGCGATCGCGCAGGCGACCGCCTCGGGCGCGACGACCGTCGTCGGCGGTGGCGACACCGCGACCGCGGCCAAGAAGTTCAAGGTGGCCGACAAGGTCACCCACTGCTCCACCGGCGGCGGCGCCAGCCTCGAGTTCCTCGAAGGCAAAGTGCTCCCCGGCGTGGCATTCCTCGAAAGCTGAAAAACAAACCGAATTCAGAAGCCAGAAAACCAGGAATCAAACTCGGCTTCTTCTTGGTTTCATGGCTTCTGAATTAAACCTCACCCTCTGATGTCCTCCCGTAAGAAACTCATCGCTGGCAACTGGAAGATGAACAAGACGCCGGCCGACGGCGTCGCGCTCGTGCGCGACATCGTCGCCGCCATCGGCAAGCAATCCGACGTCGACGTCGTGGTGTGCCCGCCGTTCACCGCCCTCGAATCCGCCGGCAAGGCGCTCGAAGGCTCCAACGTGAAGCTCGGCGCGCAGAACATGCACTTCGAGGCGAGCGGCGCCTTCACCGGCCAGATCTCCGCGCCGATGCTCCGCGCGATCTTCGTGACGCACGTCATCCTCGGCCACAGCGAGTGCCGCACGCTCTTCGGCGAGACCGACGAGCTCGTGAACAAGAAGGTCCTCGCGGCGCTGAAGAACCAGCTCCGCCCGATCTTCTGCGTCGGCGAGACGCTCGCCGAACGCGAGAGCGGCGCGACGCTCAAGGTCGTGCAGACGCAGGTCGAGAAGGGCCTCGAGGGCGTGAGCAAGGAAATGGCCGCGAGCCTCGTCGTGGCCTACGAGCCCGTCTGGGCGATCGGCACCGGCAAGGTCGCCACGACCGAGCAGGCGCAGGAAGTCCACGCGTTTATCCGCGGCTTGCTCGCCAATCTCTTCACGGAGCCCGTCGCGCAGAAGGTCCGCATCCTCTACGGCGGCTCGATGAAGCCGTCGAAC
>CAZENI010000230.1:0-12058 GCA_964513055.1 uncultured Opitutus sp.
CGCACGCCCTATGTCGCGATCCTGTTCTGGTCCGCCCTCGTGCTCGGCCTCGCGCTCTGGGGCAACTTCATCTTCAACGCCGTGCTCTCCGTCTCCGCCCGCCTCGTCACCTACGCGATGAGCTGCGCCGCCCTGATCCAGCTGCGCCGGCGCCAGCCCGCGGCCGACGCCTGGCGCGCGCCGGCCGGCCGGCTCCTCGCGCTCCTCGGCATCGCCTTCTGCGCACTGCTCGTCCTGCGGCTGACCCGCACGCACGCCATCATCATGGCGGTCGTCGCCACCATCGCGTTGATCAACTGGCTCCTCGTGCGCTCTCGCCCTCAGCCCATCGCCCCGGCCCCCTCCGAGTGATCTCCATGCGCTCACCCTGCTGCGCCCTCGCGTTGCTGCTCTTAATCGCCAACGCTGCACCCGCTGCCGCCGCCCCGCTCCACGTCACCTGATATGCACGAGTCCGCCCGGCTCCGCGCCGTCCAGTCCCCCATCATCCCGGTCATCGCGGATCTGATCCGCGCGCACCCCGGCACGATTTCGCTCGGCCAGGGCGTCGTCGGCTACGGCCCGCCGCCATCCGCCCTCGCCGGCCTCGAGCGTTTCCTGGCCGACCCGGCGCAGCACAAATACCAGCCCGTCGCCGGCCTCCCCGCCCTCGTCGCCGCGCTGGCGGAGATGCTCGCCGCGGAACACGGCGTGCCCGTCGGCCCCGCGCACGGCAACCGCCTCATGGTCACCGCCGGCGGCAACAACGCCTTCCTCGCCGCCATCCTCGCGATCGTCGATCCCGGCGACGAGGTGATCCTGCCGACGCCGTATTACTTCAACCACGAGATGGCGATCACGATGGCCAGCGGCCGCCCCGTGTTGGTGCCGACGGACGCCGACCACCAACTCGACCTCGCCGCCCTGCGCGCCGCGATCACGCCGCGCACGCGCGCGATCGTCACCGTCTCCCCGAACAACCCCACCGGCGCCGTCTATCCCAAGGCCGCGCTGCGCGCCGTGAACGCGCTCTGCGCCGAGCGCGGTCTCTTTCACGTGAGCGACGAGGCCTACGCGGCGTTCACCTACGACGACGCCCGCCACTTCGCGCCCGCCTCGCTCCCGGGCGCCGCGGCGCACACGATCTCGCTCCACTCGATGTCCAAGGCGTTTGGATTCGCGAGCTGGCGCATCGGCTGGCTGGTGTTTCCCGAAAAACTCGAGGCGGCGCTGCGCAAGATCCAGGACACGATCGTCATCTGCCCACCGGTGATCTCGCAACACGCCGCGCTCAGCGCGCTCGACCGCGCGAGCGGCGGCGGCGCGGCGTTCGTGCGCGGCAAACTCGCCGGCCTCGCCGCCGTGCGCACGCTCGTGCGGCGCCTGCTCGCCCCGCTTGTCGACGACGGGATCTGCGCGATCCCGCCCGCGCAGGGCGCGTTCTATTTTCTGCTGCGCCTGAAGTCCGAGGACGCGGCGTCGACCTCGCTCGCCGTCGCCGAACGCCTGATTCGCGAGCACGGCGTCGCAGTGATTCCCGGGAGCGCCTTCGGACTCGAGCGCGGCTGCCACCTGCGCGTCGCCTATGGCGCCTTGGCGGAAGCTACCGCCGCCGAGGGCGTGGGCCGGCTGGCGCGCGGTTTGCGGGCGATTCGTTAGGGCCGTCCGAAGGTGGAGCGGCCCCGACCAAGTCGGGGCCGCTGGTCTGGGAGCGCACGAACGCCTCCCGCCGCCGGCAGTCCTGAAGCGGCTTGGGGTCAAGCCGCTCCACCCTCATCACCGCACGCGGCCGATGCCAAACTGATCACCGCTGCGCACCGGCACGCCGCCGGCGAAGTGAATCTCCACCATCTTCTCGCTGTGCACGCCGGCGCCCGTCTCGTCCGTCAGGCTGGTGACGATCTTCCGCGTCGCGACGTCGATGACGTCACCCGTCGACGGATACGCATGCTTGCCGTCGAGGCTGAATGTGATCCAGCCCGGCTGCTCGCGCACCTCGATGCTCGCGACCTGCCTCGGCGGCAGCACCGTGGCGTCGAAGACATGCATCCGGCTGTTCGCCGCGTCGCAGACCCAGACCTCCTTTTCGTCGGGCGTGAGGCCCACGCCGTGACTCGGGCAGCCATGGCGCTTCGGGACGCCCATCTTAAAGCCCTGCACCTCGACGCGATGGAGCATCCGGCCACTCACGAGATCGCCGACTTCGAAGCCGAGCAGGCCGTTCACGTTCACGAACGCCAGGGTCTGCCGGCCGTTCACCGTGAAGGGCCGGATGCCCGAGCCGAACGGGCCGACCTTCTTCGCGATCGTGTGCGTCGCGGTGTCGGCGACATGCAGCAGCGGCGAGCCGATGCCGGCCAGGTAGGCCTGGCGGCCGTCGAGCCCGTAGACGGTGTTGTGCGCGCGCGGGATCGGCTCGAGCCGCTTGAGCACCTCGCCGGACAGCGCATCGACCACGTGCCAGTGGTTCTTCTCGAGCGACGGCAGATACATCACCTTGCCGTCGGGCGAGAGCGCCATCCGGTCGCAGCCGCCTTCGTAGGATTTTTCCCAGAGGATTTTGTCCGTGAGCAGATCGAAGCAGGCGAGTTTCTGCAGGGTGCTGACGTAGAGCCGGCGCGTCGCGGCGCTCGCGACGATGCCCTTCACATTTGAAGGCTTGCCGTCGGGCGCGAGCCCCGCGGCCGGAATCCGCCGCACGAAGGCGTGGCCGCGATCGAGGTCGAACACGAGCACGCCATGCCCGCCGTGCTCGAGGTAGTTGCGGATGCCCGGCACGGCGACGTAGAGGAAGCGGCCGTCGGCGGGTTTGGCGTCAGCCGCCGCCAGAGAGAATCCCGGGACGGCGAGCGCGAGGAGGAGAAGCAGGAGGCGCGATTTCATGGGGTAAAGGAGGATTCGCCGGAACCCGGCCGCAGCATCACGCTTTCGGATACTCCCAGCCCTTCCGATACTCGCGGCGCAGGAGCTTCGTCGCGGCCGGGTCGCCGATGATCTGCTCCTTCGCGCCGTCCCACTCGAGGCTGCGGCCGGTCCGGTAGCTGATCATGCCGAGCAGCGAGCAGACCGTCGCGCGGTGCCCCTCCTCGATGTCGCTCACCGGCCGGCGGCCCGTCGCGATCGCGTCGAGGAAATCGGCCCACAGCTCGCGGATGTTCTGGCCGTCGGGCGGGTTCAGCTTCGCCTCCTCGCGCACCGACGCGCCGCCATCGTTCGGATAAAACGTCCAGCCGCCCTTGTGGCCGACCTGCACCGTGCCCTTCGTGCCGTAAAAGTAGGCGCCGGCGATCTCGCTTTTCTCCGCGTGGTTGCCGCCGAACTGCCGCGACTCCCACGTCATCGTGAACTGCTCGAACGCAAACTGCGCCACCTGGTGATCCGGCGCATCGCTCGTCTGCGCCTGCGCCGTGGCCACCACCGGACCCTTGATCGGCCGGCCGCCCGTGGAGAACACGCGCTTCGGCCACTTCTCGCCCGTGATCCACAACACCTGGTCGAACCAGTGCACACCGATGTCGCCGATGTGCCCGTTCGCGTAATCGAGATACATGCGGAAGCCGCGCGGGTGGATGCCGCGCGTGCCGGATCCCTGATCCAGATTGCGCGGATTGCCGCCGTTATAGGGCCGCAGGGGCGCCGGGCCGCACCACAGCTCCCAATCCAATTCCGGCGGCACGGCCACGGTCGGCAGCGGCTGCTCGGGGCCCGCGCCGACGTTGTTGAGATGGCAGCGAATCATGCCGACGGTGCCGGCTTTCCCGGAACGGATGAAGTCGCGCACGTTGATCAGGTGCGACGCGAGGCGCCGGTGCGTGCCGACCTGCACCACGCGTCCGTGCTTCCGCGCGGCATCGAGCATCGCGCGGCTCTCCCCGATCGTGTGCGCCGTCGGTTTCTCCACGTAAACGTGCGCGCCCGCCTGCACCGCGGCGATCGTCGGCAGCGCGTGCCAGTGATCCGGTGTCGCGACGATCACGATCTCCGGCTTCTCCTTCGCGAGGAGCTCGCGGTAGTCGCGGTATTTCCGCGGCTGGTCCCCGCTGAGTTTGACGATCTTTTCCGTGGTGGGATCGAGCGCGCGCTGGTCGACGTCGCAGAGGCCGACAATCTCGCACCGGCCGCTGGCCATCGCCTCGCCGACGATATTGCCGCCCCACCAGCCGCAGCCGACGAGCGCGGTGCGATACTTGCGGCCGGCCTTGTCGGCGGCGCGGATCCGAAACGGCAGCGCGCTGAGCGCACCGGCGGCGAGCGAACTCTGGACGAAGGAGCGGCGGTTCATGCGGTGCCGCGACAGTGAACGCGATCAGCCCGCCGACACAACCCGCGCGTGCCGGCCGTCGCGCAACGCCACCCACCAGACCCACGCGATCAACAGCGCCTGGAACGGCAGCCGCACCCACAGTGCCGTCGCCGAGAACGTCGTCCCGGGCATGTGCCCCTGCAGCGCCACGTGCAGGTTCGCCGGGAAAATCGCGATCAGCAGAGCGATCAATCCCCAGCCGGCCGCGCGCCGCGTGCGCGGCACGAGCAGGCCGATCCCGCCGAGGATCTCCGCGCCGCCGCTGATCGCGTTCATCGCCTCCGGCCACGGGAGCCACGGCGGCATCATCCCGAGATAGATCGCCGGCGCGAAAAAATGATTCGCCCCCGCCGCGATGAAAAACACCGCCAGCAGCCCGCGCGCCGCCGTGCGCAGCGCGCTCACGCCGGGAGCCCGGGTTTCTTCACGGCCCGGCCGCCGATCAGCTCGCGGAGCACCGCCCACGCCTTCCGCAGTCCGGCGGGCCGCACGCCGCCACCGAACAGATACGCCCGCGCGAGCGTTTCCTCGTGACCCCGGTAGCGCGGCGGCAGCGAGAAGAGCGTGCCGCCGTCCGCATCCACCACATCCGAGAAGAACATCCCCTCGCCGACCGCGAGCGACGCGCGATCGCCGGGCACTTTCGCCACGCGCACCGGCAGCCGCAGCCACGGCCGGTAGACAAATTCCAGCCCGCCTTCCGTGCGCTGCACGAGCCGGCCATACGTGCGGATCGGCACGCCCGGCAGATCCGCGCCCGCGAACATCACGTTGTCATTTTCCGCCGGCGTGAAGGTCTTCCGTTTTCCCAGCAGAAAATCCCAGCAGAACACCCAGCCGAACACCGACAGCCGGAACGCCCAGCCTGCCACGCAATACGCGAACACGATCACGACCAGCGAGAGCACGGCGCCCAGCCACGGATCGATCGTCGCGGACAGCGTCACGAGCCCGAGCAGCCCGGTGCGCGCGGCCTTCAGCCCCGCGTCGATCGCGCCCCACGGACTGACGAGGATGAGCACGTTGATCGCGTGCGAGCCGAGCCACACGACCGCAAACACCGCCACGCCGAACGGCACCGTCAGCAAATCCAGCAGCCACCGCGCGTCGAACGCCGCGAGGTGAATCGCCGCCACGCCCGAGTGCGCGAACACCGGCGCCGCCACGACCGTCGCGCCGCCGTCGTCGAAAAGCATCTTCGTCATCGCATCCACCGCGAACGGGATCACCGCGCCCGCCGCCACCAGCCCGCTGAACTTGTTCTCGATCGTCTCCAGCACATCGAGCGGCTTCTTCATCCCCGGCGGCACGGCGGTGCCAAACGCATCCTTCGCCGCGCAGATCCCGACCAGCAGCAGCGCCGGCAGCCAGAACTTCGGCTGCGCATACCACGGCAGCGCCGCGCGCGCCTGGTCGTTCGGGGCCGCCCACCATTTGTAGGCGCCGTAGGCCCCCGTGCCCAGCAACGGCGAGATCGCGATGCCCGTGATGGTGGAGAGCGCGGTCGCGATCGGCGCGGCGGGCGAGCGATCGGACTTCGCCGCCGCCGCGGGCGTCGCGGCCGCCAGGGCAAACGGCACGAGCACGACGAGCGCCAGCGAGAGCAGCAGGACGACGGGGGCAAAGCGTTTCATGGGAGGGAAAAGTCCGGCGATCGCCGCCGGCAGAAACCGTGGTAGCGCCTCGCGCCGCGTTTGCAATTCAGCGCGTCGGCATTTTCCGGAGGCCCGAACTCACGGACGCGACGATGCCACCCCGACTCCCCTCTATCATCCGGACCCGCTTCCTCCGTTCCTCCTTTCCAGCTTTCCACATTCCGTATTCGTCCGTCACCACCTTCCAGATTGCACAATGCCGCGCGGCCTGACGCGATCCGCCCGTGCCGCGCCTCGAGTCACGCCGTCCGTTCCTGCTCCTCGTCTGGAGCCTCGTCGTCGCCCTGCCGCTCGCCTATATCGCCAGCCTCGTCGTCAGCCACAGCCGCGACATCGTCTTCTGGGACGAGTTCGACACCGCCCTCGATCTCGTGCTGCGCATCGACGCGGGCGCCGGCTGGCCGGAGCTGCTCCAGCGCTTCGTCGCGATCAACAACGAGCACCGCATGGTCACGAGCCGGCTGATGTATGCCGCCAGTTACTGGCTCACCGGCACGATCAATTTCCACGTGATCGGCGCGATCGGGAACCTCTGCCTGCTCGGCGCCTGCGCCGCCCTCGTCAGCGCCGTCGACGGCTGGGAGCGGCGCGTCCGCCTCGCCGTCATCCTCGCGTTCCTCATGTTCCAACTGGAACACTTCGAGAGTTTCATCTGGTCCGGCGCCTCGATCGATCACTTCCAGGTCGTGATGCTCGCGATGCTGGCGATCGTCGTGCTCGCGCGCCGCGTGCCGCCCGCGAGCGATGGCGACACGGGCACCCAACCGGGCCCGGTGCTGGCGGCCGCGGCGTGCGGGCTGCTCGCGACGTTCACGCTGGCGCACGGCATCGTGGTCTGGCCCGCCGGTGCGCTGCTGCTCGCGCACCGCCGCCGCTGGCGCGCGCTCGCGCTCTGGGGCGGCGCCGGGGCCGCGGTGATCGCGGCGTTCCTGCACGGCTTCGAACTCAACCCCGGCCACAACGTCGTCGCGCTCGATCCCGCGAACCTCCTGCGCCTCGCCCGCTACTGGCTCTCGCTGCTCGGCGCACCGCTGACGCTCGGCCACGCCGCCTACGCGCCGCTGCCCGGCGCGCTGCTGCTGGCCGCGCTCGGCGTGCTCGCGTGGCGCGGGATGGCGGCGCGGCAGCCCGCCGTGTTCTTCGCCGCGCTGTTCCCGATCGGGGCGCTGACGCTGATCGCGCTGGGCCGCGCCGAGCTGGCCGGCAGCGAGGTGAACTCGCGCTACCTCGTGCACGGCGCGCTCGCGTGGGCGCTGGTGATTTTCCTGCTGCTCGAGCTCGTCGTGGAAACGCAGCCGGCGCGGCCGCTCCGTCCGCTGGTCTGGATCCTGCCGGCGCTCGCCTGCTTCACCGTGCTCGCGAATCGCAAGTTCGCGCCGTCGATCGAGAGCTTCACCGAGGTGCGCGATCGGGCGGCGACGTCGTTCGCGCAATTCGGCGCCGACGGCAAGGGCATCACGCGCCTGCATCCGCGCGACCGGCACGCCGACATCCTGCTGAAAATGGCCGCGGACCGCGGCGTCTACCGGCTCCCGGAATTTTCGCGGCCGGTCACGCTGCCGCCGCCCATCGCGAGCACGCGCATGGTGTCCTACGTCGACGAGCTCTTCGCGAGCGATCAATCCGTCACCGTCGGCGGCTGGGCGATGCTCCGCGGCGTGGAATCGAGGCGCGGCCGGATCCACGTCCTCCTCCGGTCCGAGAAATCCCAGCGCACGTTCACCACCGTCACCCTGCAGCGCTCCGATCTCGCCGCCTACTACAAGGAGCCGGCGTGGCGCCTCGGCGGCTTCCGGGCCGTGATCCGGCGCGAACGCCTGCCGGCGGAGAAATTCCAGGTCGGCCTGATCGTCGTCGCCGGCGGCAAAGCCGAGCTCACGATGACCGACAACGTCATCGACCTGTCCGCGCCGCAGCCGACGGTCGTCCGCTCGACGGCCGCGCCGTAACGTCCCTGTTACGCAGCCGCGGTTGCCGCCTCCCTGACAGAAATGTCAGGTGGCCGCGGTTGCCGCGGCAAACTGCTGCGCGCCACGTTCCGCCAGCTTCACCGCTCCCCCATGCTGGGAGTCTCCACCCCAATTCTCTCACGGCTGCCCCGACAGGTCGTCGTCCTCTTTTTCGTCCTCCTGGCCTTCGCGCCGGCGGCCTTTGTGGTGTCGCGCGTGGCCGAGGCGAACCGGGACGTCGCATATTGGGACGAAATCGACACCGCGCTGAACCTCGTCCTGCAACTGGACAAGGGTCTCGGGCTGGAGCCGTTTCTCGCGCGACTCTTCGAAATCTCGAACGAGCACCGCATGGTCACGAGCCGCCTGATGTTTGCCGCCAGCTACTGGCTCACGGGCACGGTGGACTTTTCCGTCATCAGTTGGATCGGCAACCTGTCCCTCTTCGCCCTCTGCGGCCTGCTGGTCTGGGCGGTGCGCACGCCGGAGCGCCGGGTGCGCCTGGGCCTCCTGCTGGCGATGCTGATGTTCCAGCTCGAACACTACGAAAATTTCCTGTGGTCAGGATCCTCGATCGATCACTTTCAGGTCGTGCTGCTCGCGGGCGCGGCGGTGATCGGCGTGGCGCAGCGCAACCGCACCGGGCTCCTCTTCGGAGCCCTGTGCGCCGCGCTGGCGACGTTCACGCTGGCGCACGGCCTCGTGGTGTGGGGCGTGGGCCTCGCGACCCTGGGCGCGCAGCGGCGGTGGCGCGACGTGAGGACGTGGTGCTGGTGCGGCGCGTTCGCGGCCGGCGGCTTCTTCGCGGGTTTTCATCTCAACTCCGCCCAGCGTTTCGCCGAGCCGACACTGGCCGGCGCCGTCGTGGTGGGGCGCTACTGGCTCACCCTGATCGGGGCCGTGCCGGCCTTCGGCCACGCCGTCATCGCGCCGTGGCTCGGCGCCGGCTTGCTCGCCGCCCTGGGCTTCATCGCCTGGCGCGGCGCCGCGCGCCGCGAGCCGATCGCCCTGCCGCTCGCCTGTTTCGCGTTGATCGCGCTCGGCCTCATCGCCGTCGGACGCGCGGCGGAGACCGGCGGCGCGATTCAATCGCGCTACTACGTGCTCAGCGCGCTCGCGTGGGCGCTCGTCGGTTTCATGTGGCTTGAGCGCTACTCGGATCCGCGCCGGCCGTTCGCGCCGTTGTGGGTCGCCCTGCCCCTGCTCGTGGCCTTCAACGTCACCGCCAACGAGTCGTTTGCCGCCAAGGCCGATTCCTGGATCGAGTGCCGCGATCGCGCGGCCCTCCGCTACAAGCAGCATGGCGTCGACGGCGTCGGCCCCTTCGCCCTCTACCCGCAGCCGAGCCGCTCCACCGCCCTCCTCACGGAGGCCGAGCAGCGCGGCGTCTACCGCATGCCGCCCATCTGCGAGCAGGTGGAATTTCCCAAGGCCCGGCCCAGTGCGCGGATCGCCTACCACGTCGACGAGGTGTCCGTCACCGGCCGCGCCGCCGCCATCGTGGGCTGGGCCACCATCCCGGGCCTCGCCGCCGAACGGGGACAGCTCCACGTCGTGCTGCGCTCGGCCACGGCGACGCACGTCTACACCGTCGTCACCATCACGCGGCCCGACGTCGCCAAGGCCCTGCAGCGCGACGACTGCCAGCTCAGCGGCTTCCGTTTCGCGCGCCGGCGCGAGGGCCTTCCCCCCGGCGACTACCAGGTCGGCCTCCTCATCGCCCACGACAAGGGCACGGAATACATCATGACGGACCACCGGCTCCGGCTCGCCGGCGACAGCAAGGCGCTGCTGGCCAACGCGGATTGAGGCGTGAAGGTGGGAATCGGTGGTCAGTAATCGGTAATCAGTAATCAGTAATCAGTAATCAGTAATCAGTAATCAGTAATCAGTAATCAGTGATCAGTGATCGGTGATCAGTGATCGGACTGGGAGACCGAATACTGATAACTGGTTTGGAAACCGATTACCGATTACTGGTTCGGAGACTGATTACTGATTACTGGTTTGTAGCCTGATTCCTGATGGCTGATCGTGCCCGGCAGAATGACCAAGGCCGAGCTCCAGCGCCTCCGCTCCCTGCGCGAGAAAAAGCACCGCGAGGCCCTCGGCTTGTTCGTGATCGAAGGCGAAAAAGTCGTCGGCGAACTCCTCGCCGCCGGGTTCGCGTTTATTGAAATCCACGCGACCGACGCCTGGCTTCGGGAGAATTCCCAGGCTGCCGCCACCCGCTCCGTCTCGGTCATCACCGCCGACGAGATGGCCCGCGCCAGCCATTTCCCCACGCCCTCCACCGTCCTCGCCGTCGGCGCGATCGCGCGCGTGCCGCTGCCACCCGGCGCGCTCGCCCGCGGCCTCACGCTCGCACTCGACGGCGTGCAGGACGCCGGCAACGTCGGCACCCTCCTGCGCATCGCCGACTGGTTCGCGTTCGACCGCGTGCTGCTCACGTCCGACTGCGCCGACGTTTTCCACCAGAAGGTGATCAACGCGAGCATGGGGTCGTTCGCCCGGGTGCGCACGCACACCGTCGATCTCGCCGCCGCCCTCGCCGACCTCGTCCGCGACCCGGCCCGGCCGGCGCCCGCAATCCTCGGCTGCGATCTCACCGGCGACGATGTGCATGCGCTGCCGCCGCTCCGCGACGCCATCGTCGTGATCGGCAGCGAAGGCCGCGGCCTGTCGCCCGCCGTCGCCGCGCACGTGACGCGCCGCGTGACCATCCCGCGCTTCGGCGCCGCGGAGTCGCTCAACGCCGCCGTGGCCGCCGCCATCGTCTGCGACAACCTGCGCCGCGCCCTCCGGTAGCCGCCTCCCCTGTTCGGGGGAGATCGGCGCTCCGGGCTGGCCTCGGCTGCGCCCGGGACCTCATCTTTCCCGGCCAAAGCTTGCGCGTCCCACCCGTTCAACCTCCCCGCACACTTTTTCCCCCGTGCGCGTCTTGCCCCTCCCGGCGCCGCGCCTACGCTCCGCCCCCCACCTCCCCATGAATTGTCCCACCGCCCTCCGGGCCGCCCTGTGCGCGGCCGCCTTCCTTGCATTGCCGTGCGCGCGCGCCGCCGACGCCGAAGATGATGACGCTGCCCCGGCGAAGAAGGGCACGATCCGCGACACCGGCACCCGCAAGCCCACTCCGGAGGTGGCCGAGGCGTCCGAGGACGCCGCGCAGGCCCTCAAGCGCATGAAGGTGCCGGACGGCCTCGTGATGAAACTCTGGGCTGCCGAGCCCATGCTCGCCAACCCGGTCGCGTTCAACTTCGACGAGCAGGGCCGGATCTTCGTCGCGGAGACGTATCGCTACCGCAGCAGCGTCCTCGATATCCGCGACTACATGTGGATGCTCGAGGACGAGCTCGCCTGCCGCACCGTCGAGGACCGCACCGCGCTCATCAAAAAGGCCTTCGGCCCCGCCGGCGAAAAGGAGCTCTCCATCGAGGGCGAGGTCCTCCGCCTCCTCGCCGACACCAACGGCGACGGCGTCGCCGACCAGAGCACTGTCTACGCCGACGGCTTCAACTCCGCGCTCGACGGCATCGCCTCCGGCGTCCTCGCGCGCCGCGGCAAGGTCTACTTCACCAACATCCCGAGCGTCTGGCAGTTCACCGGCCACACCAAAGCCGAGACCCGCACCGAGATCAGCCGCGGCTACGGCGTGCGCTTCAATTTCACCGGCCACGATCTGCACGGCCTCGTCTTCGGCCCCGACGGCAAACTCTATTTCTCCAACGGCGACCGCGGCGCCACCGTGAAGACCAAGGAAGGCGGCACGATTCACACGCCCGACGAGGGCGCCGTGTATCGCTGCAACCCTGACGGCACGGGCATGGAGGTGTTCGCCACCGGCCTCCGCAACCCGCAGTCGCTCATCTTCAACGAATTTGGCGACCTCCTCACCGGCGACAACGACTGCGACAACGGCGACGAGGAACGCCTCGTGCACGTGATCGAGGGCGGCGACAGCGGCTGGCGCATCGGCTACCAGTTCGCCCCGCTCGGTAAGGCCGGCCCCTGGAACCTCGAGCGCCTCTGGCACCAGCGCCACCCCGGCCAGGCCGCCTACATCGTCCCGCCGATCTGCAACATCGAGGACGGCCCCTCCGGCATCGAATACTACCCTGGCACCGGCCTGAACCCGAGCTACGCCGGCCACATCTTCGTCACGCACTTCAAGG
>CAZENI010000231.1:0-12054 GCA_964513055.1 uncultured Opitutus sp.
CGCCACCTTGACTGCGCGTGTGACTACGGCAACGAGCGCGAAGTCGGCGCCGGCATCGCCGCCGCCCTCGCCGCCGGCCTCTGCCGCCGCGAGGACCTCTGGGTCACGTCCAAGCTCTGGAACACGTATCACGAACCCAAGCACGTCCGCGCCGCCTGCGAGCGCTCGCTCCGCGATCTCGGGCTCGACTACCTCGATCTCTACCTCGTCCATTTCCCCATCGCGCTCGCGTTCGTCCCGTTCGACGTCCGCTACCCGCCCGAGTGGTTCTTCGATCCCAAGGCCGCGGCGCCCGCGATGAAACCGATCCATGTCCCCTACGCCGACACCTGGGGCGCCATGGAGGAGCTGCAGCGCTCCGGCCTCGTGAAGCGCATCGGCGTCTGCAACCTGAACATCTCGATGCTCCGCGACCTGCTGGCGTCGTGCTCCATCCGCCCGGCGGTGCATCAAATGGAGTTGCACCCGTATCTCGTCCAGCCGCGCCAGCTCCGCTACTGCGCGCAGGAAAAGATCGCCGTCACCGCGTTCTCCCCGCTCGGCGCACCGTCCTATCTGCCGCTCGGCATGGCGCAGGCGAACGAATCCGTGCTCACCGATCCCGTCGTGGCCGCCATCGCCGCCGCGCACGGCAAGACCGCCGCACAAACCGTGCTGCGCTGGGGCGTGCAACGCGGCTGTGCCGTCATTCCGAAAACGCAGACGACCGCCCGCCTCGCCGAGAACCTCGCGCTCTTCGACTTCGCGCTCACGCCCGCGGAGATGGATGCCATCAGCGCCCTCGATCGCCACCGCCGCTTCAACGACCCCGGCCACTTCGCCGAGAAGGCGTTCAATACGTTCTTCCCGATCTTCGATTGAGCAGTTTCAAAACATCGAGGCCAAAAAGGTAGGGCCCGACCTCCGGGCGGGCCGCTCCGAACCGGGCCGCTCGGAGATCGGCCCCTACCTTCAGAAGCGCGGAATCCCCCTTCACCGCGCCGCCTGCAGCTTCAGTGAATCCGGCACCACGCGCAGCACCGCCGACGCCTGCGACGCCACAATCGCCCCGCCACCGAGCTTCAACACCGCCCCCGCCGCCGCGGCGCCGGCACCCTGAAAGGTCAGCGTCGCGGTGCCCGATCCCGTCCGATACTCGGCCGTCTTTCCATCGGCCAACGTCAGCATCGGCCGGCCTTTCACGGTCACCGGCTCGGCAAACGTCACCGTCACACTCTCCCCCGAGCGCGCGACCCCGATCACCACCGGCGCCGCCGTGCTTTCGGGATCCCACTGACCGGAAAACGTCCACGCCGCCGTGATCTCAGCCGCGCTCTTCGCCTCGGATTTCTCGAGGTTGTCCTTCAGCCACGGGTAATCAGGCCCCTTCGCGTTGGCGAAATACACGCGGTCGGTCCCCCACTTGAACATCGCGCTGACGGGCTGCGGTCGGTTCACGTTGGACTGCGCGACAAAGATCTTCCCCTCCGGCCGCAGGGTCTCGGGAAATTCACAGTCGATGAAATACCACGCCGCATCGCGGAAGTGGGAGCCGAGCCCGAACGGCACCTTGGACACAATCCGACAGCGCTGCAGGACGAATTTCTGCCGTTCGTCCTGCATGCCTTCGTTGAAGAGCGCATTCGTGACCGGCCCCAGCACCTCGATGAGCGAGTCGCTCATGTAACACGTGCCGCGCGGCCCGACGAAGTGATACGTGCCGGTCACATGAATGTTGCGGTGGTAATACAGCCCGCGCGTCCAGAGGGAAAGCGTGTCGCCGCCGAGCCCGAGGATGTTCGCGTTCTGCAGCACGATCCGCGTGCCAGTGCCGGTGCTGAAGACGGCGAACGGCTTGAGCCCGAGCTTCGCGGGGTTGTCGATCGTGAGGTTGTCGACGACGATATCGCTCGCATTGTGCAGATTGAAACTGGCGATGCCCCGCCCGTCGGCGTTCGCCTTCGGGTCGTTGCGCGGGTCGTTGATCTCCCAGACGAGCCGCGTCTTCGCCCGGTCTTCGCCCCGCAGCGTCACGAAGGACCGCTCGATCCGCAGCTTCTCCGTGTAGGTGCCGTTCTTGATGAAGATGATCTTTCGCTCGGTGTTTTCCCTGGGGATCGAATCGACCGCCGCCTGCACGCTCTGAAAGTCCCCGCTGCCGTCCGCCGCCACCGTGAGGTCGGGCTTGAGCGGCACGGAGCCCGCGGAGGCGCCAAACGCCATGGACGAGATCGCAACGCCGAGGGCAACGAGTCGTGAACGCGGATTCATGGGGCATCTGCAAAGACGCACGACCGGCGTTTCCGATTCTCGGCGATTGCAGCGCGCCCGCCGACCGGCTTGTTTCACCGCTCCCCGCCGCGCCTCTCTCATCTCATGAACACCCCGCTCCGCTCGCTCGCGCTCCTGGCCGTCGCCACGCTCGCGTTTTCCGCCCGCGCCGACGTCAAGCTCCCCGCCATCTTCTCCGACCACATGGTGCTCCAGCGCGACGCCCGCGTCCCGGTCTGGGGCTCCGCCGCGCCCGGCGAGAAGGTCACCGTCACCTTCGCCGGCCAGTCGCAGTCCGCCACCGCCGGCGCCGATGGCAAGTGGCGCGTCGCGCTCACGAATCTCGCCATCGCCGCCTCGCCGCAGACGCTCACGGTCAAAGGCAACAACACGCTCACGATCCAGGACGTCCTCGTCGGCGAGGTCTGGCTCGGCTCCGGCCAGTCGAACATGGCCATGACCGTCAACCGCGCGAAGGACTTCGAGCAGGAGCAGTCCGCGGCGAGATTCCCGCTCATCCGCCAGTTCAAGGAGGACTCGCCCGCCTCCGACGCCGCCCAGTCGGAAGGCACCGGCAAGTGGGTCCTCTGCGCCCCCGAGACCGTCGGCGCGTTTTCCGCGACGCTGTATTTCTTCGGCCGCGAGATTCACCGCACGCTCAACGTCCCTGTTGGTCTCGTGAACTCCTCCGTCGGCGGCACGCCGATCGAATCGTGGATCGACGCCGACGTGCAGCGCGGCGACGCGAAACTCCAGGCCGCCATCGCCGCAGTGCCGCCCGCGCCGGCCGTCGCGCCGAAGGCGCCCGCCGCCCCCAAGCAAGCCGCCGCGGAGAAGAAAAAAGCCACCACCAAGAAAGCCACGCCTGCCGCCGCCGCGGCCGCCACCCGCAAAGGCGGACCCGGCGGGCTCTTCAACGGCAAGATCGCACCGCTCATCCCCTACGCGATCCGCGGCGCGCTCTGGTATCAGGGCGAAGCCAACTCCACGCCCGCGAAGGTTTCGCTCTACGAGCACCAGCTCCCGCTGCTCGTGCGCGACTGGCGCGCGCGCTGGGGTTACGAGTTTCCGATGGCCTGGGTGCAGCTCCCGAACTTCGGCGGCCCCGGCCGCGACTGGCCCGGCGTGCGCGAAGCGATGCTCAAGACCCTCTCGCTGCCGAAGACCGGCATGGCCATCACCATGGACATCGGCGAGGAGAAGGACATCCATCCGAAGAACAAGCAGGACGTCGGCCGCCGGCTCGCGCTCTGGGCCCTCGGCGATGTCTACGGCCGCAAAGTTCCCGCCACCTCCGGCCCGCTCCCCGCCGGCCACACGGTCCGCGGCCAGGAGATTGTTCTTTCGTTCAAACACACCAACGGCGGCCTCGTCGCCAAGGGCGGCGACCTGACCGGCTTCGTGATCGCCGGTGCCGATCGCCAGTGGAAGCCCGCCCGCGCCCGGATCGTCGGCGAGACCGTGGTCGTTTCCTCGCCCGAGGTGACCGCGCCCGTCGCCGCCCGCTACGCCTGGGAAAACTGGCCGACCTGCAACCTCTTCAATGGCGCCGGCCTCCCCGCCTCGCCGTTTCGCACGGACGACTGGAAGTAACCGCGCGGCCCGATCGCGTCCTCGCCATGCCGCTCGACGTCGAGACCGCGTGTCGCCTCGCGCTCGGCCTCATCTTCCTCGGCGCCGCCGGCATCGGCATTCCGCACCGGCTGCGCGCCGATCGCGCTGGCGGCCCGGTGTCCCGCTGCGCCGATCCGCGGTGGTTCTGGGTTCTCATGGGCCTCGCCGGGCCGCCGCTCACGCTGGCCTGTCTCGCCTTTCTGGTGCAACCGCGCTGGGTCGCGTTCGCGCAACCGGAATTGCCGGCCGGGCTCCGGCTGGCCGGCGTGCCCCTCGCGGTCGCGGGGCTCGCGCTGTTCCGGTGGATGTTTCGCCATCTCGGCTTGAACGTCACCTCGACCTCCCAGCCGCGCGCCCACGCCACGTTGATCACGAGCGGTCCGTATCGCTGGGTCCGGCACCCGATGTATTCGACCGCGCTGATTCTCGTCGTCGCCGCGTCGCTGCTCACCGCCAACATCATCGTCGGCCTCGGCGGGCTCGCCATGTTCGCCCTCCTCGCCGCCCGCAGCCGGATCGAGGAGCGCCGCCTCGTCGAGAAGTTCGGCGACGCCTACCGCGCCTACCAGCAGCGCACCGGCCGGTTCGTCCCCCGCCTCGTTTCCCCGGGCGCCTGATCGCGGATCGCCCCCCGACCGCGGGCCGCGCGGAGGGCCGCGGTCTACGCCTCGACGGCGAGCGCGGCAATCTCGCCGTCCATCCGGGCGGCGCTCGACGCGATCTCCCGCGCGGTCTCCGGCGTTTCAATCGCGATGTCGTCGAGCCGGTCGAGCGCCTCATCCAGTTCCCCCAGTTGCCGCCGCGTGCCGTCGACCAGCTCGCGGATGTGGGTGAAGACGGCGGCAAATTCCTCGTGTTCGTCGAGGCGCGTCGTCTCGACCACCCCGCAGAGCTGCGCAACCTGCAGTTCGAGCATGTGCCGGCCGAGGCTGCACGCCGTCGGCTGCAGTTCCCGCGTGCTGGACTCGAGGGCCCGCAGCGCCCCGCTCGCGCGCTCGAGCGAATGCTGGAAGGCGTGCTGCAGGGTCCTGATCGCCCGCGGCGCGTCCGGGCGCCTCCCCCTTTTCGCGCCCTCCGAGATCAGCTCGTGCATGAACGCCATGATCATCTCGATCTGCAGCCGCCCGGCCGCGAGGTTGAAGATGACCGACCGCAACTGATCCGCCACCGCGCGGATGCCCGAGGTCAAGGCCTTGACCGCGCCCGCGACATCCACCGAGGCGCTGCCCATGTAGTGCGAGACCACGCTCAGGCTCTGGCCCTGGCTGCCGACGCGCGTCGCCGCCAGCGCCGCGTTCATCGCCGCCACCCGGAGCTCCCGCGTGAGATTGTCGACGAAGCTCGCCTTGCCCTCGAGCGATTGCTGCAACGCGACGAAGTCGTCCAGCCGGAGAAAGAGCCGGCTGAGCTGCGCATAGGCCGTGGCGCCCTGCCGGTAGAGCGACCGCAACTGGCCGCTTCCCCGGCCGGCGGCGGCATCCGCGTCGGTCTCGGCCGGCAGCGGCCGCAGGATGGAAGCGCCGACCCGGGCCAGCACCGCGTCGCGACTCTTGAGTTCGTCGCAGAGCATCGCCCGCATGAAGGCGTCATAGTCCGCGAACCCGCGGGCGCGCACGCCCTCGCCCAGCAACGCCGCCGCGGCGTCCATCGCCACCTCCTCGGTGGCGCCGCGTTCCAACTGGCGCTCCTCTTCCGCCCGCATCGCCGCATAGATCTCCGCGATCTCGTCGACCAGCGGACTCGTCGGCTTGAAACGGATCGACACAAAGCCGCCGGGCACCGGCGCGAAGAGCGCCACCACCCAGTAGAAACAGCCGTCGCGCGCGAGATTCTTCACCATCGCGGCCGTGCGCCGCGACTGCTTCAGATACGCCCAGACCAGCCGGAACGCCGCCCGCGGCATGTCCGGATGCCGGATGATATTGTGGGCCCGGCCGACCAACGTGCCGGCGTCGTAGCCGCTGACGCGTGCGAACACGTCGTTGCCGGCAGTGATCACGCCGCGCGCATCGGTCGTCGAAAAAAACATCTCGTCCGCCCTGAACTCCCGTGGGAAGGCGCGGGGGGCAACTTCCGGCTTTTTCATAGTGGATCCATCCCGTTCCTTCGTCCCCGCCGCCGAACCAGTTGAGCCGAAACACTGCGCGCATCTTGGCCGCCACAAGCGGAATGCACGTCCCTCGCCCAGGCCGGAAGCCGCGGCCGCCGCCCGGCGCCGCCCGCGCCCGCCTCGCCTCCCGCGATGCGCGGCGGGGCCCGGCGGCCCGGAGGTCGGCCAAGAAACGCGCAGCATTCGGCCTTGTTCACGGCGCCGACCCGGCCCGGCATGGCGTGCCGGCGGACCTTTCCCCTGGCGGGACGCCGCCGCCCAACCGCCATGACCGCCCACCGGAGACTCTCGCGTCGTAGCTTCCTGCTCGCCACTGCGGGCACCGCCCTGGCCGCCGGTGTCCGCCGCGCGACCGCCCGGGAGGCGGCGCCCGTGCCGCTCGACGCGGCGACGGGCCTGCCGCTGATCGACCTTCATGTGCATCTGGACGAACTCGGCCTCGCCGGCGTATCCGGACTCGCCCGACAGCGCGGCGTCCAGGTCGGCGTGGTCGAGCACGCCGGGAAACGCGGTCACCCCTACCCCGTCGTGCTGAGTTCCGACGCCGACCTGCAGCGCTGGCTGGATCAACTGGCGGGCGCCGGCGTCTACCGCGGCATCCAGGCCGAGGGGCTCGACTGGGCGGCTGGTTTCTCGCGGGCGAAACTCGCCGAACTCGATTTTGTGCTGACGGACGCCATGACGTTCGTCGAGCGCGACGGCCGCCTCGTCCACCTCTGGAAGAAGGCCGAAGTGCAGATCCCCGACGCGGAGGATTTCATGGAGCGCTACGTCGCGCATCACGAAGCCACGCTGGCGGCGGGCCCCGTCAACATCCTGGCCGCCCCGATGTATCTGCCCGACGTGCTCCAGGCCCGCCGGGACGAATTGTGGACGCCCGCGCGGATGCAGCGCGTGATCGCCGCGGCGGTGAAACACCGCGTGGCGCTCGAGATCACGGCGTCCCGGCAACTGCCGACACTGCCGTTTCTGCGGCTCGCCCGCGCCGCCGGGGCGAAGTTCACGTTCGGCACCAACGGCCGCACCGCCGCGACAATCGGCCAGCTCGACTACAGCCTGGCGATGGCGCGCGAACTGCGCCTGACGACAGCGGATCTGTTCATCCCGCGCGCCGCCGCGCGCTGAGGCCGCGGCGCGTGTCGCCGATCCCGGGCCGCGTTTTGCCCGACTCCGGTGCACCGCGCAGTGGCCGGCCGCACGAACAATTCGGCCCCGGTCCGAACCACGAGGGGTATTCCGGTGTCCATGCCCTCTCCCGACGACCGCAACCTCAGATCGAACCCAGATGAACAACCTTACCAAACGCGAAATCGTGCTGGAAATCTACCGCAAGTCGGGATTCCCGCAGAAGCAGATCGTGGACACCGTCCAGCAGACCCTCGACATCATCCAGGCGGCGCTCGCGAGCGGCCGCAACGTCGAGCTGCGCAACTTCGGCGTCCTCGAGGTGCAGGTGCGCCGGCAGCGGATCGGCCGCAATCCGAACAAGCCGGAGTCGGAAGTCATCATCCCCGAGCGGGCCGTCGTGAAATTCAAGTCCGGCAAAGTGCTCCGGCAGCAGTTGAAGTCGATCAACCTGGCCGAGTTCGGCCGCCGCGGGCGCGACCGCGCCAAGCCGGCCGCTCACGACGGTGCCTCCGTCGAGGCCCATCCGCTCCGCCGCAAGGCCGTGGCCGTCGCGGCGCCGTCCGCTCCCGCGCCGAACTGATTCACCCCGCGGGCGACGCCCCGGCCGTTTGAGAGTGGCCAGCCGGGCGCGAACCGGCACAGTCGTCGCCCATGTTGCGCGCCGCGGCCACCGTGCTCTGTCTCGCGCTCTCCGCGTTTTGCACGGTGGGTGCGGCCGAGCCGCCGATTCCGGTGGAGGAGCGCGCGCGGATGCTCGCCACGTTTCGCGAACAGGTCGTCACCCTCACCCAGGCCATCGCGCAATCGCCGCGCGAGGTCTCCCTCTATTCGCGCCGCGGCGACCGCCGGCTCTTCCTCGGCGAGTTCGCCGCCGCCGTCGCTGACTTCGAGCGGATGATCGCGCTCGATCCCGCGCAGGACGCGCCGCACTGGCGCCTCGGGATCGCCTACTATTTCAACGGCCAGTTCGCGCCCTCCGCCCGGCAGTTCGAAAAGTATCACGCCCACGACAGCGGCGACCGCGAGAACGGCCTCTGGAAATTCCTCGGCGACGTCCCCGCGCTCGGCATCGACGGTGCGCGCCGCGCCCTGCTCGTCTACACCCGCTTCGATCGCGAACCCTTCCCCGCCCTCTACGCTTTGTTCGCGGGGAAGACGACCCCGGCCGTCTTTTTTTCCGGGCTCCGCGACCGCGGCCTCGACGTCGATGCGCGCGTGCTGTTCTTCGCGAACTACTACGCCGGGCTGCACGAGTGGGTCCACGGCCGCCCGGAGGCGGCGCGCCCGCTGCTCCACGCCGCCGTCGCCAATCTCTGGGGACGCACCGCGGAGGGCGGCCCCGCCTACATGTGGCAGGTCGCCCGCCTGCACTACGAATCGCTGCCGGCGCCGGGGCCCTGAGGCGCCGCCCTCACCCGCGCGCGACCGGCCGCGCGGAATCCGCGATCCACTCGCTCCACGACCCGGCATACAGCGTCGAGCCCGGCAGTCCGGCGTGCTCCATCGCCAGCAGGTTCACGCACGCCGTCACCCCGGATCCGCACTGGTGAATCACGTTCGCCGCCGGCCGTCCGCCGAGGATCGCCTCGAATTCGCGCCGCAGCTCCGCGGCCGGCCGCATCGTGAGATCCGCGTTCAGGTTCGCCTTGAAGAAACGGTTCCTCGCCCCGGGGATGTGTCCGGCCACCGGATCGATCGGCTCCGTCTCGCCGCGGAAACGCTCGGGCGCCCGCGCGTCGATCACGACGCAGGCGCCGGCCGCGAGGCCCGCCATCACATCTGCCGCCCGGCGCCACCGCGTATCATCGGGTCGCGCCTCCACCGTCCCGCCCCCGCGCGCCACCGGCGCGCCTGTCTCGAGCGGCCCGCCCGCCGCGATCCAACCGGGCAAACCGCCGTCGAGCACGCCCACCCGCGGATGGCCAATCCAACGACAGAGCCACCACAGCCGCGCGGCATACTGCCCGCCCACGTCGTCGTAGGCCACGATCTGCGTCTGCGCCTTCACGCCGTGCCGGTTGAGCCAGTCCGCGAACTCCGAGGCCACCGGTAGCGGGTGACGGCCGTTGCGACCGGTCTTCACGCCGGCGAGCACCGTCTCGAAGGGGACGAAGAACGCCCCCGGCAGGTGGCCTTCGCGATAAAGCCGCTCGCCGCGGCCGTGATCGATCAGATCGTGCCGGCAGTCGAAGACCACCCATGTGGGATCGCCCTGATGCTGGCGCAGGGCCGCCGTGTCGATCAACATGCCCCGGAAGCTACGGCTGCCCTTCCGCGCGTAAAGCCTGCGTCTTCGACGGCCACTCCGACTGTCGCCCGGCGCGTCACCCCAGTGTTTCCCGGTCAAACCGAGAGAAGCCACGGACCATCAAGATCGCACGAGGGGCGCGGACCGGGCCGACCCCGGTCGCGCCGTGACCAAGTCTCCCTTACTTCGCCGCCACCGGCCCGTAGCCCTTCGCCGGCTCGCCGGAATCGTCGAGCTTCTTGCACGCCCACAGCAGCCCGCGCGTGACGAGATCCAGATAACGCGCATCGGCCACCGTCTCGTTGTTGTGCCCGATCGTCGTGCTGAAGACGCGCGTGCCGCGATAGTCGTTGGTCCAGACGACCGCGAAGTCGTTTTCCTTTTCCTTCACGACCTGCTTGCCGCGCGCGAGCACCTTTGCCGTCGGGTAGATCTGAATGTTGTTATAAAGCTCCTCGTTGCCCGTCTTCCATTCGGCAAAGCCCTTCACGATCGGGCTCTTCCCCATCGAGAAATCGATCGTGATCGGCAGCTTCGGCCCGTGGCCGCTCGATTGCAGGCCGAGATACTCGAACCAGCCCGCCCGCTCGCTGCCCGCCTCGGCCGGCGTCGCGGGCGGCCCGATCCGGTAGCTGTGCATCGCGCAGTGGAGATTCACGCCCGGGATGCCCGCGCGATGCGGCGCGAGCACGGCGGCGATCAGCGCCGGATCCTTGATGTCCGCGCTGCACTCGTCGTGAATCACCACGTCGTAGCCCTTCGCGTAATCCGGATTGCCGAGGATCGGCAGCGCGGGCGTCGTGTTTTTGTCGGCGCTGTAGGCAATATCGACCTTGAGATTCGCCCGCTTCTCCAGGCCTTCCTTCAGGATGTCCTTCTGGGCGGCGTAATCGTGACAGCAGCCGCCGATGACGAGCAGCGCCTTCAGCGGTTTCGGCGGCGTCGCCGCAAAGGACGGCGTCGCGACGCAGACAAGGGAGAGGAGAGCGAGGGTAAGAGAACGCATAGGGATTGAGGGGGCCAAGCCGACCGAAACGTAAAGCCACACCCCGCGCGCAAAGCGACCCAATATTCCCGCCTCGTTCGCCCGCCGCGCCGGCGCAGCGCCCGCTACGGCTCCCGCCCCCATGCCTCCAGCCAGGCCCGCGGGTCGATCACGTAAATCGCCCGGTAGCCCTCATGCGTCGAGTCGAAGCTGATCCGCCCGTCCGGCAGCCAACGCGGATGCAGATCGCAACGGACATCGGTAATCGCGACGGGCAGCGCCGCGAACGCACCGAGTTCACGCCCCCGGCGCTTCTGCAGATCGTAGACGGTGAGATGCTGCTGCTTGGCCGCATCCGGATAGCTGTCGTAGAGCATCCAGCGGCCGTCGGCCGAATAACTGCAGTGACCGTCCCGCTTGAAAAACGCCGGTTCGATCGCGACCAGCCGCGGCGTCGGCGCATCCGTGATCTCGTAAAGCTGCGGCCCCTGCGGCCCGTCGCAGTGAAACACGACCGTCGCGTCGTCGCGCCAGTGGTAGTGCGACGCATAGCCAGGCGGCACGATCAGGCGGAGGTCGCTGCCATCGCGCGCCGCGGTGAACACCACCGTGCGCCACTTCGATTGCCCCTTCACCGCCGGCCCCGGCGCGGGAAAATTCCGCAGGAGAAAAACAAAGCGGCTCGCCGACGGATTGAACGTGAGGTGGTTCACGAGCAGCTTCTGCTCCATCAGCGGCGACATCCCGCGCACGCGCTCGTGCAGCGCCGCGAGGCTCAGCACGAGCCGGCTCGTGCCCGTGCGCAGATCGCACACCCAGATGCCGTCGTCCGCCGGGTGCGCCACCGTCGCCCGTGCATCGTCCTGCGCCGCGTAACCGTAGCCGGGCCGGAAATCGTGCAGGCGATCGAAATCCACCGCGAGGCCCCAGCGGCCGTCGCGCGAGACGTTCGCCAGCGCCCGGTCCGTGTAGGTGCGCCGGCCCGTCGCGAGATCATGGAGCACGCCGCGATACCCCGGCCCCGCCGCCTGCACGTCGTTGTAGAACACACGTCCGCTGCCATCGCCGAGCCACTGCAGCATCGCCCCCTGCTGGAAATTCCACGCCCGCGTGCGGGCGAACGGCCGGAACTCCCCGTCGCCCCCCGGTCCGAACGTCCCCAACTCCGCCTCGTCGCCGGCCACCGGCAGCCGGTCCCGAAACGCCACGCGGTGCGCCAGATGCCGCCCCGTCGCCGCGTCGACCGCCGGCACGTCATAGTAGCCGAAAAACGTATTCACCCCGGCCGCACTCAGGCGGACCGCGGCGGGTGGCTCGCCGGCCGCGGCCGATCCCGCCACCAGCGCACACAGCAGGGCGGTGACGACGCGTGCGATCGAGTGCCGGAGGCGAGCCATGATTCGCGGTCAACGCCCCGCCGGGCCGTCCACCTCGAGCACGACCACGCTCGCGATCGCATCCGGCGCCCGCGGCGGCAGCATGATCGTCACGATCTCGCCGCTGCGCGTGACCTCCAGCTTCGCGCCGCCGGCGAGCAGCCGCGCGCTCCGCGGCCGTGCGGTCGTCGGCACGACGAGCTTCCCGTCCGCGGGCCAGTCGAAGACGTGCAGGTAGAGCCGCGTGCCGCCATCCGGCAATCGCTGCTGCGTGCAACGGCCCCATGCCGGTTTCTCGAACGGGCTCGCCTGCGTCGCATAGATCGCCGCGCCGTTCACCTGC
>CAZENI010000232.1:0-12011 GCA_964513055.1 uncultured Opitutus sp.
GGCGACAGCATCACCGAGGCCTGGCCCTACGAGGGCGGCGAGGCCTGGCGGCGCCACTTCGAGCCCCTGAAGGCGGGCGCCTTCGGCATCGGCGGCGACCAGACGCAGCACGTGATCTGGCGCATCACCAACGGCGAACTCGACGGCATCGCGCCGAAGGTCGCCGTCCTCATGCTCGGCACCAACAACTCCGCCGGCCACACCGCGGCCGAGATCGCCGCCGCCGACAAGAAAATCGTCGGGATGATCCGCGCCAAGCTTCCGCAGACCAAGGTGCTCGTCCTCGCCGTCTTCCCCCGTGGCGCGCGCAAGGACAAGGACGGCAAGATCACCGACGCCGCCCTCGCCGACGCCGCCAAGCGCATGGATGTCATCAACGGCGTGAACGCCGAACTCGCCAAACTCGACGACGGCAAGAACGTGCGCTTCCTCGACATCAACGCCGTGTTTCTCGGCCAGGACGGCAAGATCCCGTTCTCCATCATGCCGGATCAACTGCATCCGAACACCGCCGGGTATCAGCTTTGGGCGGACGCGATGCAGCCGATGCTCACGCAGTTGATGAAGTGACCCGCGGCTTCGCCCGGCCAGCGCTGTCGGCCTGCGCGTGAGCGCAGGGCTCTTCGCGCCAACACTCTGCACCCCATCCCGCCGCTCAGTCCTTCGAGAAGTTCAACAGTTCGATCTCGAACACCAGCGTGGCGTTGCGGCCGATCTTCGGCGGCTGGCCGCGCGTGCCGTAACCGAGCTCCGGCGGGATGATGACCAGGCGCTTCTCGCCCTGCTTCATCAACTGCAGCACCTGGTCCCAGCCCTCGATCACCGCCTCGCGCCGCACCCGAAAGGTGAACGGCTTGTCGGCCTCCGTCGCCTGATCGAAGACCTTCCCGTTGAGGAGGCGCCCGACGTAGAGCACGTTGACCTTGTCGCCGGGCTTCGGCGAGTCGCCGGTGCCGGGCCGGAGGATGACGTAGCGGATGCCGGTCTGCGTCTTCTTCGCCTCGGGCCACGTCTTCTCGACATACTCGAGATCGTCCGGCGGCAGCTTCTCGCGCTGCGCATGCAGGGCGGGCGCCGCGAACGACGCCATCAGCCCGAGAACCAAAACAAGTTTAACCAGGGATTTCACGGGTGGCACGGATATGTCTTCCCGGCATGCGTGGCATCCGTGTAATCCGTGGTCAAAGTATTTCATGAGCCGCCCCACCGTCGTCATCCTTTGCCCCAAGGAATTCAAGTTCACGGACCACGAGGCGACCGTGGAGCGGCCCTTCCTCGAGGACGTCGCCGATCTGCAGACCGTCTGGCTCGATTTCGACGCGCCGTTTCCGGCGGAAGTGATCAACGCCCACGCGCTGATCCTCTGGCACGGGCCCCGGATGACAGCCGAGGTCGTGGCCCGCCTGCACCACTGCCGCGCCATCATTCGCAACGGCGTGGGCTTCGACAGCGTGGACATCGCCGCCGCCGCCAAGGCGGGCATTCCCGTTTGCAACGTGCCCGACTACGGCACCGAGGAGGTCGCCGACCACGCGCTCGCCCTGACGCTCGCGCTCTACCGCCAGCTCTTCCCGCTGGATCGCGTGGCCAAGGAACTGCGCTGGCACATCGACGTCGCCGCGAAGATGCGCCGCCTGCGCACGCAGACCTTCGGCATCATCGGCCTCGGCCGCATCGGCACCGCGGCGGCACTGCGCGCGAAGGCGTTCGGCTTCCGCGTGGTGTTCTACGATCCCTACGCGCCCAGCGGCGCGCACAAGGCGATCGGCATCGAGCGCATCGGCTCGCTCGAGGAGATCCTGAGAATCTCCGACACGATTTCGATTCACTGCCCCCTCAGCGCCGAGACGCGCGGCCTGATCGGTGAGCAGCAGATCGCGTGGATGAAGCCCGGCTCGTTCCTGGTGAACACCGCCCGCGGCGACATCGTGGACAAGGCGCCCGTCTTCGCCGCGCTGCGCAGTGGTCATCTCGCCGGCGCCGGCCTCGACGTTGTCGAAAACGAGCCGCTGCGCACGCCAGAGGAGGCGGACACGCCCAATCTCATCTGCACGTGCCACGCCGCGTTCTGCTCGCCCGAGGGTATGGTCGAGATGCGCAGCACCTCCGCCCGGATCGCCCGCGCCGCCATCACCGGCCAGCCGGTGTGGAATCGGGTGAACTAGCGTCGTCGTCGGGGGCCAAGCTCCCGCCTTGATTGCTGCCCGCCACCGGCTTCGGCATCCAATAGCCAGTTTACGCCAATATCCGCGCAGCAGCACGGAGCAATTTGTGCGTATGCTCTGGCTTGAGCAACGAACGGTCGCCTCATGGCGGGTCGCTCAGTCCGGCTTTTCCCCACCCAATCCTCCGCCGCAATGACGACCTGGAACGAGCGCTTCGAGACCGGTCATGCCCAAATCGACGCGGAGCACCAGGAGTTCTTCCGCCAGTTGAACACCGTCAAAGTCGCCGTCGAGGCGGGTGCCGGGCGCGAGCGGATGGCCGGACTGATTGCGATCCTCCAAAAATACGTGCTCGGCCACTTCGCCCGCGTGGAAGCCCACATGGTTCGCGTCGCCTGCCCGGCCCTGGCCGCAAATCGTGCCGCACATCGCGACTTTGCGCTCCAACTCGACCGCTGGCTCGAACTTCTGACGATGAGCGGCACCCCTGTTTCCATGCTGCTCGACGTTCACCGGGAGTCGATTCTCTGGATCGAGGCGCATATCATCAACGTCGACTGCCAACTGCGGGGTTGCGTGCCGAATCCTGCCCATGACGAAGCCAGCCAGTAACGTCCGCCCGGCCGCGCGCAACACGCGCCGACGTGGCTGCATGCCGCGCCGATCGGCTTGCGCAGCACCTCAGCCATGAGTTCCTCCCCCCACCCTCCCGAATTGGTCGTCGGCATCGGCGCCTCCGCCGGCGGCCTGCGCGCGCTCGAAACGTATTTCCAGGCCATGCCCTGCGACAGCGGCTGCGCCTTCGTCGTCGTCCAGCATCTCTCGCCGGATTTCAAGAGCCTGATGGATGACCTCCTCGCGCGTCACACGCGGATGAAGATCCACCGCGTCGAGGAGGGCATGCTGCTCGAGCGCGACTGCATCTACCTCATTCCGCCGAAAAAACTCATGACGGTGAAGGGCGGCCGCCTGTTCCTCACCGAACGCGAGGCCGCGCGACAACTCGAGTTTCCGATCAACGTCTTCCTCGATTCGCTCGCGAACGACTGCGGCCCCCAGGCCGTCGCCGTCGTGTTGTCGGGCACCGGCACCGATGGCACGCAGGGCGTGCGCTCCATCCATGAGGCCGGCGGGCTCGTCATCATCCAGTCGCTCGATTCCGCGGATTTCAACGGCATGCCGCGCAGCGCGATCAACACCGAGCTGGCCGACTACGTCCTGCCGCCCGAGCGCATGCCAGAGGCCGTCATCACCTACGCGAAGTTCCCGCAACTGCGCATGGTGCAGAACGCCCGGCCCATGACCGCGCACGAGGCCGCCAGCAGCTTCGGCCCGGTGCTCGAACAACTGCGCCACAACTACGGCATCGATTTCGGCGAATACAAAATCCCCACCGTGCAGCGGCGCATCCACCGCCGGATGAGTTTCCTCCGCCTCGCCGACGTCCACGCCTACGCGCATCTCCTGCGCGATCAGCCGGGCGAACTCGACGAACTCTACAAGGATCTCCTGATCGGCGTGACCGAGTTCCTGCGCGATCCCGAGGCGTTCGAGACGCTCGGGCGCGACATCCTGCCCGCCATGATCAGCGAGCCCGGCCGCGAGGAACTGCGCGTGTGGGTGGCCGGCTGCGCGACCGGCGAGGAAGCCTACTCGATTGGCATCCTGGTGGACGAACAGGTGCGGGCGAGCGGCTACAAGGGCCGCGTCTCGATCTTCGCGACCGACATGCACCGCGATTCGCTCGCGCACGCCGCCGCCGGCATCTACGAACGCGGCCGCCTCGAAAATCTCGGGCCGGAGCGCATCACCCGCTATTTCAAGGAGGAGTCCAACGGCCAGCTCCGCGTCGTCCCGGAATTGCGGCAGCGCATCATCTTCTCCGCGCACAACGTCGTCAGCGATCCGCCGTTCACCAAGATCGATCTGCTCACCTGCCGGAACATGCTGATCTATTTTCAGCCGGCCACGCAGGAGCGCGTGCTCGCGTTGTTTCATTTCGCGCTGCGCCGCGGCGGCTGCCTCTTCCTCGGCTCGAGCGAGGGGCTCGGCGGCGTGGAAGGCGGGTTCGCGACGATCCACACGCGGCAGAAAATCTACCGCAAAACCGCCGACAGCCTGATCGCGCCGCCGGAAATCCGCGCGATGCCCTCGGCCCGCACGCTGCGCACCGTGGCCACGTCGATGACCGGCTCGCTGCCCAGCACGATCACGATCAGTCGCGCGCTCCTCCAAGCCTACGACTACCTGCTGAAGGCGACGATGCCGACCAGCTTCATCGTCGCCGAAAACGGCGAGATCGTGCAGTATTTCGATCAGTCGAGCCGCTTCCTGCTCCCGCCCGAGGGCCGGTCGCACGACAATCTCTTCAATCGCACCGACGGCGATCTGCGGCTCGCGCTCTCCACGATCATCCCGAAGGCGATCAAGACCGGCGTGCCGGCGCAGGCGCGCAGCGTCCGGCAAAAAGGACCCGCCGGCGAGCAGTTGCTCGATCTCAAGGTCACGCCCATCCCCGACGATCGCAACGGCATCAGCCTCGTCCACGTCGTGCTCCTCAACCCGCGCGAAGCCCCGAAACCGATCGCGCCGGAAGAGCTGCGTCACGCCGCCGAGAATTTCGAGCCGAGCGATGCGCTCGGCCACCGCGTGCAGGACCTCGAACTCGAGCTGCACACCACGAAGGAAAATCTCCAGTCCACCGTCGAGGAACTCCAGACGAGCAACGAGGAGTTGCAGGCGACGAACGAGGAACTGCTCGCCGCCAACGAGGAACTCCAGAGCACCAACGAGGAACTCCACTCCGTCAACGAGGAGCTCTACACCGTCAACGCCGAGTTCGAGCGCAAGAACCACGAGCTGAAAACGATCGGCGAGGATCTGAACAATCTGCTCGCGAGCACGGACATCGGCACGCTGTTCCTCGACCGCCACCTGCGCATCCGCCGCTTCACGCCGGCGATCGCGCGGATTTTCCACCTCCTGCCCCAGGACATCAGCCGCCCGATCGATCACCTCGCCTACCAGCTCGACGGCGAGATCGATCTCATGCAGCGGCTGCGCGACGTGCTCGCCACCGGCACGCCGCTCGAGCGCGAGATCCGCACGCGCGACGGCAACTGGCTCTTCCAGCGCGTGCTCCCGTTCCGCACCACCGAAGACAAAATCGACGGCGTCGTGATGACGTTCACCGACATCTCCGGCGTGAAATCCATCCAGGACAAACTCAACCTCGCGATGGAGTTCTCCCGGATGGTCTGGTGGGAGTGGGATCTCCACGGGCAGGTGCTCAACACCCACACCGGCGGCCAGTCGATCTTCGGCTACGCCGGCTCCATGATCACGACGACCTCGGAGGAGTGGCACAACCTGATCCACGCCGACGATCTCGAGCGCGTGAAGCAAAGCCTCGAAAGCTGCCTCCGCGGCGACGTCGCCCGCTGGGAATGCCAGCACCGTTTCCTCACGCGGGACGGCCAGTGGCGCTGGGTCGTCAACAAGGGCAAGATTGCCGCCCGCGACGCCTCCGGCCGGCCCGGCCGCATGCTCGGCACCACCCAGGACATTCACGAGCGCTTCCTCGCCGAGCAGGAAATCCGCAAGCTCAACCTCGCCCTCGAACGCAGCCCGGCGATGGTGATGATGACCGACCTCGAAGGCCGGATCGAATACGTCAACCAGCAGTTCACCGACATCACCGGCTACACCGCCCGCGAAGTGATCGGCCAGAATCCCCGCATCCTGAAATCCGCCGACCAGCCCGAGTCGACCTTCCGCGACCTGTGGAACACGCTGAAACGCGGCGAGACTTGGCAGGGCGAACTCTGCAACCGCCGCAAGGATGGCCGCGGCTACTGGGAGCGCGCCACCATGGCGCCGCTCAAGGATGCGGAGGGCCGCATCACGCACTACGTCGCGTTAAAAGAGGAAATCACCATGCACAAGTCGCCCGACGACGAGGCGCGCCGGATGGAAGAGCAGCTCTCGCAGGTCCAGAAAATGGAGACGCTCGGCGCGCTCGCCGGCGGCATCGCCCACGATTTCAACAACATCCTCACCGCGATCATCGGACACACCGATCTCGCCGCCGAGCTCGCCCCGCCGCCGCACCCCGCGGCCGAGTACATGCGCCAGGTCCGGCAGGCCAGCCGCCGCGCGTCGGACCTCGTGCAACGCATCCTCTCCTTCAGCCACCGCGGCCCCTCCGATCGCACGAAGATCAATCTCGGCCACCTCGTCGCCGAAGTGATTCCCCTCCTCCGCGCCAGCATCCCCTCCACGATCAAGGTGGACCTCTCCATCGCGAGCAACGACCTCACCGTCCTCGCGAACTCCACCGACATCCAGCAGATCGTGCTGAACCTCGGCGGCAACGCCGCGCACGCCATGCGCGAACACGGCGGCTTCCTGCGCGTGAGCGTCGAACCCTGCACGCTCGACCGCCCGCTCAAGGCCACCGCCGGCACGGTGGGCGCCGGAGAGTTCCTCCGCCTGCGCGTCAACGACACCGGCGCCGGCATTTCGCCGCAGGTGATGTCGCGGATGTTCGAGCCGTTCTTCACCACCAAGCCGTCCGGCGAAGGCACCGGCCTGGGCCTCTCGATCGTGCTCGGGATCGTGCTCGCCCATGGCGGCGCGATCGACGTCCAGTCCGAACCGGGCAGCGGCACTTCGTTCGACATCTATCTCCCCGCCGCCGCCGCCGATCTCGCCACCGACGAGGAGAACGAGCCCGTCAAAGTCAGCGGTCAGGGCCAGCGCATCGCCTTCGTCGACGACGAACCCGCCATCACGCTGGTTGCGCAAAGCGGGCTCTCGATGCGGGGCTACGCCCCCACGACGTTTGCGAGCGCCGCCGAATTGCTTGAGCACCTCCAAGCCGACGGCGATCCCTTCGATCTGATCATCACTGATCACACCATGCCGGGCACGACCGGGCTGGAACTGATCCGGCAACTCCGCGAGTCCGGCAACAAAACCCCCATCATCATCCTCTCCGGCAACGCCCGCTACGTCTCGAAGGAGGACCTGGCGGGACTGGGCAACGTGCAGTTCATGCCGAAGCCCTTTGACCTGAGCGCGCTGCTGGAGCGCATCGCCGTTGTGCTCGCGGTGGATCGCTAAGCCGCCCCCCTCCGCGGCCGATCGAGCGCCGCGGTCAATGCCGGATGCTTCGCAGCCAGCGCGAGCGCGCGGTGCAGCAGCGACTTGCCTGGCTCCATCCGGTGCCAGGGCGACGCGCCTGACGGATGTGGGAGCGGAATGCAGTCGACCGCGTGACCGCGATATTCCACTTCGAATTTCTTCCCGATCGTCTCAATCAACGGTCGCTCGCCGAGGAATTGTCCGATCGCGAGCTTGCCCACCGGCAGCACGAGCTCCGGTCGCAGCAGCGCAAATTCGCGCTCGAGCCAGCTCGCGCAGCTTTCGATTTCCTCCGGCGCGGGCACGCGGTCGCCGCCCTCGGGGCGCTTGCCCGGAAAACAGCGGCACACCGCGGCGAAGTAGATCCGCTCGCGCGTGTCCTCCTCGCTCCAGCCGAGCGCGCCGTCGAACCACTTGAAAAGCGTCTTGCCCGCCGTCCAGGCAAACGGCCGGCCGAGCTTCGGCTCCTTGTCGCCCGGTGCCTGGCCGACGAGCAGCACCTTGCTCGCCACGCGCCGACCCACAACCGGCGGCGGAATCATCCGCGGACAGCGGCGGCAGGCGCGGATGGCGGCGAGGTGCTTTTCGAGGGTGGCGGCGGAGGGCATGGCGGAAGCGGCCGTCGTCTCGACGGCCCGATCCACGGTGGCGGTCGCGGGGACCGCCGCACCCCTTTTTTCAGCGGCGGCTCTTGAAGCGCCGGAAACCGCCGCGCGGGCGCAGCACGCCCGGGCCGCCGCCGTGCGGCCGGTGCGACTCCGGCTGCGGCGGGCGCGGCGCGAACGCCTTGTAGTCGAAACCCTCGAGCCGCAGCTCCGGAATCTTCTGGCCGATGAAGCGCTCGATGTCGCGGACATCGCTCGCGTTCTCCGGCGTCACGAGCGTGAAGGCATCGCCGACCGCCTGGGCCCGGCCCGTGCGGCCGATGCGGTGCACGTAGTCCTCGGGTTTCTCGGGCACGTCGTAGTTGATGACATGGGACACGCCGGCGACATCGATGCCGCGGGCGGCGATGTCGGTCGCGACCATGACCTCGTATTTGCCGCTCTTGAAGCCGGCGAGCGCCTCGATGCGCTGGTTCTGCGAGCGGTTCGCGTGGAGCACCGCGACGCTGTGATTGGCCGCCTTGAGCCGGCGCGCGATCTTGTCGGCGCCGTGCTTCGTGCGTGAAAAGACGAGCACGCTGTCGAAGTTCTCCTTCGCCAGCAGGGCGAGCAGGAGGTCGAACTTCTGCTCGAACGAGACCGGGTAAACCGCATGGTTCACCGATTTGTTCACCGAGCGGTTCGCACCGACCTCGATGCGCGTCGGATTGCGCAGCGCGAAGGAGGCGACGGCCGCGATCTCCGGCGGCACGGTGGCGGAGAAGAAGAGCGTCTGCCGATTCTTCGGGCAGCGGCTGATGATGTCCTTCACCACGGGCAGGAAACCCATGTCGAGCATCCGGTCGACCTCGTCGAGCACGAGCACCGAGATGTCGCGCAGCGAGATCGTGCCTTCCTTGAGATAATCCATCAGGCGGCCGGGCGTGGCCACGATGATGTCGACACCGCGGCGCAGCTCCTGGCGCTGCAGGCCGTAGCCGACGCCGCCGAAGATCGCGACGGCGCGCAGATCGCAGAAGCGCGCGAAATCGCGAAACGCGGTCTCGACCTGAGCCGCGAGTTCGCGCGTGGGCTCGAGGACGAGCACCCGGGCGTTCTGGCCGGGACGGTGGGCGCCGAGCTTGGTCAGGATCGGCAGCGCGAACGCCGCGGTCTTGCCGGTGCCGGTCTGGGCGGAACCGATGAGGTCGCCGCCGCCGAGCACGACCGGAATCGCGCGGAGCTGAATGGGAGTCGGATCCGTATAACCGGCGGCTTGCACGCCGCGCAGGACGGAGTCGGAGAGATTGAGAGCTTTGAAAGGCATGATGACTTCAGTCTGTCATTCTGAGCGCAGCGAAGAATCCATTTGGACATTCGATGCTGATAACGGGAGCAGGTGCTCCCGCGGGATTCTTCGCTGCGCCCAGAATGAGAGAGCGGAGGCAAAGCTGCCTGGCCGCGACTGCGGCCGGCAGAAAAAGAAAAAGGACGAAGCTCCTCAGGAGCTCCGTCCCTCGAAAAATCGTTTCGTTGAAACGCCGGCTTAGTAACGACGATCGCGATCGCCACGGTCGCGGCCACCGCCGCCGCCGTAACCACCACGGCCGCCGCCGCCGCCGCCACCGAAGCCACGGCCACCGCCGCCGCCGCCGAAGCCGCCACCCGGGCGATCTTCCTTCGGGCGGGCCTCATTGACCGTCAACTGACGGCCGCCGAGATCCTGGCCATTCATCTTCTCCGCGGCCTGCTTGGCCTCATCGGCCGTGCCCATGGTGACGAAAGCGAAACCGCGCGGGCGGCCCGTCATCTTGTCCATGGCGACGTAAACGTCGGTCACCGAACCGAACTGACCGAAAGCGGAGCGGAGCTCGTCTTCGGTGGTCTTGAACGACAAATTGCCGACGTATAGTTTGGAATTACTCATCTGTGATGTCTCGTAGATCACCCGTCCGCTGCCAGTCCGTTCCCGACTTGGGTTTCGAAATCATCACTTAAGCCAAACGCTCAGCCAACGACTCACCAGATACTGTCACCTAACGTTTTCTCTAACGAAGCGTCGAAACGGTGCATGCGCATCGCGCATACGCAAGGGAATTCTCGGCCGCCACTGCGCGACGCTAAATCGAGTAGCGCGCCTTCACGTCCTCCGGCAGCGGCGTCGCCCGGCCGGTCGCGAGCGTCACGAGGGTGTAGTCGCAATGGCCGTCGCAGACGCGTTTGCCCGTGGGCAGCTTGTCGATCTCGAAGGCCACGCGGCAACCGTTCTCGGTGAAATGCTCGATCCAGCAGCGCACCGTCATCCGATCCCCCCAGCCCAGCGGGCGCTTATACTGAATCGTGGCGGCGGCCATGAACCATCCCAGCCCCCGCGCCGCGAAGGCCTGCATCGACATGCCGTAATGGCGCTCCATCTGGTCGAAACGCGCCGCCAGCACGTAGTCGAGATACCGCGTGCTGTGCACGTGCTGGTAGAGATCGATGTCGTCCGGCCTGACGGAGAGCTCGGTCTCGAATTTGGAAAAAACGTTCATGAATTCGGAATGAGGAATGTGGAAAGCAGGAAAGGAGGAAACCAAGCCACCATAGCGACGGCACCATGCTCCCTTCCTCCTTTCCCGCTTTCCACATTCAACTTCTTCATTCGAGAAACTGATCCAACATCCGCCGATCCCGCTTCGTCGGTCGGCCGCTGCCCTTTTCCCGCTCCATCACGTGCTGAATGCGGTTCTGCCGCGCCTTCTCCAGTTCCTCCGGCGGCGTGAGGTCCGTGCAGAAATCCGCGACGAGTTTCGGCCCCACCCGCGAACGCGGCACCTCCACGACCCGCAGCGTCCGCAGCACGAGCCCCTGCTTCACCGTCACGAGTTCGCCCGGCCGCACATCGCGCCCCGGTTTCGCGGGCAGCTCGTTCACGCTCACGCTGCCGGCGCGACATGCATCGGTCGCCAGGCTGCGCGTCTTGAACACGCGCACCGCCCACAGCCATTTGTCGAGGCGGCGGGCGGTATCGGCGGGCGGCGGGTTCAAGGCCTGCAAAACAAAAACGGCCGCGGGCGTTGTCAAACGCGCGGCCGTGGTATCGTCGTCGCCGGAAGCGGCTCGCTCAGCTCTTGCGCACCCGCGGGAACTCGCTGCGGAGCCAGTCGTCGAGCAGCGCCTTCTCGTGACGGACGGAATCATCGCGGAAGGACATCGTGATCTTCATCATGAAGGCCAGGTCCTTGAGGTCGCGTTTCCCGTCCTTGACCACTTTTCCCTCCGCGTCGGTCAGGCGGAACGTCAGCACCATGCGCGGCGGATAGATGTCCTTCACGATCCGGACATCATCCCAACGCGGGCCGCGCCAGGGTTCGAAATCGCCCGCCATGTCGATGTCGGTGAAAGTCACGGCGAGCTTGTGCCCCTCGGGGACGTAATACTTCGCCTGCTCCAGGAGGTGATCGCGAATCTGCTCGAGATACGTGGTGCGCTCGGCGTCGCCCATGTAGCTGTCGCGGACGTCGGTGAATTTCTGCGGCTCAAAGAACAACACTTCCGCCCGGGCGATGGTGCGCGTCTCGGCGGCCCGCAGGGCCAGACTGGAGATCGTCGCAAGCAAACTGACGGCTAGGAATCGGCTGGTTTTCATGGTGCGGATGGGACGGAAGGTAGCACAAAAAAGTTCCATCGCGAGCCGCGCGCGCCAGAAAAACCGCCGCCGCTTCCCCGCCTCAACCCGAGCGCGGCTGCGCGCCCGCCACCGGCTCGGCCGGCAGAAAATTCAGGGCCAGAAAACGCAGGGCCGAACGCGCATCGGTCTGCAGCGAATCGAGCTCCCGTTGCAGCGGATTATCCGCCACCAGGGCGCCGGCGGAGGGAATCACGGAGTCGACCAGGCGATCCGACAGCGACTGCACCGCCTCGACGATCAGCGCCGCGTCCTCGGCCGGCGATCCCGCGGCGACCGCCCCGGGGCCCGCGCCGCCCGAGCCGCGTTGAAACACGAAAACGCCGCACGCGATCGCCGCCAGCGCCGCGCCCACCGCCCAGAGTCCACTGCTGCGCCGCGATACTTCTTCCCGGGTCGGCGCCGCTTCGGCCCGGCGCACCGCGTGCAGGAGGCGCTGTTCAAAAC
>CAZENI010000233.1:0-11950 GCA_964513055.1 uncultured Opitutus sp.
GGTCTACGGCGCCGCCGATCCAGCCTCGTTCACCTACACCGTCAGTCCCGCGCTGATCTCCGGTGACAGCTTCACCGGCGCCCTCACCCGCGCCACCGGCGAAGACGTCGGCCCCTACGCGATCGGCCAGGGCACGTTGTCCGCCGGCTCCAACTACGCGCTCACCTACGCCGGCGCCAGCTTCGCCATCACGCGCAAGCCCATCACGATCTCGGCCAACGCCGGCCAGTCCAAGGTCTACGGCGCCACCGACCCCGTGAGCTTCACCTACACCGTGCCCGCCGGCGCCCTCTTCGGCAGCGACACCGTGACCGGCGCCCTCAGCCGCGCCTCCGGCGAAATCGTCGGCGCCTACGCCCTGCAGCAAGGCACGCTGTCCGCCGGCTCCAACTACACGCTCACCTTCGTTCCCGCCGACTTCGCGATCACCAAGGCCACCCTCACCGTCACCGCCGACAACCAGGCGCGCGGCTACGGCGCGGTCGAGCCCACGTTCACCGCCGTTGTCGCCGGCTTCGTCCTCGGTGACACCCTCGCGAGCGCCACCACCGGCGCCCCGGTCCTCACCACGACCGCCACGATCACCAGCGCCCAGGGCACCTATCCCATCCAGGTCGCCCTCGGCACGCTTGACGCCGCCAACTACACCTTCTCGCTGGTCGACGGCACGCTCACGGTCAACCAGGCCGTCCTCACCGTCACCGCCGATCCGAAGACCAAGGTCTACGGCGAGGTGAATCCCGTTCCCACCTACACGGTGACCGGCTTCCTCAACGGCGACACCGCCGCCGTCATCACCGGCCTCCCCGTCCTGACCCATGCCGCCGTCACCGGCAGCCCCGTCGCCGGCTACCCGATCACGACCGACGTCACCCCGCTCTCCGCGCAGAACTACAGCTTCAGCCCGGTCAACGGCACGCTGACCGTCACCCGCGCCGCACTCACCGTCACCGCCGATCCGCAGACCAGGATCTACGGCGCGGCCAACCCCGCGTTTACCGCGACCGTCACCGGCTTCGTCAACGGCGACACGCTCGCCACCGCCGTCACCGGCGACCCCGCGCTCACCACCACGGCCACCACGCTCAGCGCCGTCGGCCCGTATCCGATCACCACCGCCACCGGCACCCTCGCCGCCGCCAACTACACCTTCACCCCCGTCGACGGCACGCTCACGATCACGAAGGCCGTGCTCGTCGTCACCGCCGATCCGCAGACTAGGATCTACGGCGCGGCAAACCCGACCCTCACCGCCACGCTCAGCGGCTTCGTCAACGGCGACACCACCGCCACCGCCACCACCGGCCTCGCGGCGTTCACCACCACCGCCACCGCCGCCAGCCCGGTCGCGAGCTACCCCATCACGCCCTCCGTCGGCACGCTCGCCTCGGCCAACTACGCCTTCACGACCTTCACCGACGGCGCGCTCTCCATCACTAAGGCGCCCCTCACCGTCACCGCCGACAGCAAGACCATGACCTTCGGCGCCTCGGTGCCCGCGTTCACCGCCACGCTCACCGGCTTCGTCAACGGCGACACCCTCGCCACCGCCGTCACCGGCACCGCCGCGCTCACCAGCACCGGCAACAGCGCGAGCAACGTCGGCACCTACCCCATCACCGCCGCCCTCGGCTCCCTCGTCGCGCCCAACTACGCCTTCAGCTTCGCCCCCGGCGCGCTCACGATCACGCCCGCGCCGGTCACGATCACCATCGGCAATCTCAGCCACACCTACGACGGGTCCGCGAAGCAGGCCGTCGTCTCCGCCTCGCCCAACGTCCGGTTCACCGTCGCCTACTCCGTCGCCCCCGTCGTCGCCGCTGGCTCCTACCTCGTCAGCGCCGTCGTGACCGACTCCAACTACAGCGGCAGCGCCTCCGCCACCCTCGTCATTGCCCGCGCCTCGCAGACCGTGACGCTCACCGCGCCCGCGACCGCCACGCTCGGCACGCCCGTCACCGTCGGCGCCACCGCCAGTAGTGGACTTCCGGTGACGCTCGCCGTCAGCGGCCCCGCCACCCTCACCGGCACGCAGCTCGCCTTCCAGGCGCCCGGCACCGCCACGCTCACCGCCACGCAGCCCGGCAACGGCAACTTCAGCGCCGCCACGGCCACCGCCACCGTCACCGTCTCCGGCAAGCTCGCGCAGACGATCGCGTTCGGCGCCCCGGCCGACCGCCTCGGCAACAGCGGCGCGTTCACGCTCAACGCCACCGCGAGCTCCGGCCTCCCCGTCGCGTTCAGCATCCTCGGCGGCCCCGCGCTGCTCAGCGGCAACACCGTCACCCTCACCGGCACCCCCGGCACCGTGCTCATCCGCGCCTCGCAGCCCGGCAACGCGATCTACGACGCCGCGCCCGACGTGAACGTCTCCTTCACCGTCACCGCCGCCACCCTCAACGTCTTCTTCGGCACGGTGAACACCGCCGGCAATCCCAACAAATCCGGCGACATCGCCGCCACCCTCCCGCCCAACAGCAACCGCGGCAACCTCCTCGTCGTCGCCCCCGGCGCCGGCGTGAACACCGTGCTCGACTTCCTCCTGAATCCCGACGGCACGTTCACGCAGACGATCATCGTCGACCTCCCCGGTGCCAGCTCGGCGGATACGCCCGCCCGCGCCGCCGCCCCCGTCACCCTCACCCTCCGCGGCACCGTCTCCGGCAGCCGCCTCAGCGGCACGATCGAGCCCCTCGGCCTCACCTTCAGCACCACGCTGCTGCCCGTCGCCGGCCCGTCGGCCAACTCCGCCGGCTTCTACAAGTCGAGCACCCTCGCGGGCACGACCGGCTCGACCTACTCCGTCGTCGGCACCAACAACGAGGTCCTCGTCCTCGCGCAGACGCCCGACGTCACCGCCGGCGGCCTCACCACCCTCGGCGCCAACGGCACCTTCGCCCTGCAAACGCCGACCGCCGCCGGCACCGCCACCATCCGCGGCACCGTCGACGAACCCACGACCACCGTCGCCGGCTCGATCAGCCTCCCGGGCAAGCCGGACACCTCCTTCGCCGGCCTGGTCATCACCGCCATCCGCACCGACCGCCTCGTCAACCTCTCCTCGCGCGTCCGCATCAGCGCCACCGATCCCGTGCTCATCACCGGCTTCGTGATCGGCGGCACCGAATCCAAGCAGGTGCTCGTCCGCGGCATCGGCCCCGCCCTCACCGGCTTCGGCGTGCAGGGCGCCCTCGCCAATCCCCGCATCCGCATCTTCCGCGGCCCCGACGTCATCGCGGAGAACGACGACTGGTCCTCGGCCGGCGGCGCCGGCACCCTCCCGGCCGCCTTCAGCCGCCTCGGCGCCTTCGCCCTGCCGGCCAACTCGGCCGACGCCGCGCTCCTCGTCACCCTGCCGCCCGGCGCCTACACCGCGCAGGTCTCCGACGGCGGCGCCGCCGGCGTCGCCCTCGCGGAAATCTACGACGCCAGCGCGAATCCAAATTCCGACTACCAGCGCCTCGTCAACATCTCCACCCGCGGCGAGGCCGGCACCGGCGAGAACATCCTCATCGGCGGCTTCGTCGTCACCGGCAACTCGCCGAAGCAGCTCCTGATCCGCGGCATCGGCCCCGGCCTCGCGGCCTTCGGCGTCGGCGGCACCCTCGCCGACCCGCTCCTGCGCGTCTTCCGCGACGCCACCGTCCTGGCCGCGAACGACAACTGGTCCGCCGGCACTGCCGCCGACACCGCCGCGCTCGTGACGGCCGCCCGCAGCACCGGCGCCTTCGCCCTCACCGCCGGCAGCCGCGACGCCGCCCTCATCCTCACCCTCGCCCCCGGCACCTACACCGCCCAGGTCGCCACCGCCACCGGCAACGCCACCGGCGTCGCCCTCGTCGAAATCTACGAGATCCCGGAATAATCCGGCCGCCGCCGCGGGCCGGTCACGGTCCGGCTTCCGCCCTCTCGCCGACGACGCGGAAGCCGGTGTTGAAAACCGGCTGCCACGCGGGATGGTCGAGCCGGGCCGCGCTGCGGCTGCGGCGGGGGGGGGGGCAGAAACAAACCCCCCCCCCCCCCCGGCGCCGGGCCGCGGGGGGGGGGGGGGGGGGGGTAGCTACCACCGACCCGCCCCGCACGACGCGGCGCCGGCCCGGTGCCGGCGCATTGCGGCCGTCGTCGTCGACATACGGATACGGGCGATACTCCGAACGCGTCCACTCGGCCGCGTTGCCGTGCAGATCGAAGAGTCCCCACGCGTTCGGCCGGTAGCTGCCCACCGGCGCCGTCACCACCGCGCGATCGTCGCAGCGCCGGTCGCTCAGGTCCGCGCCGTCCAGCATCAGGTGCTCGAGGCCGCCGGACTGCTGGCGGACACCGTTCTCCATCCGGCCCGCGCCGAACGCGTCGTCGGCGAGATTGGCCCACGGCGAGAAGTCGGCGTCGAGACCGCCGAACGCCAGCGGCGTCGCGCTGCCCGCACGGCAGGCCCACTCCCACTGCGCCTCCGTCGGCAGCTCGAAGCGCCGGCCCGTGCGCTGCGTCAGCCACGCGCAGAAGGCCGTCGCGTCCTCCCACGAGACGCCGATCGCGGGCTGCCGCGGCGCGTTGAGCGGCAGGCCCTGATCGTCGGGCCGCGCGTGCCGTTTCCCGTAGTAACGCGCATCGAAGTCGGGCCGGAACCGGCGGAACTGCTCGTTCGTGATCTCGAACGCCCCCATCCAGAACGGCCGCGCGATCTCCACGCGCGCCACCGGCTGCTCGTCCGCCGGCCCGTTCGCCTCGCCCATCAGGAATTCGCCGGCGGGGATCGCCACGAGCTCCAGCGTCACGCCCCCGCCCAGCTCCACCTGCCGCCGCCGCTCCGCGCCGGCGGGGAAATCCCGCACCACCGTCCGGCCCGCCGCCGGGGCAACAGCCGGCGCCGCCACCGGCGCGGTCGCGCTCGGCGACGGCAACGTGACCGTCGTCGGCATCACCCGCTCAGGATCGTCCGCCGGGCCGCCGAACTGGCGCCGCAGCGCCATCCGGCGCGCGTGGACTCCCTCCGGCAGCGGAAACGCGTCGCCCCACGTGCCGTGGCACGGCGCATTCAGATCGATCCACGTCACCACCCGGCTCCACGACTCGGCATCGAGGGCGACGCCGTGATGCCCCTTCCGGAGCAATTGCACGATCGGGCTGGTGTCCGCGTGATACGCTCCCGGCGCGAGCAGGCTCACGTCATCCTCGATCCCGACCCGGCGCACGTAGGGGATGAGCGCGTCGTAGGCGGGCGTGTAACGCATCCGGCCGGCCGTCGCCGCCTTCATCGTCGGCGGCATGCGTTCGGCGCCGAGCCGGCTGAGGGGCAGGCCGGCGTAGCCCTGCACGAGTTCCTCGCGGCGCAGATCGGGCGGCGCCGCCGGCGTCCCGTCGTGGCACCGCACGCAATGCGCATCGAGGACCGGCTGCACTTCGCGCGCGAAATCGAAGCCGCGCGCCGGGCCCAGCCACTCGTCGATCGCGCGCGGCGGCTGGCGCGCGGCCAGGCTGTAGGTCGGCGCCGGCACGGTCGCGGGACTTTCGTGGCAGCCGATGCACGAAACGCGTTCGCCCGGCATCGCCGTGAACCAGCTGCGCATGAGCTGCACCGCCTTGCCCTCGGCGTCGAGCGGCTGCAACGCGATCGGCGTGCCCGCCGGCACCGAGAAATGCGCGGAGCCATCCGCCTCGATCGGCACCGTGCCGAGGATGCGCATCACCTCCCACGGCCCGCCGCGGCCGATGATGTCCGGCCCCGCGAGCCCCGGATAACCGAAATGATACGCCACCACGCGCAGGCGCTGCACCGTGCCGCGCGGCACGCCCGCCAGCCCCGGGCCCGCATGGATGTCCTGCAGGTAGACCGTCGCGTCGGTGCGCGCGAGGTCGACGCGGTCCGGAATCACCGGCGGCCGCGGCCGACGCTCCAGCGCCACCGGCTCGAGCAGCGCGTGGCCCGGCTCCTCGCGCACCAGCACCAGGTTGTCGAACGTATCCACGAGGTAGATGCCCCACGGCCGGTCCGGCGCCGGCCACGCGGCGACGAGGAGGAGTTTCTCCGACAGCGGGAACGGATGGAGGAACTTCGGCCAGTCTTCGTCCACGAGCACGTCGGTGATCTGCGGGCGGATCGGCTCGCCGCGGCCGGAGAGGCGCTGCACCAGGCCTTCGCGCTCGTCGGAGCCGCGGCTGCCGTCGATCACCACGAGCTGCCCCATCTTGTGCGCCCCGTGGTAGCCGGAGAGGATCCCGGCCAGCCGGGGCACCGCGCCCGGCAGGGGCACGGCGAAGTAGAGGGAATTCGGATACCAGGAGTTGCTGCCGAGGAGCGCCCGCTGGCCCGTGCCGTCGGGGTTCATCGCCATCAGCTCGCGCAGGTAAATGTGGTTGATCCCGGTGTAGTCCCAGCGGTTGAAGAGCACCTGCCCGCTCGGCAGCACGCTCGGGTGCAGATCGTGGTCCTGATCATGACACAACTGCCGCACGCCGCCGCCGTCGGCGTTCATCCGGTAGAGGTTGCTCACGCGCCGCGCGCCATGCCAGCAGGGCACGCTCTGAAACGCGGCGGTGGCGCCGAACACGATCCGGCCATCCGGCAGGTAGCACGCATCGAAGGCGTCCACGTCCTCCGGCAGCCGCGAGACCGGCCGCAACCCGGAGCCGTCGGGGCGCAGCTCCCACACGCTCCAGTGCGTGGCATCCGCTTGCGTGAACAGCAGCCGGTCGGCGTCCCAGTGCAGATCCACCTCGCCCACGTAGCCGCGCCCCGGCGGCCGGAAGAGCACCGGCAGCGCCCGCGCCGGAGCGGAGGCGGCCTCGGCGCGCGCGGCCTGGATCGAGAGCACGGCGAGCTCATTGTCGAAGCCCGTGCGGTTGAGCGAGGAGTTGCACTCGTGGTTCGAGGGCAGGCCGAGCGCGTTCATCGCGGCGGGCGCCAGCGGATTCGGCGTCGGCGCCACCGTGCGGCGGACCACGATCACGCGGTCGAACTCCAGCCGCGGATTGGCGAGCAGGGCCTCGCGCTGCAGCGCCCGGAACGCGCGCTCGCGCTCGGCCCACGGCAGCGCGGCGGCGGCGCGCTCCAGTTGCTCGAGCCGCGCGAGGAAGTCCGCGCCCTGCGGATAGCGCGGGCCGTGCGTCGCCAGCAGATCCGCGATCGCAGCGCGCAGCGCCGGGAAGTTGAGGGGCGCGGGCGGCGGCGGCACGGGCGCCTTGCGGGCCGGCGCCGCCGTGAGCGCGAGCGCGCCGAACACCGCGAGCGCGACAGCGGACAAGAATCTCACGGGGTTCATGGCGAAAGCAGATCGGCGGACACCGCGACGGGTGCCGTGGACGAACGCGGCGGGCCGGTCACAGCCGCCGGCGGGAGTGCGACCGGCCGCGCCATGTTAGCGCAGGCGCGCGGCCGGTGCCGCGCAGCGCTTGCCGCATGCCGCGCGTTTTTTGGCCGGTGCCCGCCCGCGCGATCGCCGGCCGGATTCCCTCCGCCATTAGCCCCGCGCCGCCGCCGCCGCCCCGGAGGTAATATCGCCGCGCGAAACCGAATGGCGGCCCGTTTCCATCGTCTATCTGCCAACGCGCCGATCCTCCGGTCGCTCTCATCCACGCTTCACGTTAACCTCCATCGCATGAAAACCCTGCTCCAACGCCTCCTCCCGCTCGGACTCGCCGCCGGCCTGATCGCCGTCGGCTCCGCCTTCGCCGCCAGCCCGGCGGAAAACTACGAGAACCAATGCGCCAAGTGCCACGGCGCCGACGGCAAGGGCCAGACCAAGGTCGGAAAGCGGCTCAACCTCCGCGACATGACCACCGAGGCCTACAAGAAGGAACTCGATGACGCGAAGGCCCTGGCCTCGCTCAAGGAAGGGATCAAGAAGGACGGGAAGGAAATCAAGAAGAGCTACGCCTCCGAGTTCTCCGACGCCGATCTCAAGGGTTTGATCGCGTATGTGCGGACGTTGAAGTGATCCTGCGGTCAGCGGCGCGGCGCGCAGCGCCGGCCTGACTCACACGCAGCCGCGCCCGCCAGCCGGGCGCCGGCCCGCGACGGCTCGACCATCCCCGCCGCCCCCGGTGGCGCGGCGGGTCAGCCTGCGCCGGCCAGCCGGCGACTGGGGCGAGCACCTACCGTCGTGTTCGGGAGTCTCCCACCCCCTCCCCGTGGAACGGAGCCGCGGTTTGGCGGACGATAGGCGCCGCCCGACCTGAACGAGGGCGCCCTTCCGGGCCTCCTCCTCCCGCAAAACCAACACGGCTTCGCTCCGGCGGTTTCGGAGGGTCCCGGCCTCGACGTCCGTCGCCTCCCGCCATGCCCCCCAGTCTCGCCCTCGCTCCGGTCCTCGTGGCCGAAGACGATGCCAACGACATGTTCCTCTTCACCCGGCTGCTCAAGGCGGCGGGCGCCTCCCACGCCCTGCACATCGCCCTCGACGGCGACGAGGCCATCCGGCTGCTCACGCCGATCGCCGCGCAGAGCCGCCTCGTCGCCAAGCCCGCGCTGGCCTTCGTCGACGTGCGGATGCCTCACCGCTCCGGCCTCGAGGTGCTCGCCTGGATCCGGCGGCAGCGCTCCCTCGACGACCTCGCCGTCGTGCTCATGTCCACCTCCCCCGAGCCCGCCGAACTCGCGCAGGCCGCGCTGCTCGGCGCCCAGTGTTTCGTCGCCAAGTTCCCGGGCAAACTCGCCCTCGCGCGGCTGCTCGAACGCGCCCCGCGCTTCACCGGCCGCGAGGGCCACGAACTCTTCGACCTCCCGGAAAACCTCCTCCGCCCGCCTGCCCGACACAGGTGATCACCTACTAGCCGGAATCCCCGGGTCGGGACTACCTTTGCCGCGACCTTTCCCACCCATGCCCACACCGGTCAAATTTCTCGTGATCGACGACAACGCCGACAGCCGTTTTCTGCTCGTGAAAACACTGTTGCGCAAATTCCCCACCGCCGTGGTGCACGAATGCCAGAGCAGCGAGGCCGCGCTCGCCATGGCCGGCACCGTCGATCTCGCCGCCATCGTCTGCCACCGCACCACCGAGACCGCCGGCATCACGCTCCTGCGCGAGATCCGCGCCCTCAACTCCCACGTGCCGCTGGTCATGGTCTCCGGCATCGACCGCACCAATCAAGCCCTCGCCGCCGGCGCCGATCGCTTCCTGCTCTATGAGGAGTGGCTGCGCATCGGCACCGTCGTCGAGGAGCTCGTCGGCGCCCGCGCCGAAACGTGAGCGTCCGTGCCGCGCCGCCCCCCTTTCGCCTGCGACTGCTTCACGCGCCGGTCGGAAATTTCCCGATACGATCACCGGGGCCTGACCACCCACTCGGGACTGGCCTCGCCGGCCGTGCGCTCTGCACTGTTTCCGCCGACGCGTTCCCGGCATGAGCCTTCAAAAACCAACCATTCTCCTCGTCGAGGACAACGAGGAGGACGCCTTTCTCCTGCGTCGCGCCCTGCGCCTGGAGAAAATCGACACCGGCCTCCAGGTCGCCGAGGACGGCCAGGAAGCGATCGAGTATCTCGGCGGCGTCGGGAAATACGCCGACCGCGCCCAGCACCCTTTTCCCTCGCTCGTGCTGCTCGATCTCAAGCTGCCCTACGTGCACGGCTTCGAGGTCCTCGCCTGGGTCGCCACCCAGCCCGCCTGCAAGGATCTCCGGATCGTCATCCTCACCTCCTCCGGCGAGGAACGCGACCGCGCCAAGGCGAGGCAGTTCGGCCTCACGTCGTATTTCACCAAGCCGCCGTCGAAGGAGCTGATGGCGCTCGTCGCGCAACTGCTTCCGGCGACCGGCGCGCCCCCCGGACGCGCCGGCGTTTGACCGCGAGCCCGTCCCGCCCACGCTGAGCGCGTGCTGTCCGACGCCTTTGCCGGCCTCCAGAAGCTGATGCTGCCCGATCGGTGGCAGGCGCTGGCGTTGGCGGCGCTCCGGGCCGGGCGGGATGTCGTCGTCGATGCCCCGACCGGCGCGGGCAAGACCTACGTGTTCGAGCGTTGGGCCGAGCAGGCCAACTTCGCGCGCCGCGCCCTCTTCACCGTGCCCACGCGGGCGCTCGCCAACGACAAGTTCGCCGAGTGGCGCGCGCGCGACTGGGACGTCGGCATCGTGACCGGCGATCTCTGCGTCAACCCGGGCGCGCCCATCGTCGTCGCCACCCTCGAGGCCGTGCAGGGCCTCGCCACCGCCGGCTTGCCCGGCGACCGCCGCTCCGGACCGCGCCGCCAGGGCGACGACGACGCGCCGTTTCAACTCCTCGTCGTCGACGAATACCACTGGCTCGCCGATGCGCAGCGCGGCAACCACTACGAGGGCGTGCTCCTCTCCGCCCCGCGCGACCTGCAGCTCCTGCTGCTGTCGGGCGCCGTCGCCAACCCGGCCGACGTCGCCGCCTGGCTCGGCCGGCTCGGCCGCACCGCCGAGGTCATTGCGCATCGCGAGCGCCCCGTGCCGCTCGAGGAAGTCGAGGTCGATGATTTGGTCCACGGCCTGCCGCGCTGCATCGAGGGGTTCTGGTCGCGGCGCGTCGCCGGCGCGCTGCGCGAGGGCCTCGGCCCCGTGCTCGTCTTCGCCCCGCATCGCGCCGAGGCGGAGCGGCTCGCACGCCAGCTCGGCCGCGAGCTGCCGCTGGCCGACCCGCTCAGGCTCAGCCCCGAACAGGAACAGCTCGCCGGCCCCGGCCTCGCCAAGCTCCTCGCGCGCCGCGTCGCCTACCACCACAGCGGGCTGAGCTACGCGCAGCGCGCGGGCGTGATCGAGCCGCTCGCCAAGGCCGGCCAGCTCCGCGCCGTCGTCGCCACGCTCGGCCTCAGCGCCGGCATCAACTTCTCCCTGCGCTCCGTGCTGATCACCGCGGGCAGCTTCCGGCACCAGCACCTCGACCGTGAGATCGCCCCGCACGATCTGCTCCAGATGGTCGGCCGCGCCGGCCGCCGTGGACTCGACGAGGTCGGCTACGTGCTCGTGAGCAGCAGCACGCCCCGCCTCCGCCGGGCCGAGCCGCTGCGGCTCAAACGCGCCGCCGCGCTGCCCTGGGCCTTTTTTCTCCGCCAGCTCCGCGCCGGCCGCGCCGCCGCCGAGCTCGCCGCCACCGAGTCCCGCCGCTTCTTCACGCCGGAGATCGTGCCCCTCGGCGCCGAGGCCACGGCCGCGCTGCCACCCGCCGCGCTGCCCTGCGGCGAGCACACCGACACCGGCCGCGCCCGCCTCGTGCGCCGCGAACGCAATCCCTTCGCGGGCTGCGCCGCCTGCGCGCACCGCCCCTCGTGCCTCGCGCTGCCGCCCACGCCCACCCTCCTCTGGCAATGGCAGCGCACCGGCGTCCTCGACCGCCAGCTCCGCCTCACCGTGCGCGGCGAGATCGTCTCGTGCTTTCTCGGCCCCGAGGGCCTCGCGCTCGCCGCCGCGCTCGAGGACCGCCGCTATCCGCTCGACGACCTGCTCTTCGACGCCGCCAACCTCTTCGCCGGCGACCGCTTCGCCGGCACCAACCCGCGCGGCATCGGCCGCCTCGCCGAGGCCTGCACCCGCGCCTACCGCCGCCTCTCGATCGACGGCTGGCTCCGCGACGGCGTGCCGCTGCAATACGGCTCGGGCGCCAGCGAGTCGCTGCGCGCCCTCGTCGCGGAGGGAGCGCGCGCCCGCGAGGTGCTCGACGAGATCGAGACCGCGGGCCGCGGCGACATCGACCGCCTCCTGACCGAGTGGCGCAGCCTCCTGCGCCAGGTCGCCGGCGCCGGCCCGCTCTTCGGCGACGGCGCCCCGATGAACGGCCGCGACCACTTCATCGCGGAGCGCTGGGACAATTTCCGCGCGCTCGCCCGCTCGTGGCTGCACGAATCGCGCGCCACCAGCCTGCCCGACCTGCCGCCGCTCACCGCCGACCAGCGCCGCACAATCAACCACCGCGTGCTCCGCAATCCCCCGCCGCCACCCCCGCCCCCGGGAGGAATTCCAATAGCCCCTCGCGCATGAACGGTTGGCCCCGCCCCGG
>CAZENI010000234.1:0-11946 GCA_964513055.1 uncultured Opitutus sp.
GAACGTCGTCTTACCCGAGGACTCCGGGCCGTAAATCTCGATGATACGACCCTTGGGCAGGCCGCCGACGCCGAGCGCAAGGTCGACCGCGAGCGAGCCCGTGGTGAGCGTCTCGACCTTCATCTTGGCATTGCTGCCCAGCCGCATAATCGAGCCTTCGCCGAACTGCTTGGTGATGGAGGAGAGGGCGAGCTCGATGTTCTTCTCGCGGACGTGCCCGGCGGAGACGAGGGCGGAACCGTTGGCGGCGGACTTATCGGCGGACTTGGCGGCAGGAGCGGCTTTGGACATGGCAGACGTGGGTTTGAGGGCGTTTTTTGTTTGAGAAAGGGAGCGGCTCGTCAGCGTGCGCCGTGAGGAGGGCGGCGCAAGCAGCGAGCGGCGACGGGCGTGATGAAAGCCGATGACGTGTTCAGGTGAACACGTCAAGCCCGCACATCGAGTCTGGTGCCCCCCCGCGTTTTGGCACTGTCGCCGCCGCGCCGCCCGTGCCACGCTGCCGGGCCATGCGCACCGCCGTCGTCATTCCGCTCTACAACGGCGGACCGTGGATCGCGCAGTCGCTCGCCAGCCTCGCGGCGCAAACGACGCCGCCCGCCGAGATCATCGTGGTCGATGATGCCTCGACGGACGGGTCGCCGGACCTGGTGCGCGGCGTCCCCGGGCTGCGGCTCGTGCGCAACCCGACCAAGGGCGGCAATCCCGCGCGGCACTTCGGCGTGCTCCAGTGCCGCGCACCCTTCGTCGCCATGCATGATCAGGACGACCTCTGGCATCCCGGTCATCTTTCGCGGCTGGAGTCGTTGCTCGAGGCCCGGCCGGCCGCCCCGGCCGCTGTGGCGGGCACGGCCTTTTTCCGCGGCGACGCGCGGCCCGCGTTTTCCGATCCCACGGACGCCGCCACCGGCACCATCGATCCCTGGGCCGTCTTTCCTGCCGCCGCGGTCGTGGCGCCGTCGGCCGTGCTGATCCGGCGGACCGCGCTGGACGCGATCGGCGGGTGGAACTGCGCGCGAGGAGGCGATTTCGCCACGTGGCTCCGGCTCTCCGCCTCCGCGCCGTTTGCGAGCACGGCGGCGATCACGTGCGGCTACCGGCAGCACGACGCCACCTCGAGTGTCGCGCTGCGCAGCCCGGCCCAGCGCCATGCTTTTCTCGATCGCTTCCTGCTCCACGCGACGGAAGCGCTGCCGTTTCGCCTGCAGCATCATCCCGAGGACACGGCGCTGCTCTCCGGCCGGCTCGCCGTCTTTCAGGCGATGGTGGCCTGGGTCAAAGCCGTGGACGGCATTTCGGGCGAGTCCTCCCGCGCGGCCGCCCGCCGGCTGGACGATGCCCTCGCGCACCAACCCACCGCGATGATCGCGACGCTCTGGGATCAGGTTTTCTATTTCTGCCAGGACGGCACCTACCACGCTGCGCCCCTGCGGAAGGGCGCGGCGCTGCTCCGCCTCCTTTGGCGCTGCCCGGTCGACGCCTCGCGGCTCCGCCGCTGCCTGGGCGCGCAGCTCTTTCGACGCCTTGGCGAAAACCTCCAGCGGCGCTGGCCGCCGTGGCGGCGCGACCCGAAAAGCGCGTAAGTCGGTGCGTCAGCGGCCGCGCCTTCCGACGCGCAGCCGGGCCGGAATCCGCGCGGCTTTTGCCCTCGATTCGAGTCGGCCCCGGTGGCACGGTCTCCGTCTCATCGACCACGCCTCCTCCCTCTGAAAAACCGCCCGCTCATCCCGTTGTCCCGCCCCAGTGTCGGCGCCACTGAACTCAGCCGGCTGGGTGACGTCCTGACGAGCCGCTGGCTGGGGATGGGCCCGCAGACCGCGGCGTTCGAGCAGGCGCTTCGGACGCAACTGGGCGCCAAACACGTCCTCGCGGTCGCGCACGGCACCGACGCCTTGCACCTCGCGCTGGACGCCCTCGAGCTCAGGGCAGGCGACGAGGTGCTCGTGCCCTCGCTGACGTTTGCCGCCACGATTCATGCGATCCGGATGGTCGGCGCGACGCCGGCGTTCTGCGAAGTGGAGCCCGCGACGCTCAACCTCGATCCCGACGATGTGCGCGCCCGGCTCGGCCCGCGCACCCGCGCGATTCTGCCTGTGCATTTCGCCGGACTGGCCTGCGATCTGGATCGGCTGCTCGCGCTCGCGCGGGACCACGGCGCCGCCGTGATCGAAGACGCTGCGCATGCCTTCGGCAGCACCTATCGCGGCCGGCCCATCGGCACGTGGGGCGACGTGACGTGTTTCAGCTTCGACGCCGTGAAAAACATCACCTGCGGCGAGGGTGGGGCGGTCGCCACCGACCGCGACGATCTCGCCGCCACGATGAAACTCCGTCGCTCGCTCGGCATGAACCGCGACGCCGCGCGCACCTCCCCCACCGACGCCGCCGAACGCGATACGGTCGTCGACCGCGGCTTTCGCTACCACATGAGCGATCTCAACGCCGCGATCGGCCTCGCCCAGCTCGAGCAGGCCGCCACCTTCCGCGCCCGCAAGCACGCCATCGTGGAAGCCTACGACGCCGCCTTCGCCGGCCTGCCCGGCGTCGCGCTGATCCGCCGCCACCGGTCGGAGACGTTTCCTTTCAGCTACGTGGTGCGCATCACCGACGGCCGCCGCGATGCGCTGCGCGCGCACCTCGCTGCGCACGGCATCGAGACGAAGGTTCACTTCATCCCCAACCACCTCCAGCCCGCCTTCCAGCGCTTCACCCGCCCGCTGCCCGTCACCGAGCGGCTCGGGCGCGAAGTGGTGTCGCTCCCGTTCTTTGTCGATTTGACCGAGGCCGAGGTGCGCTGCGTGATCGAGCGCGTGCAGGAGTTCTTCGCGGGCGGTCACGCAACCGCCGCCGCGCGGGAGGGCGCGACCCATGGCTGAGGAAACGCAACGCCTCCTCATCCTCGGCACCGGGACGTTCGCGGCGGAGATCGCCGATCTCGCGGACGACTGCCCCGGACTTTCCGTCGCCGGCTTCGTCGAGAACCTGGACCGCGCCCGCTGCGACCGCGATCACCACGGCCGGCCGGTCTATTGGGTCGATGAACTCGCCCGGCTCCGGGATTCCCACCGCGTGCTCTGCGGGCTCGGGACGACGCACCGCAGCCGTTTCACGGATCAGGCCGACGCGCTCGGCGCGCGTTTCATCACGCTCACGCATCCGACGGCGCGCGTCTCCCGCGCCACGACGTTGGGCGAGGGCACGATTCTCAGCGTCGGCACCATCCTCGCCGCGCACAGCCGCCTCGGCCGGCACGTCTGCGTAAACCGTGGCGCGCTGATCGGTCATCACACCGCCATCGGCGATTTCGTCACCATCGGCCCCGGCGCCAACATCGCCGGCAACTGCCACATCGGCGACGCCACCTACATCGGCATGTCCGCCGTCGTGATCGACCACGTCCGCATCGGCCGGCATTGCGTGATCGGCGCCGGCGCCGTCGTCACGAAGGATCTCCCGGACCGCGTGCAGGTGGTCGGCGTGCCCGCCCGCATCGTGAAAGAAAACATCGCCGGGCTCTAGGGCACCCCTGCCATGCCGGACACGCTGATCATCAACGCGGCCATCACCGGCATGGTGCCGCTCAAGCGCGACAACGCCGACGTCCCCCTCTCCGTGGAGGAAATCGTCGCCGAGGCCCGGCGCGTGCGCGACGCGGGCGCGGCCATCCTGCATTTTCACGCCCGCGACGCTCAGGGCCGGCCCACGAGCGACCTGGAGACTCACCGCCGCATCGTCGCGGGCGTCCGCGCCGCCTGTCCCGACCTGATCCTCTGCGGCTCGACGAGCGGGCGCACCTTCGGCGCCTTCGAGCAGCGCGCGGTCGTGCTCGACTGCGGCGTCGACCTGGCGTCGCTCACGCTCGGCTCGATGAACTTTCCCACCGGGCCCTCGATCAACGCCCCCGACATGATCCAGCAGCTCGCCCGCCGCATGGCCGGGCGCGGGATCGTGCCGGAGCTGGAGTGCTTCGACGTCGGCATGATCGACTACGCGCGCGACTATCTGCTGCCGCAGCGCGTCATCGCCGCGCCGCTTTATTTCAACCTCCTGCTCGGCTCGCTCGGCACGGCCGCCGCCACGCCCGCGAACCTCGCGCACATGGTGCGCGGCCTTCCGCCCGGCGCGACGTGGAGCGCCACGGGGATCGGGCGGTTTCAGTTCGAGATCCAGCGCCTCGCGATCGAGCGGGGCGGCCACGTGCGCGTCGGGCTCGAGGACAACCTCTGGCTGGACCGCGAGAAGACCCGGCCGGCCACGAATCTGAGTCTGATCGAACGCGTGGTGCAGTTCGCCCGCGCCGCCGGCCGCGAGCCCGCGACCCCCGCCGAGGCGCGGCGGATCATCGGCTTGAAACCGTGAGACGCCGCGGGCGCCCGTTCAGTGCGTCGCCGCGGGGCTTCCGGGCTTGAACGCCACCGCGAAATACACCGCGAGCAGGATGCAGGCGAAGCTCACCGCGTAGTTCCACGTCAGCTTCTCCCCGAGGACGATCCACGCGAAGACGACGAACACCACCAGCGTGATCACTTCCTGCAGGATCTTGAGCTGGTAGCCGCTCAGCCCGGTGGCGTAGCCGTGCCGGTTGGCCGGCACCATCAGGCAGTATTCGAAGAACGCGATGCCCCACGACATCAGGATGACGACCCAGAGCGTCTTGCCCTCGAAAATCTTCAACTTGAGCTGACCATACCAGGCGAGCGTCATGAAGATGTTCGAGGCGACGAGGAGGAGGATCGTTTTCATCGGGAAAAACCGCTAATGTCCGCTGAGGGTCGCTAATCAAACCCAGAGAATCCGCGTCCATCAGCGCCGATTAGCGAAAATCAGCGGTTAAGTTCTGTAATAGGTCCGAAACCACGCCACGAACCGCCGCAGCCCTTCCTCGAGCGGCACTTTCGGGGCGAACGCGATCGCGGACTGGATGCGCGTGAGGTCGGCGCACGTTTCAAACATGTCGCCGGGTTGTGGCGGCAGCAGCTCGACCGCCGCCTTCCTGCCCAGCAGCTCTTCCAGCATCCGGACGAAGAGCAGCGTCTCGACCGGCCGGTGGTGGCCGAGGTTGAAGATGCGCAGCGCCGGGTTCGTCGCGCCCGCGCCCGCCGTCCCCGCTTTCGGTCCGCCTCCCGGGATCAGCCCCGCGGCCCGCGTTGCCGCCGTCGCCGGCACCGGCTGCGCGCGATCCGCCAGCGGGTAGAGCAGCACCTTCACCACGCCGTCGACGATGTCCTCTATATAAGTGAAGTCGCGCAGGTTCTTCCCGGCGTTGAAGAGCTTCAGCGGTTTTCCCTCGCAGATCGCACGCGCAAACAGCGTCGGCGCCATGTCCGGCCGACCCCACGGCCCGTAGACCGTGAAAAACCGCAGCCCGGTGAGCGCGAGCCCGTGGTTGTGCGCGTAACTGTGCGCCATCAGCTCGTTGGCCTTCTTCGTCGCGCCGTAATACGAGATCGGCTGGTCGGTGTTGTCATCCTCGCGAAACGGCGCCTTCGCGCCCGCGCCGTAGACACTGCTGCTGGAGGCAAACACGAGATGCTTCGGCGGCGTCCGGCGGCACGCCTCGAGCACGCTCGCGAAGCCGTCGAGATTGCTCCGCGTGTAGACCGCCGGCTGCTCCATGCTGAAGCGCACGCCGGGCTGCGCACCGAGGTGCACGACGTAGTCCGGCTTGAAAAGCGCCACGAGCCCGGAAAATTTCTCCGCCTCGGCAAAATCCGCCTGCAGGAAACGAAACGTTTCGAACTCCGTCGCCTTCAACCCGCTCTCCGCCGGCGTCACGCGCCCGGCGATCGCTGTGAGCTCGGCCAGCCGCGCCCGCTTCAGCTCCACGTCGTAGTAGTCGCTCAGGTTGTCCACGCCCAGCACCTCGCAACGCTTCGACTCCGCGAGCCGCCGCGCGACGTGGTAACCGATGAAACCGGCCGCGCCGGTCACGAGGACTTTCATTGGGTCGCAGCTAAACGGCTGCGCCGGCGAGTTGAAGCGCAAAGACGCGACGTCCCGCCAAGGTCCGCCAAGAAGCCGCCGACTCAGGTCGGGTGCTTCGCGAATCTTCGCAGCTCTTCGCGTCTTTGCGCTTCGATCGAGCCCCGCGGCACACAGTGCTATGACAAATATGTCAGCAACTTTCCGAAAACGGCGCTTGATCGACGAAAAGCCCGCCCTTTACCTTGCACCGTTTTTGTCCACGCACACGTTCACCGCATGAAGATCAAAGCCTACCTCAAGCCGCACTGTGGCTGGTCCAATGGTGTTCGCGCCACGCTGCGGAAGCACAATCTGCCCTTTGAGGACATCGACATCATCAACAACCGCGCCAACTACGCGGAAATGGTGACCAAGTCCGGCCAGCCGCTCTCCCCGTGCGTCGAAATCGACGGCGTGATGCTGGCGGACATCTCCGGCGAAGAGGTCGAGAACTACCTTCTCAGCAACGATCTGGTTAAACCGACGGACGTCGCCACCGACGTCCCGACGAATGCGGGTTGCTCCGACGAGGAGCACGCCAAGATGGCCACCAAAACGATCCGCTTCTTCTAAAAAAGACCACGCTGAGAGCACTCCGCACACACTAGTTTCCCGGGCCGCTCTCGCAGATGACGAGATCGGCCCTTTTTTTGCTCTAAGCCCTGCGCCCCCGCCGCCACCCGCCGGCCCGCGCCCTGCCACCACCACCACTTTCCGACTTCGACGACATGAACCAAAGCACCCGTAGCGACAGTCCCCAGCCCTCCGCCGCCAGCACCGCTCTCGCGACGCCGCGCCGCTCTCCCGGTCTGCCGCCGAAACAGGGCCTCTACGATCCGTTCTTCGAGCACGAGGCCTGCGGCGTCGGCTTCGTCGTCGATATGCACGGCCGCAAGTCGCACAAGATCGTCAGCGACGGCCTCCAGATCCTCCGCAATCTCGACCACCGCGGCGCCTCCGGCGCCGAAATCAACACCGGCGACGGCGCGGGCATCCTCATCCAGATGCCGCACAAGTTCCTCGCCGAGGTCTGCAAGCCCCTGCGCTTCACGCTGCCCGACGCCGGCCACTACGGCTGCGGCCTCGTGTTTCTCCCGCGCAATGCCTCCGTCCGCCGCAAGATCGAGGAGCGCTTCGAGCAGGTCGTGCAATCCGAGGGCCTCGTCTTCCTCGGCTGGCGCACCGTCAAGACCGACAACTCCATGCTCGGCGACACCGCGAAGTCCGCGGAGCCGTTCATGCGCCAGGTTTTCATCGGCCGCCCGGCCGACATGGCCGACGAGATGGCCTTCGAGCGCAAACTCTACGTCGTCCGCAAGCGCGCCTACGCCGACATCCGCACCTCGACCCTCGCCGGCGCCGAGTATTGGTATATCGCCAGCCTCTCCTACAAGACGATCGTCTACAAGGGCATGCTCACGACCGATCAGGTCGACCAGTATTTTCCCGACCTGAAGCACCCGTCGATGGACAGCGCGCTCGCGCTTGTGCACTCGCGTTTCTCGACCAACACCTTCCCGAGCTGGGAACGCGCGCCCCCGTATCGCTACCTCGCGCACAACGGCGAGATCAACACCCTCCGCGGCAACATGAACTGGATGCACGCGCGCCAGGCCTTGTTTGCCAGCGAGGTGTTCGGCGACGACATCAAGAAGATCCTCCCGATCATCAACCCGAACGGCTCCGACTCCGCGATGTTCGACAACACGCTCGAGCTGCTCGTGCTCGCCGGCCGCCCGCTCGCCCACGCGATGATGATGATGATCCCCGAGCCGTGGTCCAACCACGAGTCGATGGATGACGAGCGCCGCGCGTTCTACCAGTATCACTCCTGCCTGATGGAGCCGTGGGACGGCCCCGCCTCGATCGCGTTCACCGACGGCAAGCAGATGGGCGCCATCCTCGACCGCAACGGCCTGCGCCCGTCGCGCTTCTACGTCACCAAGGACGGCCTCGTCATCATGGCCTCCGAGGCCGGTGTGCTCGACATCCCGCCCGATCAGATCGTGCAGAAGGGCCGCCTGCAGCCCGGCCGTATGTTTTTGGTCGATACCGAGCAGGGCCGGATCATCGAGGACGAGGAGATCAAGCGCACGATGTCCTCCGCGCACCCGTATCGCCAGTGGCTCAACGAGCATCTCGTGCACCTCAGCGACCTCCCCGAGGCGCCGAAGATCGAGTCGCCCGATCATGAGACGCTGCTCCAGCGGCAGATCGCCTTCGGCTACACCTTCGAGGACGAGCGCGTGATCATCACCCCGATGGCCAAGGACGGCGTCGAAGCGATCGGCTCCATGGGCAACGACGCCGCGCTCGCGGTGCTCTCGAACAAGCCGCGGATGCTCTACGATTATTTCAAGCAGCTCTTCGCGCAGGTCACGAATCCGCCGATCGATCCGATCCGCGAGGAAATCGTCACCTCCGCCGAGTCGCGCCTAGGCTCCGAGGGCAACCTCCTCAACCCCGATCCCGCCGCGTGTCGGCGCGTCGAGTTGAAGTGGCCCGTCCTCACCAACGAGGAGTTCGCGAAAATCCGCCGCACCAATCTCCCCGGCCTCAAGACCGGCGTGCTCCCGATCCTCTTCCGTGTCACCCGCGGTGAAAAGGGCCTCGCCAAGTCGATGGAGGAGCTCTCCGTCATGGCCCGCCGCATGATCGAGGAGGAGGAAATCAACGTCCTCGTGCTCACCGATCGCGGCGTCACCAAGGACTACGCGCCCATCCCCGCGCTGCTCGCCGTCGCCGGCCTGCACCACTATCTGATCCGCGAAGGTCTCCGCACGCGCGTCTCGCTCGTGATCGAGACCGGCGAGGCCCGCGAGGTGCATCACTTCGCGCTGCTCATCGGCTACGGCGCCACCGCGATCAATCCCTACGTGGCGTTCGAGACGATCGACGACATGATCCGCGAGGGCATGCTGCCCGGCCTCGATCACAAGAAGGGCTGCGCGAATTTCGTGAAGGCCGCCTCGAAGGGCGTCGTGAAGGTCATGTCCAAGATGGGCATCTCCGCGATCCAATCGTATCGCGGCGCCCAAGTGTTCGAGGCGCTCGGCCTCCGCCAGGATGTCATCGATCACTACTTCACCTGGACGCCCTCGCGCGTCGGCGGCATCGGCCTCGATGTCATCGCGCAGGAAGTCCTCCTGCGCCACCGCGCCGCGTATCCAGAAAGGCCCGTCAACGGCCACGTGCTCCCCGTCGGCGGCCTCTACCAGTGGCGCTCCAGCGGCGAGGCGCATCTGTTCACGCCGGAGTCGGTCCACGCGCTGCAAAAGGCCGTCCGCCAGAACAGCAAGGCCTCCTACATCAACTACGCCAGGCTGGTGAACGACCAGTCGCGCAATCTCTGCACGCTGCGCTCGCTGCTCGATTTCAAGAATGGCACCGCGCCGATTCCGCTCGAGGAAGTCGAGTCCGCCGAGAAGATCATGAAGCGCTTCAAGACGGGCGCCATGTCCTACGGCTCCATCTCGAGCGAGGCGCACGAGACGCTCGCCATCGCCATGAACCGCATCGGCGGCAAGTCCAACACCGGCGAGGGCGGCGAGGATCCCGCGCGCTTCACCTGGACCAACGAGCTCGGCGACTCCAAGAACTCCGCGATCAAGCAGGTCGCCTCCGGCCGCTTCGGCGTCACGAGCGAATACCTCGTCAACGCCCGCGAGCTGCAGATCAAGATGGCGCAGGGCGCGAAGCCCGGTGAAGGCGGCCAGCTCCCGGGTTCCAAGGTTTACCCGTGGGTCGCCAAGACCCGCGGCACCACCGCCGGCGTCGGCCTCATCTCGCCCCCGCCGCACCACGACATCTACTCCATCGAGGATCTCGCCGAGCTGATCCACGACTTGAAGAACGGCAACAAGGACGCGCGCATCTCCGTGAAGCTCGTCTCCGAGGTCGGCGTCGGCACCATCGCCGCCGGCGTCGCCAAGGCCCACGCCGACGTCGTCCTGATCTCCGGCTACGACGGCGGCACCGGCGCCTCGCCGCAGACTTCGCTGCAGCACGCCGGCCTCCCCTGGGAGCTCGGCCTCGCCGAGACGCACCAGACGCTCGTGCTCAACAATCTCCGCTCGCGCATCGCGGTCGAGACCGACGGCCAGCTCAAGACCGGCCGCGATGTCCTCATCGCCGCGCTGCTCGGCGCCGAGGAGTTCGGCTTCGCCACCGCGCCGCTCGTCGCGACCGGCTGCATCATGATGCGTGTCTGCCATCTGAATACGTGTCCCGCCGGCGTCGCCACTCAGGATCCGCAGCTCCGCGCCAAGTTCGCCGGCAAGCCCGAGCACGTGGTGAACTTCATGAAGTTCATCGCCGAGGACATCCGCGAGATCATGGCTTCGCTCGGCTTCCGCACCATCGAGGAGATGATCGGCCGCACCGATCGCCTCGAGGCCAAGAAGGCCGTCGAGCACTGGAAGGCGAAGGGCCTCGATTTCTCGAACATCCTCTACCAGCCCGACGTCGGCCCCGAGATCGGCCGCTTCTGCTCGCAGAAGCAGGATCACGGCATCGACCGGTCCATGGACATCAAACAGCTCCTCGAAATCTGCCGGCCCGCCATCGAGCGCGGCGAGAAGGTCGTTGCCGAGCTGCCGATCCGGAACGTCAACCGCGTCACCGGCACCATCACCTCCGGCGAGATCACCAAGCGCCACGGCGCGAAAGGTCTGCCCGAGGACACGATCAAGCTGAAGTTCACCGGCTCCGCCGGCCAGAGCTTCGGTGCGTTCGTCACGCGCGGCGTCACGCTGGCGATCGAGGGCGATGCCAACGACTACTTCGGCAAGGGCCTCTCCGGTGGCAAACTCATCGTCTATCCGTCGGCGCAGGCCACGTTCAAGGCCGACGACAACATGATCATCGGCAATGTCGCCTTCTACGGCGCCAGCGCCGGTGAAGCCTACATCCGCGGCATGGCCGGCGAGCGCTTCGCCGTCCGCAACTCCGGCGTGACGGTCGTGGTCGAGGGCATCGGCGACAACGGCTGCGAATACATGACCGGCGGCAACGTCGTCGTGCTCGGCCGCGCCGGCCGCAACTTCGGCGCCGGCATGTCCGGAGGAATCGGATACGTGCTCGACGAGGTCGGCGACTTCCCCAAGCGCGTGAATCCCGCCATGGTCGGCATCGAGAAGCTCGAAGACGCGAAGGAAATCGCCGCCGTGAAGGCGATGATCCAAAAGCACCTCGACTACACCAAGAGCGAGCGCGCGAAGGAAGTCCTCGCGAACTGGGACGCGTTCGTCCCGAAGTTCGTCAAGGTGATGCCGAAGGACTACAAGCGCATGCTCGCGTGCATCGACCGCGCGCAGGCGCAGGGCCTCACCGGCGACGAAGCCATCATGGCCGCCTTCGAAGAAAACGCCCGCGACACCTCGCGCGTCGGCGGCAACTAAGCCTAGCCAATTCAAATCCGAGAAACCGCTAATGCGCGCTAATCGACGCTAATATAACCGGGCTGATAGCATTCCGACATTAGCGACCATTAGCGTTCATCAGCGGTTAAATCCGACTTCATTCAGCACCGACTTTCCTTCCATGGGCAAACCAACTGGCTTCATCGAGTATCTGCGCGAACTTCCCGTCGATCGCACGCCCACCGAGCGCGTGAAGGACTGGAAGGAGTTTCACCACCACATGGAGGAGAAGAAACTCCGCACGCAGGGCGCGCGCTGCATGGATTGCGGCATCCCGTTCTGCCACACGGGCAAGTTGATCAGCGGCATGGCCAGCGGCTGCCCGATCAACAACCTCATCCCGGAGTGGAACGATCTCGTTTACCGCGGCCTCTGGAAGGAGGCGCTCGAGCGCCTGCACAAGACGAACAATTTCCCCGAGTTCACCGGCCGCGTGTGCCCGGCGCCGTGCGAAGGCTCGTGCGTCCTCGGCATCAACAACCCGCCCGTCACGATCAAGAACATCGAGGCCTCGATCATCGACAAGGGCTGGGATGAGGGCTGGGTCGTGCCGGAGCCGCCGAAG
>CAZENI010000235.1:0-11904 GCA_964513055.1 uncultured Opitutus sp.
ATCAAGCCGAGCGTCAAGGCCGCGACCACCGCGAACATCACTCTGTCTGGGACGCAGACCATCGACGGCGTGTCGATCGGTGTGGGCGACCTTGTGCTCGTGAAGAACCAGTCGGCGGCAGCTGATAATGGCATCTTCGCCTGCGCCTCTGGATCGTGGACGCGGCACGAGCGCATGGACGCCTGGGCTGAGGTGCCCGGCTCCCTCGTGCTCGTCGAGACGGGAGCGACGAACGGCGACAGCGGCTGGATCTGCACGTCAGACGTGGGCGGTACGCTCGGCTCGACGGCCATCAACTGGTCGCGCTTCTTCGGCTCCGGTCTGTTCCAGGCATCGTCTACGCTGCTGACGAACATCGCCGCGCTGTCGATGGTGGCGGACAGGCTGATCTACGGCACCGGCACGGATGCGGTCGGCCTCGCCACGCTGACCGCCGCTGGCCGCGCGCTGATCGATGACGCCGACGCGGCTGCGCAGCGCATCACGCTCGGCCTCTCCGGCGGTTTCGCGGACCTCGCCAGTGCCACGACGACGGACCTGTCGTCCATCGCCGGCATCGCGGTCAACGTCACGGGCACGACGACCATCACGGGCTTCGGCTCGGGCGCTAACCTCATCAAGATCGTGAAGTTCGCTGGCGCCCTGACGCTGACGCACAACGGCACGTCGCTGATCCTGCCGTCGTCGATCAACATCACGACTGTGGCGGGCGACACCTGCATCTTCGTGTCCGATGCCTCGGGCAACTGGCGCTGCATCCACTACATGTCGGCCAGCGGCACGGCACGGCTGATTACCGAAACGCTGATCATCGCGGTTTCCGACGAGACGACCGATCTGACCACGGGCACGGCCAAGGTCACGTTTCGCATGCCGTGGGCCATGACCGTAACGCAGGTTCGCGCCTCGCTCACGACCGCCAGCTCGTCGGGGACGCCGACCATCGACATCAACGAAGGCGGCACGTCGATCCTCTCGACGAAGCTGACCATCGACGCCAACGAGAAGACATCGACGACGGCGGCGACGGCGGCGGTGCTTTCCGACACGGCGCTTGCCGACGACGCCGAGATCACCATCGACATTGATACGGCCGGCACGGGCGCCAAGGGACTGAAGGTCTCACTACGGGGGTATCGCGCGTAATGGCCACGACGATCATCAATGCATACCGCTTCGGCGGCGCTGCGGAGCAAGAGGTTACTTGGAACCCTAGCGACAAGAACTCTAACGTCTCGCTGTCGAACGGCAACCTAACGGCAGGCTCTAGTAGTGTGGCATTCGGGTCCGTGCGCGCCACGCTCGGGAGATCAGCCGGAAAATACTACTTCGAGATACTGTGCACGCAGATGGGATCGACGCGGACCGGCTTGGGTGACGGGGCGTTTTCCCTGTCCACCTACGTCGGTAACTCGGCTAAGTCTGCCGGCATCGTGTCGGGCGCAAACACCAATAGCGGATACACGCACACGAACTCGGGCGCCGTGTCTATCTCGAACGGCAACTACTTGATGATCGCCGTGGACATGGACGCCGATAAGGCGTGGCTCGGCGTCAACGGGACGTGGGCATTCTCGGGCGACCCCGCCGCGGGCACTAACCCGTGGCTTGATGCCGTGTCGGGCACGGTCTACCCGGCGACCAGCGTCTACGAAACGAACGTCAGCTTTACGCTACGAACCAAGGTCAGCCAATTCGGGACCGCGCCGCCATCCGGCTTTTCCGCGTGGGCTGCGAACTCATGAGGGGGACGCCCTGATGCGCTGGATGTGGGAAGCCTGGGACCAGGTCGGCGTCGTCGAGACGGCGGGGCCGGCTGCGACGCCGGAGATCGTGCGCTATTTCGCGGACAACGGCCACGCCAACGTCACCAGCGACGAGGTGCCGTGGTGCGCGGCGTTCGTCGGCGCCATGCTGAAGCGCGCGCACGTGCCGCTGATGGTGCCGCAGGCTGACCGCCTGCTGGCGCGCGGATACCTCCGCCAAGGCACCGAGATCCCGCTCAACCAGCCGCGCGTCGGCGCCATCGCCGTTTTCAAGCGCACCAGCGACCCGCGCTTCGGCCACGTCGGTTTCGTCAACGGCTTCACGGCGACGCACATCCACCTGCTCGGCGGCAACCAGGCCAACAGCGTCAGCATTCAAAGCTATCCGCGCGCCGACCTGATCGGCTTGCGCTGGCCCGAGCCGCCGGCCACCGCCGCCGAGCTTGCCAAGGACGGCAGCCGCATCGCCGCGGCCGCGCAGCGCCAGATCCGCGACGGCACCAAGACGGGCGTCACGCAGGTGCCGCCGGCGCCGAAGATCGAGCCGGAGGCGCTGACGCAGAAGATGGCCGGCGCCAAGGGCACCGTCGAGACGCTCGAAGCGTTCGTGACGTTCGGGCTGTCGAAATGGCAGTGGATCGTCGGCGGCTTCGCCGTGTTCTGGATCGGCCGCATGGCCTACGACGCCTGGATCATCCGCCAGGCGCGGCTGGAGGATCATAACAGCGGGCGGACCCTTAGTGCGCCTTCAGGTGCCGACACGGCATCCGGCGCGAGCGGCGCGCCGGATGCGCAGTGGGCATCCGAAGGCGCAGCAAACATGACCATGCCGGAGGCTGTGCGATGATCATCCTCGGCAACATCCTCGGCTTCGTCTTCAATTCCAAGCTGGCGCAGGCGGGCCTCGCGGCCCTGGCCCTGCTCGGTCTCGTGGCGTCCTTCGCGCACCAGCAACGCAGTATCGGCGCCGTCAAGGAGCGCGCCATCACAACGGAGAAGGCCCATGAGAACGTCCGCAAGGCGGATGATGCCCGCCGTCGGGCTCGCGACCCTGCTGCTCGCGGCGTGCGAGACCCCTACGCGCGTGATTGACACGTCGGTCAACAGCTTCCGGCCGATCCCCTATTCGGCGCGCGACACCTGCGATACGCAGGCCGCCGTCGCGGAGCATAACGCCGTCTAGGACACGCTGAAGACGGGCAAGCCGGTGGTCTACAAGCCGCCGTGTGTCATGACCCCGGCCAAGAGGCCGCCCCTGCCGCCGAGCGTTCGGAACGAGATCGAATGGCACAAGCCCCAGGCTCCCGAGATCGACGCGGCGAAGGCCAGGAGGACGGGGTGAGCCAGCAGGTCCTCGAGGAGCGCGTCGGCCAGCTCGAGCACGAGCAGTTCCGCCAAGGCGAGCGGCTCGGCCGTGTCGAAAGCGACGTCGGTGACATCAAGTCGGGCGTGCGGCAACTCCTCGAGCGGCAGGCAACCGCGCCTGCGGCGTTGACCTGGAAGACGATCGCGGCGACGTGCGGCAGCATCGTCGCCGTGGCCTATGTCGTGTGGTGGCTGATCGGCTCGTCGCCGGCGGTGGTGGATTTGTCGAAGCGGCTCGACCGTCTCGACGATCCGCAGGTCGGCCGCGTGCCGGCGGTCGAGCGCCGCCTCGACAAGCTCGACGGCTGGCAAGCGACTGTCAGGAGGTAATTCATGCAGAACCTGCTTATCGGGATCGTGTACGGCGTGCTGTCGACGATGCTCTACGTTCAGCACGTACACATTCAGCATCTTCGGATGGCGCCGGTCGAGGCCGAGAAGATGCGCATTGCCGATCTTGAGGCACAGATCGAAGAGCACATTCGACGGCAGAAGCTCGTCGAGCGTGAGCGTGACTGGGCCTGGACAGGCCCACCGCCGCTTTTCGACGGGAAGATGTGAACACAATGAGCGTTCCGAACGATCAACGCGCCATCGGCACCTGCCGCCACGCGCGCCAAGTGCAGGAGATGTGGCGCATTCCGCTGCATGCACAGCCGCACGAGCGCGCCGAGCATATCGAGTGGCCGGAGGTCTACACCTGCGGCTGGCGACCGGAAGGCGGGCTGCCGCCGCCAATCGCCCGCTGGGCGCTCGGCGATCTGCGCGCCGGCGACTGTCAGGCCTGCCCGCACTACGAGGCCGCCGGGCTGCTGCTCGAGCGGATACTGGCGGGGAAGGCGTGACGCGCCGGTTGGCACTGGGCAACCGAAGGCGCGCCAGAAAGCACGAAGGCCCGGATCGCTCCGGGCCTTCTTTGTTTGCGCCTTCGGGTGCCGACCAGCACCCGGCGCGTGTCACGCGGCCGTGAGATAGCGATGCGCGCTGGACTTCGGCACGCCGATCGCCGCCTCGATGATCCGCGCCGCCGGCTCGACGCCGTGCTTGGCGACGTAGGCCTGCCGGAAGGCCAGCACCTTGGCGCGGTTCTCGGCATGCGCCGTGCGGCTGCGCTTCCTCGGACCGCGTGGCGGCGTGGGATGGTCCTCGGGCTCGGTGACCATCAGCGTCTGGCCGGAGGCCTGGAAGGCCGCCAGCCGCTCGGCGAGCAGCTCGTCGCGGCGCGGGTGCTGGTCGGCACCCGAAGCGCCATCAAGGTGTGGCGCGTGGCAACCGAACGCGACCAGCGCCGCGCCGAGGCCGTTGGCGCCGACCGCAAGCAACGCCGCGATCAGCAGATCGAGCGCCCAGGGCGCCACGCCCAGGCGATCGGCGAGCGGCGTGCCGGAGGCCGTCACCACCGGGTTGGCGGCGACGAGCCCTGCCGCGTCGTCGACGGCGGCCTTGGCGAGTGTCACCTGGCCCTCGAGCAGGGCGCGGCAGTGCGCCTTGCAACCCGGTTTCGCAGCCTCGGTGACGGCGGCCGCGTTGGCCGCCTTCAGCGCCGACGAGGCCTTGATGAGCTGGTCCTCGGCATAGCGCCGCGCCGCCTGCCCCTTGGCGACGGTGGCTTGCGCCGCCTCGCGCTCGGCGACGATGCGTTCGGCGGAGAGCAGCACGCCGAACAGCTCGGCCGAGATCAGCGCCACGGCGATCGCCGCCGCGAGGCTGCGCCGGCCCTGCCGCCAGGCGCGGCCGATGGTGATGGCGCCGGCCACGACGCCGGCCGCCATGGCCGAGGTCAGAACCGCGTGCGGCAGATCCTGGTGGGCGGATGTGATGACGGCGAATGTGGATGCGCCGATAATTCCGACGCCAGTGACGGCGGCGGCGATTGCGCCCAGCGGGCGTGTGTTGTAAGGGTTCATGCGGGTCGTCTCCTGCTTACGACAGTTGGCGATCAAGGGCCGATGCAGGTGCTGGAACACCGCGTCGGTCCGCCCTTCATAACTGATTTGGGTTACTGAAAACGGCACCGAACTGGTGCCGTTGCGCATTTTCGGGTTGTGGTGAGTCGCGGCGGCAACAGTTGTAGGGGCGTGATGGGCTCCTCTATCTGTTATGCTGATCTAAAGTCGAACCGAGCGCCACACCGCTTGCATGATGTCGGCCGGCGCTCGCTTGGTCGCCATGACGCTACTTCCCCACACCAGCACTTGACGGCGCTCCTCTCGCCATCCAATGCCGCCGGGTCAACGCCCACGACCCACGGACGACACGCCATGCACACGCCGATATCAAGCGACTCCTTGATCGCCATCGGCATCTGGCATTGCGAGCACTTTGGAGCCTCGGACATTGCCGCTCCTCTCTCGCTTATTGCTGACTGTCGGCTGCCGGTTCCGGCACGCGCCTCTTCCATCCCATGTACGCCGCGAACTTGTTGCACTGCGCCGGAAAGCGAGCCTCAAACCCACGAAGGAAATCGCGCACGATCTTGTCGTCAGATTCGTCTGTCGGCTTGGGCGTTGAACTAATGCCGTGCGGCGGGAATAGACCGGCAGCAAACACTTGCCCCACCCACCACTCGACCATTGTGAACCCTGCCGCCTTGGGGGCAAAGTTCCGAATGAATGTCGCGGCGGCGTGCGGCACGGGGCGCCACACACCGTCAGCATCAAGCACTTCGAGAATGCCGCCCGACGCCTCTCTCGTCTCAATGGCCCAATCGTCGATCACTGTTTGCTCCTCCTCTAGTGGTAACGATCTTCGGGTTGCACCCAAACGTATCGATAGCCAGCGCTCTGCATCATCGCTCCGGCGCGCAAGTGCCGGATTACATCGCCAACTGACTGCTTGTGGTGGCGCGCCATGTCCGCCAGCACCCGACGGGACGCGGGGATCTGTTGCCCACGCGGATCGTGTTCAAGCAGAAACTGCAACAGCATCTCGCGCACCTCACTGATCAGTGTCGAATAGCGGAAGCGGCTGCGTCCGCATGATCGTCTTTTCGATCTTCGGAGGCTTCGGCAGCATCCACGCTGCCGGCTTCGGCACGATGGACATATCGGCCGGTTCCCAATCGAAGTAACCAAGCGCGCCTTGAGCTGGCACGAACGCCATCGGACGTGGGTCGCGCAGCACCAAGCCTCGCGGACCGAAGAACCACGGGCTGTCGCTCTTGCTCACGACATCGACGACCTCAACATCACCGATGATGCCCCCTCGGTAGAGCGCGTGCGCTTCGGGCGTATAATATCCGAGGCGGTCAATGAACTCGCGGGCTTCATCGTACTCATCTTTCGTCATCCCCTTGGCGGCATGAATACAGATCCGACCACGCACACGAAGGCCGTGGTTGACCGCTTGCCACGAGCGGTTCTCGATATCCTTCCCGGCATGGATGATTGCCCACGCCCAAGGCTGACGAACGCTGAGGGCTTTCAAGCGTGGCATTTCCCGCTCCTCTGATCACAGCCGCCGTCTGGCAGCTTTGCGCTTTTTCTCTCTCGCAATTGCAGCCAAGTAAATCGGATGCGTGCACGGCGTCCGGTCTGGCGGCAACTCTCCAAAATCCCTGCGGCACGCGACGGGATCGGCACCCACGTCAGCGATAGCAGTCTCCACGGCAGCGCACATGCTTGCCGCATCCGTATAAAACCAATCGTTGCTAAAGTTGCGTGATGCGTCCCAGTAAAGCCGCCGCACAGTTCGCTCGACGACTGCCGCGCTAGGCGTCTCCCAAGCGGCAGACAAACGCATGCGGCGGCCACCAATGACGCCGCCATATGAGTTCGCAACCTGCGTCACCCGGCGCTTAACGAAGCTCGTGGTTCCGATCTTGCACAGATCGCCAGCGTCGATGACGTACACATGCGTCGCCGTTGCTGCGTATCTCGACATTAGCGCACGCCCTCCAATTTCTTGAGCGCCCGCCAAATGGTTTGCCAGCTTCCCAGCCTCATCAGGCCGGCCGCTTCCAACTCCGCATTGATCGCCTCGGCCTTTGCCTCCCGGTTTGGGAAGTCAGCGCTGCGCCAGTAAGCTCGGACCATCGGCAGCTTGCCCTTGTGGGACGTGCGCAGCAGGTTGATTGCCGCCCGCTCGCGCCGGACGTCGCCGCCGATTTTCCCGCGCCTCGCGGCCTCGCGCGACGTGATGTAGCGCCCGCTGCGAACCTGCAATGCGCCGTCCTCGACGGCTTGTTCCCATCCGTCCCGGTCATCACTGTCAATGCCGTCATCACCAAGGATCACGAGTGCGCCCTCGCCAACACGGCGCGACAGAATTGCAACCGTGCGAGCGTAGTCAGCGCTCGGGAGTTTCCCACCGTTGCGAGCGGCCACCGCGAGCCACGACAGGCGCCACACCCATCCGGCTTGCCCCGGCCGCAGCGCCCGCAACCAAGCGGCCCGTTCGCCCTCGCCATAGAACACAGTGGCGCCAGCTTCGGCCGCGCGCTCGCGCTGCCTTGCCTCGCTCATGCCCGGCATGGCGCGGATGTATGCCCGTATCGTGAGCTTCGAACGATTCATGATGTAGATATACACTTGCGGCCCTTGACACGCAATAGGTCGAGGAATACATTCACAACTAGGTTGTGGTGCCGGACGTGCCGGCGCAGACGAGAGAGGCCCCGACGATGGGACGCGAATTGCGAATGGTGCCTGCGGATTGGGTTCACCCGCGCGACGAACGCGGGCGCTACATCCCTATGCTCGACACTTCGTACAGCGAGGCAGTCAAGCAGTGGCGCGACGCTGATCTGCCAGAATGGATCGAAGGGCATCGTTTGTGGATGGATGAGCGCAAGGTCAAGAAATACGACGGCAGCCTAGTTAGCATCGACGAGATGCTTGCCGAGGCGCGCGCCGAAGCGAAGGAGTGGAACCCCGTTCCCGTAAATCCGACCTATCAGTGGTGGGCCGACGACATGCCGCTGGAGCCGGACCCCGCTGACTACATGCCGGACTGGCCTGACGAGCTTCGCACGCACTTCATGATGTATGAGGACACGAGCGAAGGCACGCCGATTTCTCCCGCATTCGCTAACGCCGAAGATCTTGCGCGCTGGCTTGCTGATACGGGCGCAAGCGCGTTCGCCGGCCAGACCGCCAGTTACGAGCAGTGGCTCGCAACGATCAAGCGCGGGTCCGCCCACAGCGCCACGCTCGTGGACGGACAGATTGTGTCCGGCGTCGTTGATCTCGCGCGCCAGACCGAATCTTCCGATTGAGGCCGAACAGATGGCGAAGCCTAGCGCAGATTTGGTCTCGATGTTGCGTGAGAGGGACGCCGCCGCCCGCACTCATCATGAGATGAGAACTGGTCGTGATATGCCAAATCCATTCACGATCGAGGGGATGGCTGCCGACGAAATTATGCATCTGCGCGACTGCCTCGGCAGTATCCGCGCACATCTTGTCGGCCAGGATAGCGCCCTAGCCGTCGCCATCCGCGCAACCTGCAATTCGGGTCTGCGCGAGACCAGCAATTGAGGCCCGCCATGCGAGACGACGACAAGCGCGACCACATGGCTCGGATAGCTCTCAAGAGCCAGCACCCCGGCCACAACCCGGCCGATCCGCGCGTTCTGATGGTTGAGGAAATGGCTGCCGATCAATGCGGCGCCTGTTCTCTCGGGCTTCATCGATGGCGCGATCCGCACTCGAAGCAGTTCGTCCATTTGTGTGAGACATTCGACGAGGCCGACGAGTGCGAGGCGCACAATACGCTTCGCATCGCGGCGGATCATGGGGTGCCGATCTACACTGGCGCCGAGCTAGAATTTACACCCGACAACGAGTGAACGAGAGAGGCCGGGCCGATGGCAGACACCGCAATGGAAATCGTTGCCAGGATCGGATCGGAACAGCGCTTGCAATATGTTGTGACGCCGTTGCCCGACTCTCTGCTTCCTGCTGATAGTCTGGGCGGTCAACTCGTCGCGCTGTCTGACCTGTTCGCCGCTCTCGGCGAGAAGGACGGCTGCAAGCTCAAGACTATGGTTGCGGGCATATCGATGGGGATCAATGGCGCAATCTCTTTCGAGCTGTTGATCCTGCCGCTAGAAGTCAAAACCAAATCTTCCGATTGAGGCCGCCCTCTCAGCACGTCTACGGCGCTCGACTGCACCAGTCGGGCGCCTTGCCTTTTCCGTCCCACGCGACGGCGTGTCCCTCGGCGATCGCGATCTCGGCCCAGTCGCGCCCCGGTGTCCCGATCAACAGGCGCCCCAGCCGCCGGCCGAACTTCTCGCGTCCTTTGCCCGCTGCCTCGAGCCGCCCGCCCTTTGACGCAAGCAGCGCGATCAGCCGCGCGGCCGCCACGATGCCGCGCCGCCGTTCCTCGACACAGCGTGCGCGATGGATCTCCGGCGCATCGAAGCCAACCAGACGCCAGCGCACGCCGTCCTGCTCGACCGTGTCTGCGTCGATCACGTCGATCCTGGCGCCTTCCGTTGCCCACGTGGCAACCGGCGCTTGGCAAAAAGTCGGAAGCAGGAGCGCGACGAGTAGTCGGACGTTCCTGCTTCGGACCATGATTTACGCACCTAAGTCATTGATTTGATTGGTGGGTGATGAAGGACTCGAACCTTCGACCCGCTGATTAAGAGTCCGTTGCGCGCGTTGCGCATCAAGGGCTTGGCGGTCGGACAGTTCCAGACAAACCGGCTGGTTTCCGGTTTCAGTCGGACGCAATAGGGCGCGACCGCGCGGTCGCAACGGCGCCTTCCATGGCGGCCGTTACTTCCTGCCGCCGCGTTTGTTGATTGCTCGTCACGAGATCGCCGCACCAGTCGCGGTGTCGTGTGCGTGGCCAGCCCTCTCCGACTTTGGCGCGGCGCCTGCACTCGCCCCAAGATGCACCGCTGTGGTCCTCGTACGGGCCGTCCCAGTACACGCAATCGGCGCAACGTGCTCTGACGTCCATGCTCATACCGCAATTCCCTCCTCGTCCATCCAGGCGCGCAGGCGGTCGATGCCGGCGCCGGCCATGCGCTCGTCGAGCGCCAGATAGTGCGCCAGCACGGCGTGAATGGTCTGCATCGAGTGCCCCGTGATCGCGCGGATCTCGGCAACCGTGCAGCCCGCGAGCGCCAGCCGGGTCACGGCCGTGTCGCGGATATCAAGAAACAACTTGTCGGCGGCCTCGGGCTGTCGCTCGGCGACGGCGGCGCGCACACGGCGCCAGTCCTTGCCGAAGGCCGAGGCGGTGTAGGGCCGGCCGTCGGCGCGCAGCACGACGCGGCGTGCGAACGCTAGCGACACGACCTGGCCGGCCGCGCGCCTCGCCACGATCGCCGCCAGCCGCTCGGCCAGCGCCGGCGTGTGCGGCACGATCACGCGCGCGCCGGTCTTCGACTGCCGGAACACGGTGCGCGCGTTCTCGGTGGCGCCAAGTTCCAGCGCCAGCACGTCGCCCTGGCGCTGGCCCGTGTGCAGCGCGATGACGACGGCGTCCGCCACTCCGGGCAAAGCGAGCGCGTCCGCCGCCGTCACCAGCGCCGCAACCTCGTCGGGCGTCCAGACCACGCAGCGCGGCGCGACACCCTCGATGTTGAGTTTTAGGGCGGGGTTACTGTTCATGGGCAGCCAGCCGCGCATCTCGCCATAACTGAGCGTCAGCCGCAGCACGGCCAGGATGCCGTTCGCCATCGCGTGCCCGCGCGCGCGGTGCAGCTGCTCCCAGTAGCCGTAGACGTGAGCCTTCGACAGCGCGCGCACGGCCTCGTCGCCGAGATCGGCCAGCATCACGCCGGCCTTGACGCGATAGTCAGCCCGCGTCTTCGGCGCCAGCCCCGCAAACTTCGGGCTCTTGGCATAGAGTTCCCACAGGGCGGCCAGGCACTGCGGATGCCGGCGCGGGCCGGTGGGCGTCCGACGGCGTGGCGCGCCCTCCTCGCGCCACGCCGTCACGCCACGGTTGAGCTCGCGCGCGGCTTCCACCGCGCCCCTCTCGTCGAGCCAACCGCCCCCGCTGTCCTTCAGGTCGCGGCCCTTGAAGCCGGCCGCGCGCAGCTTCGGCCCTGGCTCCCAGCGGGGCCTGCCGTCGCGCCACTTGAGATAGGGCACATCGATTTTCATGATTGCCTCCGCTTCCAAGCCCACTTCGGCTCGGCAGGCTGCAGGACCTGAGACATCGACACAACGTCCGCATCGACGGCTGCGCGCTGCCGCTCCATTGGCAGCGAGTTTAGCCGAGTCTCCATCCACATGGATGTTTCGGCCGGCGTGCTGAACGCGGCAACCTCCTCGCCGTCCTCGGTGACGACATAGCCGCCTTGAGGCAGAGGGCGGATGTTGAAGCTCGGCAGATCAGACATGCTTGCTCTCGTGATCCTCGGGACCGATGCGGCGGGCCTCGGCGTAGGCGTTGCGCACGATGAAGAACAGCGCCACCAGCCGCATCGTCAGCAGCGCGACCAGCGCGCATCCGACAGCAAGTGCTGCCATGGCAAGCGGTTCGCTCATGACTGCCCACCGAAACGAGCATCGAGCCGGGCGCGACTTTCGTCGGCGAGACGCTCGCGGCCTGGCTGGTTGCGAACCTCGCGGGCGGCATCGGCGGCGGCGCGATGGGCGGCGGCGGCGATGCGGGCCTCGCGGTCGAGGCCGCGATCGAGGCAGGCATAGACCTGCGCCCGCGACCAGCGCAACGGCGGCGCGCCGCCGTTGAGCGGTGCCGGAAGGCGGCGGGCCGCCACTTCGTCGCGCCAGTGATCATAGACCCACGTCACCGAGCGGCCGAGCGCGGCCGCCAGCTCGTGGATGTCGAGCGCCGGGCGGGGCAT
>CAZENI010000236.1:0-11833 GCA_964513055.1 uncultured Opitutus sp.
CACCCGCACCACCGCAGCACCGGGACCGCTGCTGCCGGCGCCGCTGGCGAGCGACCACGTGACGGTCGGATCGCTCGTGCCCGTGACGGTGGCGTTGAACTTCTGCTGGCCGCCGGGGGAGAGGGAAACGCCGGCCGGCGAGACTTTCACGACGACAGGGACGCCCGTGATCGAAAGGCTCACGCTGCTGCCGGTCACGGAACCGACGCCGGGTTGCTGCACGGCGATCTGCATCTGGCCGACGACGGTGGCGCTGCCCTGCACGAGGAGCTTCGTCGGCGAGACGTAGATCGTCGTGGCGGGTGCGCCGTTGATGAGCGCGCGCGAATCGGGGGCGAAGTTGGCGCCGTTGAGGCTCACCTGGAATGAGCCGGCCGGCACGCTCGCGGGCGAGACGCTCCACAGCCAGGGGTATTTGCGCACGAGGGTGAGCGGCAGCGCGCCGACCACGGCGGGATTGGCGGTGCTGCGCGCCTTGATCGTGACGACGTTGGGCGAAGGGATGTCGGTCGGCGCGACGTAGGCGCCGGTCGGGCTGATCGTGCCGACGGTGGCGTTGCCGCCGACGGTGTCGTTGACCAGCCACTCGACGGTGTTTGGCGTCATCGGCACATAGGCGGTGAACTGGCGCGCCGTGCCGTGCTCGAGGGTGGGGTTGGCGGGATAGACGGCGATGGAAGCGGTCGCGGACGAGGCGGCCAGCGTGAGCAACGCGCAACACCAGGACAGCGCGGGGAGGGACCGGAGGGTGCGGACCGCGCGCGATCGGCGGACGGGGAACGGAGCGGGCAATCGTGACATGGTTGTGGAAGCGGAACGGGCAAGCCGGCCTGCGACCGGCGCATGGCCTGGACTTCCCCGATTGCCACCTAATGGCGGGAAACGCTTCGCACGATTACGCGAATAATGAAAAAAAGTGGCGTGAGGGCGTGGCGGCCCTCCGTGCAATCACGGGGGCGATAGCGCCGGGCCTGCAGTCGGTCAGCACGCCTGGTCGCGCTCGTGCTCCTGCTCTTACTCTTGCTCTAGCTCGTGCTCGTGCAACGCGTCGCTCCGCTCCGCGGTAGTGTTGTCCGCTGCGGATACTGACACATAGCGACCCATGCGGTAGGGCGAGGCGTCCCCGCCGAGCCGTGTAACCCATAAGACGCCCCCGCGCGGCGGGGGCGCCCCGCCTTGTGGTTAACCCTTAACCCCGCGCGGGGGGGGGGGGGACGCCTCGCCCTACCTCAAGCGGCTACGAGTGGCGTTCTACCATTCTCCGAGAGCTGCACCAGCGCGCGCCCGCGCGTCCGGCCGCGCTTCAGCCCTCGCTGCCGTATTTCACGCCGCAGCCGTAAGGCTGGGTGGTGGGCTTCTCGACGGGCCGGCCGGCTTTGAGGGCGGCGAGGGCGGCCTTCACATAGTTGTGGGCGGACGTTGTCATGGCCAGGCTCGCGCTCGGCTGGTCGTCGATCGCGCCCTGATACGCGAGCGTGCCGTCCTTCGCGATCACGTAGAGATGTGGCGTCGTCTGAGCGCCGTAGAGGCGGCCGATTTTCCCGCCCTGATCGCGAATGTAGGCGGTCGCGACCGCGCCTTGTTTCTTCTGCCACTCGGCGGTGGCGACCGGATCAAGGTCGCCCATCGCGCTGGAATTGATCTGCAGCCACACCACGCCATCCGCCGCGGCGGCCGCCTGCGTGGCGGGCAGATTCCCGCTGCGATAGTGCCGCAGCACGAACGGGCACGCGGGACTGAGCCACTCGAGCACCACGACCTTGCCGCGGTAGTCGGAGAGTTTCTGCGTTTTTCCGGAGAGAGCGGTGAACGTGAAGTCCGGCGCGGGCTGGCCCGACTCGACGGCGGTGCAGACGGCGGGTGCAACGCAGGCGGACGCGAGGGCGACCGCGCACCAGAGGGATCGGAATGAAGAGCGCATGGGGAGAGTGGGATTATTCCTTGGGTGACGCGGGAGTCGGCGCGGGTGCCTTGGCGGCCGGGTCCTCGACCACGACCGGCGTGCCGACCTTGACCTCGGTCTTGCGGCGGTCGGCGTCCTCGACGAAGACGGGCAGATCGGTGTGGGTGCCGAACAGCGGCGCGGCGCTCGCCAGCATCACGCGCATCGCGTCGGGCAGCGAGTGGCGGCGCGAGTCGATCGAGATGCGCGTGCGCCAGACGAGTCGCTTCTGCTTCTTCACGAGGGCTTCGACGTCCATCGCGCCGATCATGATGTAAACGCGATCGTCGCGGGCGGCCTGGTTGATCTGATCGGCCTCGCTCGACATCAGCATCCGGCGCGAGGCCTTGTCGGCGCCGACGAGCTGGGCGATCTCGCGTTGGTTGAACGCGAGGACCGACGTGGTCGATTCGCCGGTGGCCGCGTCGGTGTCGGTGAGCTCCATCGTCGAGAGGTTGGCCGTGCCGTAGGTGAAGATGATGGCGAGCGAAGGGCGCGGGCCGCCGAGGGCGGTCTGCTGGTAGCCTTGGGAGGTGAGGGCGGCGACGACTTCCTTGGCGACGTCGGCGCGCGACGGCAGCCGCTCGCCGGCGATCGCATCGCCGAGCGGGCGCTCCGCTCCGCCCATCATGACGAAGTAGACGGGTTTCTCCTTGGTCGGACGCTGGGCGAGGGCCGGATCGCCGGTGACATCGGCGACGACGAGCACCTCGGGGCCCTCGGGCTTCTTCGGAGCGGCCGCGCACAGGCACGTGGCCACGACGAACGGGGCGAGACGGAGCAGGCGCATGGCGGGAGTTGACGGACTCGGGCGGTGGTTGGCAACGCCGGTCGCAGCGGAACGACTGCCCGTCGCTGCAAGCGGGAGGGAGCGGAGGGACGACCATGCGCTCACGCTCGTGGCGACGCGCGATTCAGGCCGCTGGCAGGTGGAGCCGTCTCGGCGCGGGGCTTTTCGACGCGCAGCTCAGAAGCGGAACGAGTTCGTGATCTGGAACGTGCGCGGCTCCTTCAGCGTGTAGACGGCGACATCGGGCGTGTGGCGGCCGTCGCGGGTGTCGACGGTGACGAGCGGGTAGATCGTGTTTTTGTCGAAAACATTCCGGACGTTCACCTGCAGCCGCCAGTCGATGCGATTCTGGAAGAGTTTCCGCTTGTAGGTCACCCATGCGCCGAAGTTCGCGTAGGCGGGCGCGTGGTAGGGGATCGTCGGATCGAGCACGTTGTTCCGGTCGACGGCGAAGCCGCTGATGGCCTTGCCGCGGGCGTTCATGCTGCCGCCGAGCGAGAAGCCGCGGAGCAGGCCGCGCGGCGCGAACTCGTAGCTCTGGATCAGATTCAGAGTCCACTTGGACGCGAAGTTGGCGGAGGGGCTGTTGCGGATGGCGTTGAAGTTCACGAGTGTCGACTCGAGGTCGGCGACGCGCTGGGCGACGGTAAGATTGCCCGCGGTGGGGGCGCGCATCCAGTCGGCGTTCGCTTTGATCAGCGGGAGGTATTCGGCCATATACTGGTTGATGTAGACGCCGCGCGCGCTGGTGGTGTTGTCCCCGCGCTGGCTGCCGTTGAGCGTGACGCGCCAGCGGTCGGTGGGATTGGCGGTGAGCGAGAACTCGTAGCCCTTCGACGCGGTGGAGACGACATCCTGCCAGACGGTGCTGAGCGTGGAGTAGGGGGAAGTCAGATACTTCACGTCGCCGGTGAGATCGCTGATGCCGATCCAGAGCTGGTCGAACTGCTTGAAGTTGCCGGCGGCGTTGCTGGAGATGCTGTCGCCGCTGTTCTTGTTGCGGTTGGTGTAGTAGGTGAGGTCGAGGAAGACGCGGCGGTTGAAGAGGGAGAACTTGAGGCCGTAGTCGCTGCCCTCGCCCTCGGGGTTGGGGAGAAGATCGCCGTAGACGTTGCGGGTGCCGGCGTTGACCTGGAAATTGTTCGAGGTGTTGTAGCTCAGGCTGAGCCAGGGGCGCGCGTGGAAGACGAGGCCGCGGCTGTAGGTGTTGCCGCCGCGCGAGGTGCGGCTGTCGCCGCGGAATTTCCGCAGGTTGATGCCGCTCGGGCGGGGCGCGGTGCCGTTGGCGTCGCGCAGCGCGACGAAGTCGTTGGGGACGGCGAGCCAGGAGGTCTGCTGGTCCTCGCGCAGGCCGTTGGTGATCACGAGGCGATCCTTCCAGAAGAAACTCTGCGTCGCGACGGCGTAGGTGCGGACGACGGATTCGGTCATCGTGGGGCCCTGGAACGAGAAGAACGCGGGCGTGATGCCGCTGGGATCACGCGCGGGCAGCGGGTCGTTGGCGTAGAGGACGGGCAGGTTGGAGATGTAGTCGCCGACGCTGTTGCCGATTTTGCCCTTGGCCGGCTCGAAGTAGTAGCGAAAGCGGATGCCGTTGTTCGCGTTGTTGATCAGGGCGGCGGCGCCGGTGGTGGCGAGGGGCGTGCTGTTGAAGAGACCGTTGTTGCTCGACCAGCCGCTCTGGTGGCTGTCCTCCATGAAGACGGCAGCCTGGTGGCGGCCGAGGTGGCGGAGCCAGCCGGAAGGGCGGCGGGTGAAGTCGAGATTGTAGGAGGCCATCACGCGGAAGTTCTCCGCCTCGTTGGGCGCGTCGATCAGCGTGCTCTGCGATTCGCTGTAGAGGAGGCCGGCGTTGGGATTGGGCTGGCCGTCGGGGAGCTGGCGGTTGGGGTCGACGTAGATGTAGGCGAGCTGACCGACGAAGCCGTTCACGGCCTTGAGATTGCTGTTCACGCGGTTGTAGGCGGCCTCGACGAAGAAATCGCGCGTGAGCTGCTGCTCGAGAAACACCGAGCCGATCTCGTAGTCGGTGAGGCGGAAGGCGGTGTTGCCGAAGTTGCTGGCGAAGGTCGGGAAGATGGCCTCGTTGACGAGGGAGCGGAAGTTGGCGCCGTTGACGGGAAAGCCGTTGGCGAACGATGTGGGCACGGACTGGCCCTGATTGGTGAAGCGCTGCGTGGGGACGGGCGTGCCGCCGGCGGAAAACGCGGTCGAGACGAGGCCGGCCTGCGCGTAGTTCTGCGTGCCGGGCGGCTTGCCGGTGGCGACGTTGGTGAACGTCGCGATCATCGGCGAACCGGCGGCGAGCCACGGCGAGACGGCGTCGTAGTCGGGCCACGGGCGGACGGCGGGGGCGTTGATCAGGCCTTTCTCATAGCTGGCGCGGAGCGTGGTCCGCTTGAATGGGGTGACGTTCACCGTCACGAAATGCCGCCGCTGCATGCTCTCGGTGGGGATGCGGAAGCTCTTCAGGTTTTCGTAGAGCCCGGAGTAGCGGATCGAAAGGAGGTCTTTCTTCAGGACTTGATTGTGGTCGAGCGTGACGCGGTAGGAGCCGCGGTCGTCGATTTGGTGTTCGATCGCGGTGGCGGTGCGGTTTTTGGCGCGCTTGGTGGAGGAGATGAAGGCGCCGGCGGCGTTGCCGAGGCCGAAGAGGATGGCGTTGGGGCCGCGCGTGAAGGTGAGGGCCTCGGAGTTGAAGCGATCGTTCGGGATGTTGTTCGTGAAGAAATCCTGCCCGACGACGGTGCTGGCGCCGCCGCGGCTCACAAACTTCGTCGGGATGTTGATGAAATCGTTGCCGTTACCGGTGATGTCCGAGGTCGACATGACGAACGGATCGGTGTTCGGCGCGAAGGCCATCAGGTCGTAGATGCTGTTGGCGCCGAGATCATCCATGAGCTGTTCGGTGAAGATGGTCAGGGCCGAGCCGATGTCCTTGAGGTCGGTCTTGAGCCGCGTGCCGCTGAGGGTCTGCGTGGCGAGGTAGCCTTTCTCGGTGCCGGACTCGACGGTGAACGGGGAGAGGACGACGGCTTCCGATGCCGGGGGCTGCGTCACGGTGGCAGGAGGAGTGGTTTGGGCGGAGAGGGATGTGGCGGCAAAAAGAAAGAGGAGGGGGTATTTCATGGGGAACGGAGGGACGGCAAAAAAGAGGGATGGCAAAAAGAGGTTCGCGACAGGAGGCGGGAGGGAGTTGGGGAATTGGCGTTAGGGGCGCGGGCCGGCGGCTCGTTGTTTTCTATTTTTGTCACCCCTTTTTTTGCCGTCATTCAGGGGAGGCCGTCGTCGACGTCTCGCACTCCGGACTGATGACGATCCATGTGAGTGCATAGGGAACGGAAGGACGGCAAAAAAGAGGGGTGGCAAAAAGAGGTTCGCGACAGGAGGCGGGAGGGAGTTGGGGAATTGGCGTTAGGGGCGCGGGCCGGCGGCTCGTTGTTTTCTATTTTTGTCACCCCTTTTTTTGCCGTCATTCAGGGAGGATCGTTGTGAACGTCACGCATTGCGGATTGATGTTGATCCACTGGATCGCGGTGAGGCCGGTGTGGGCGATGAAATGGCGGGCGTGAGCCTCGAAGGTCGTGGGGAGCGCGTGGAACGTGGTGATTTTGAACACGACGCCATCGGCCGCGAAGCGCACGTTTTGCCCGGCCAGGAGCACGCCGCTGCTGGCCACGGGCACGGAGCCCACCACGGCGCTCTCACCGCCGAGGAAATGTGTGACCGCCTCTTCATACAGGCTCAGGTCGAGTCCGGCGCCCCAATCGCCCAACAGATCGCGAACGATGCTCTCCAAACAGGCAGCGCCGGCGGACGTTGGCACCCAGCGGGCGGAGTCGACGCGATGGCGGAGGCGCTTGGCCAGTGGATAGAGCGTATTGACGAACTCCGTCTCCAAACGGTCGGCGCGCGTGGAGATCAACATCGCATGCTCCAGATCGCAGAGCATGAGGTAGTGGATGAGCTGGGCGCGATGGCGCGGCGAAAAGGTCTCGGCCGCTTTGAACTCGAAGAGGCCGCCGTCGCCCACGAGCACGTCGAGGAAGTAGCGCTTGGTGAAGCCGGAGTGGCTCACCTCGACCGGCACTTCCAGCCGCGTCGCGGGTATCCGGCGGGCCAGTTCAAGTTTGTAGATGCGTTCGTCGAAAAAGCGGCCGAACTCGCGGTGGATGGCGATCGCGACGCCCTTGACCGCGAAGGAAAGGTCGCGGAACTCGTCTTGCGAGAGACAGCGCAGCGGGGCTGGGCGGGTAATGGGCACGGAGCGACGGCAAAAAATCAGGGACGGCAAAAAAGAGGGGTGGCAAAAAAAGAGGCTCGCGACCGAAGACGGGGAAGAGTCGGGGGCTTGGACTCTCTATTTCTTCTTTTTTGCCACCCCTTTTTTTGCCGTCTCTCTGGTCGCCTTGGGATCGTAGGCGGGATTGCGCACCGGCACGACGGCAGCGGTGTCGCGCAGAAAATCCGTGATCAGCGCGTTCAACTCGGCCGCTTTCGCGGGCTGCTGCGCAGCGAGGTTCTTCGTTTCGCCGAGGTCGTCCTTCAGATTATAGAGTTCGAGGACGTCGCTCTGATCGTCGGCGAGGCAGTAGAAGCGGATCAATTTCCAGTCGCCGACGCGGACCCAGGTGGACGCGAGGCCGCCCGAGGCGGGCGTGGTGTGCGGGAAATGGCAGAACGTCGGGCCGCGGTCGTGGGCGGCGCCGCGCAGCGCGGGGGCAAAGCTCCGGCCGTCGAATTTCTGCGTATCCGGAAGCTTGAGTCGCAGGACGTCGGCCAACGTCGGGAAGAAATCGACGCTCTGGATGATCGCGGTGGAGGCGCTGCCGGGCCGCGTCAGGCCGGGCCAGGCGACGATGCAGGGCTCGCGCGTGCCGCCTTCGTAGGTGGTGGCCTTGCCGCCGCGGAGCGGGGCGTTGCTGGTGATCGGAATGTCGGTGATGCCCGCGGCGAGGGACGCCTCGGGTGTGCCGGCGAGCCAGTGGACCCCGCCGTTGTCGGAGAAGAAGACGATGATGGTCTGCTCGGTGAGCTGCAATTCATCGAGCGTGTCGAGGAGGCGGCCGACGTTGTCGTCGAGGCTCTGCACCATCGCGGCGTAGACGGGATTGCGCTGGGCACTGCCGGGCGGGAGCCGGGCGGCCTTGGCGCGGTATTTCTCGATCAGCGCGGGCTTGGCGTCGTAGGGGGCGTGGACGGAGAACGCCCAGTAGTTCACGTAGAACGGGCGCGCGCGGTTGGCCTTGATGAAGGCGATCGCCTCGGACGCGACGCGGTCCTCGATGTGCTCGCCGGGCTGGCTGGCGACGTTGAGCGCGGCGGGGAATTTCCACGGCGCGACGTAGCTGCCGGCGGGACCGGGGCCGGGCCAGTGCGGGAAGTCGACATCGAAGCCCTGCTGGAGCGGGCTGTAGGGCGCGGGGCCGAGATGCCATTTGCCGAAATGGCCGGTGGCATAGCCTTCACCCTGGAGCGCCTCGGCGAGCGTGAAGTAACTCGTATCTAGGCGGGTGATACTCTGGGCGACGAGCGCCCTGGCGGTGGGCGCGGCGGCCTTGACGGTGGCTTTCTCCAGGATCACCTGCGGGAGGTGGCAGACGGGTGCGGTGATGCCGATGCGGGCGGGGTAGAGGCCGGTGAGGATGCTGGCGCGCGTGGGCGAGCAGAGCGGGTTGGCGGCGTAGGCCTGGGTGAAGCGCATCCCGCGCCGGGCGAGCCGCTGGATGTGTGGTGTCTCGTAGAAGGCATTGGGCGCGTTGAAGGTGGTGTCGCTCCAGCCGAGATCGTCGGCGAGGATGAAGACGAGGTTGGGGCGCGCGGGCGGGGCGGCGCCGTGGGCGGCAATGGCGGCAGCGGCGCAGAGGATGACGAGAAGGCGGGCGATCATGGGGTGCGTTTCTTTTTTCGTTTCGCGGCGGGCGCGTCGGCGGCGGAGGCGGGCGGGGCGGATTTCTTTTCCACGTGGGCGTCGAAGAAAACCTGATCCTGCGGGTGCGTCTCGGTGGGGAGTCCGGGCGTCTTGAGCGTGGCATCCCAGGCGGTGAGCCGCGCGAGGAGGCGCTCGGCGATGGCGGGTTGCTCGGCGAGGAGATTGCGCGTCTCGCCGTCGGGTGCGGCGGTGTCGAAGAGGTAGCGCTGCGGCCCGAGCAGCACGAGCTTCCAGCGGCCGTCGAGGACGGCGGCCTGCGAGCGCCAGCGCCAGAAGAGCAGGTCGTGCGGCGCGCCGGTTTTTTCTCCGGTGAGGAAGGGCACGAGATTGACGCCGTCGAGCGCCGCATCGGAGGGCAGACCGGCGAGCGCCACTGTGGTGGCGGCGACGTCGAGAGCGCTGACCATGGGTGAATAGACTTTGCCGGCCGGGAGCGTGCCGGGCCAGGCGGCGAGGAAGGGCGTGCGCACGCCGCCGTCGGTGAGCATGCCCTTTTCGCCGGTGAGCGGGAGATTGAGCGAGCCGTTCCACGCGCCGGACTTGAGCGGAGCGCCGTTGTCGCCGATGAAGAAGATCAGCGTGTTTTGCTCGAGGCCGCGCGCCTTCAGGGTGGCGCGGACGCGGCCGATGCCGTCGTCCATGGCGGCGATCATCGCGAGCGCCTGGCGGCGTTCTTTCGGCAGATGCGCGGGCGTCTGCGCAAACCACGGCTCGGGGGATTCGAGCGGCACGTGCGGCGTGTAGAACGCGAGGTAGAGGAAAAACGGATCGCGCGCGTGCCGCTCGATGAAGGACACGGCGGCGTCGGCCTGCCACACGCAGCGGAAGCGCGGATCGGTCAGGCGCTGCGGGGCGTTGGGCAGCGGGGTGCCCTTCAGGTCGTGCGAGGCGAGGAACGAGTTCATCGGACCGCACCAGTATTCGGCGAAGCCCTGTCCGCCGGGCTGGAACGCGTGCGGGTCGCCGGGCACGGCCTTGCCGTCACTGCGCGGCGTCGGCTCGAGGTGCCATTTGCCGACCTGGGCGGAAATATAGCCGGCCGGTTTCAGGCGCTCCGCAATCGTGAGTTCGGCGAGCGGGAGCGGGCCCTTCAGGTTGTCGTCGACGCCGAAGCGCTGCTGGTAGCGGCCGGTGAGGACGCCGGCGCGCGAGGGCACGCACTGCGGCGCCGTGACGTAGCCGCGCTCGAACCGCACGCCGTCGCGGGCGAGCGCGTCGAGGTGCGGCGTGCGGATGTCCCGGTCGACGCCCTGCGCGCCGAGATCGGAGTAACCGTGATCGTCGCTGTAGATGAGGATGACGTTGGGCTTCGTGGCGGGCGCGGCGGCGGCGAGCGGGGCGACGGCGGAAAAAAAGAGCGCGAGGAGGGTAGTGGATTTCACGGGGTAGGGGCGGGAGCGGACGGAATCACGGGTTCGTGAGCTCGGCGCGCTCGGCCGAGTATTTTTGCAGAAGCGTATCGAGCCGCGCGGCGAGCTGCGCCTCGGTGCCGACGATGAGCCAGTAGCGGAAACGGTAGGTGGACTGCGGGCCGAGATTCACGCGATCGATCGGCGCGACGTGCACGCAGGGGCCGGCGGTGGGATCGGCGCTGGCGCCGCCGGCGTGCGGGCCGAAGTTCCACGGTTGCGTGGCGGCGGGGCTGAAGACGGCGACGCCCTGGCCGTTGGGCGCGAAGCACGCCATCGCATTGCGGGGCGGGCGCGCCTTGCCCCACGGCGGGCCGGGCGGCTGCGTCTCGGTCCGCCACTGACCGTCGCCGAGGTAGCTTTTGATCGTGGAGAAATTGCGGGTGAAGTAGCACGCGGGCACCTCCTGCGGGGAGAGTCTGGCCGGGCCCCAGCGATCGCCGGGCGTGCGTTGCGCGATGAATTCGCAGCGCACGACCACGACGTCGGGCAGCGTCGGCTCGAACGCCGTCCACTGCCGCATAAGCGCGGCGGCCTCCTCGTCGGGCATGTCCCAGAGTTTCGGCACCGTCTCGGCGTAGAGCGTGTCGGCGCCGCGGCGCTCGAAGACGTTGACCCGCGCCCACGACGACACGCCGCCGCCCTGGATGGGGTTCCACGACCACGGGCTCCAGGACTTGCTCTGGCCGTCGGCCTTCCGATCGAGGCGCAGGCCGGCGTAGTAGGATTGCTGGATCAACCGGCCGGGGTCGGCGCTGTTGACCATGTTTTGTGGATACGCGGACCAGGAGAGCCAGGTGATGGCGCCGCCTTTCGCGCGATCGATGCCGACCTTGACGGTGCCGTTGTCGAGGAAGAGGAGGTCGGCGGCGCCCGGGCCGATGTTCTTGGTGGCGGCCCCGAGCCCAGTGAGGGCGAGGGCGGGCAGCGCGGCGCAGGCGAGGAGCAGGCGGAGGTTCATCGCGATAGGGATGGTTATTTCGGTGATTTGCCGGTGGCGGCGGCCCAGGCGAGATACTCGTCGACGGTGTAGAACGTCTTCGTGCCGTAGAGCCGCGCACCTTCCTCGACGGGTTGGGGGCGGTTGTGGCTCCAGGCGTCGCGCTTGTCGGCCATGAGGGCGGCGAGTTTCTGGTCGAGCTCGGCGCGCAGTTTTCCGTGGGAGGGATCGGCGGCGAGATTGGTCATCTGCCAGGGGTCGCTGCGGTTGTCGAAGAGCACCCAGGGCGCGTGCTCGTAGCGGGCGTAGGTGTGGCGATCGGTGATGATGCCGCGCCACGGCGTCAGGATGCCGTCGCCCCGGAACGGCACGAAGATTTGCAGCAGCACGGCGGCGGGGCCGGCGGTGGTCTCACCGAGGGCGACGCGCGAGAGGTCGGCGCCCTGGAAGTTTTTCGGGACGGCGAGCCCGGCGAGGCCGAGGAGGGTCGCGGGCATGTCGACGTGGCTGAACAGCGTGTCGACCGTGCGGCCTTTGGGGATACGCGCGGGCCAGCGGATGATCCCGGGCACGCCGGCGGATTCCTCGTGCGGCTTTCTCTTCCTGCGCAGGCCGTGCGAGCCGAGCATGTCACCGTGATCGGAGGTGAAGAGGATGATCGTGTTCTCGTCCTGGCCGGTGTCCTTGAGCGTTTGCAGCAGGCGGCCCACCTGGTCGTCGATCGCGGTGATGGCGGCGTAGTAGGCGGCGATCTCCTCGCGGCCGCCGGTCTTCACGTAGGTGCCGCCGGGGGCGTCGGGGCGCCGATACTTGGGCGGGA